>DATKCA010000048.1:0-26384 GCA_035544675.1 Thermoanaerobaculia bacterium | reverse complement strand
GGGTCGACGGCCAGCGGCGCCCGGCCGCGGATCGCGTCGCGCACGTTCTCGTAGAACGCCGCGTAGTTTCCCGGCAGTGTCTCGATGGTCAGCTCGCCGCGATCGGCGATGAGCGTGCCCCAGTTGTCCCGCGGCTCCCTGCCCCAGCCGGGATCGCGCGGCGACCGGCCCGCAGCGAGGTCCGCCTCCTGCGGGTCGAGTCCGAACTTGACGAACGTCGCATCGGTCCCGCGCAGCGTGTAGCGCGGGGTCCGCTCGCGCACGAGCATCCCGGCCGTCAGCGTGACCTTCAGCCCGGCGTAGTGCATCCAGATGTCGAACGCATCATCGGCTCCGCCGAAGCCGCGCTCGTTCCGGACATCCGCCGTCACCCGCTCGGGCGGCCCGAACAGGAGCAGCGCCTGGTCGATCAGATGCGATCCGAGGTCGTAGAGGATTCCGCTGCCGGGGTCTGAGCTCTCGCGCCATGCCGCGGGGCGAGGCTCGGCGCGAAAGCGATCGAAGCGCGCCTCGTAGCTGATGAGGCGCCCCAGTGCGCTGCCGTCGAGCAGGCGCCGGACGGTGAGGAAGTCGCCCTCCCACCGCCGGTTGTGAAAGACCGTGAGCACGCGATTCCGTTCGTGCGCGAGATCGATGAGGCGGGTCGCCTCCGCCGCCGTGACCGTGAACGGCTTGTCCACCACCACGTGCTTGCCCGCCAGAAGCGCGCGCTCCGCAAGCTCGAAATGAGTGGCGTTCGGCGTGGCCACGACGACGAGGTCGATGCTGCGGTCTTCGAAGAGCGCCGCCGCGTCATCGGTCCGGCTCCTGATGATCGTGGCCAGCTCCAGACCGGTGACAGACTGGATGAGCGGTGCATGGAAGACCTGCCCGGCCTTGCCGTGGCCGATCAGGCCGGCGCGAATGGGCGACTCACTCACGCGTCGGAGTCGTCTCTCACGAGCCACTCGGCGAGCGTTCCGTCGAACGTCTGCTGGCCGGACTCATCCCGGATCTGAATCCGCATGGCGCCGAAGTGATGCATGAGGTGGTGCATCTCCGCGCGGGCCTGGGCCATCTCCTCGACCAGCTCGAGGCAGCGCTCGGCGATCGCACCGGGGTTGGCCTTGCAGTCGTCGTCGTAGGCATCCGGATACGGGATCCACTGCCCGCGGCTCCATTCCTCCCGGAGGAGTTCGGCTTCACGGCGGAGAGTCTCGAGATCGACCGGCACGCCGCGGATTCTACGACGCCCTCAGGGCGTGCAGGTGCGGCCGTCAGGTGGCGTGCCGCAGGGCTTGACCGAGAACACGAGGAACTCGTTGTCCTGCATCGTGACCAGACGCGGCTTCGCGGCCGGGTCGATGGCCGTGAACGCCGCATAGGCCGCGCTCATCTCGCTGAACTGGGCGAGGTTGAAGTTCGCGTCCACCGCGGTGACGGAACTGTTGTTCCCGATGCGGAGAGAGTCGCCTTCGCCCGGCGGGCGAGTCGATCGCCACAGCACGAGATACGGCCACTCTGGAATTCCGGTCGGGAATGCGACAGTCTGGTCGGAGCCGTGCTCCACCACTTCCGACACGGCCAGGTTCCACGACTGCACACTCTCGGCAAGCCAGTGCGGCGTGACTGGCGGAACGATTTTCACGCGCTGCGCGACCAGCGGAGCGGCGACCACGAGAAGGGCGAGCGATAGGAAAACACGGCGCATCACGGCCTCCTGTTCGCGCGAGAGCATAGCACCTGACCCCCAAGTGATACATTGACGGCTCCACTCGTCCATGAAAGCGAACGCGAAACCCATCCGCTGGACGGCCGGCTCGCCCGTCCCTCTCGGCGTCAGCCGCGTCGATGCCTGTATCAATTTCGCGATCTTCTCCAGCCGCGCCACGAGCGTCGGACTCGATCTGTTCCGGCCTGGGGAAGAGAGGCCGTTCATCTCCTTCGATCTCGACTCGGTCCTGCACAAGACCGGACACGTCTGGCACGTCATGGTGGAGGGCGTCGACCTCCCCGTGGAGTACGGATGGTGGATGGATCGCGCGGAAGAAGAGCGCGGGCCGCTCGATCGATTCGACCGGTCCATCCTGCTGATCGACCCGTACGCGAAAGCGATCAGCGCGAAGTGGGAGAACGGCCGCGCCACGCGCCGGCGTTCGCTCGCCGTCACGCGTGGGTTCGACTGGAGAGACATCACCTTCCCGCGCGTCCCGCCCTCCGAGCGCGTCATCTACGAGCTGCACGTGAAGGGATTCGCCGGCACCTACCTCGGCCTCATCGACAAGATCCCGTACCTCAAACGCCTCGGCGTCACGACCGTCGAGCTCTTGCCGGTCTTCGAGTTCGACGAGACGTCCATCAACGAGGGCCTCGATCCGGCGTACGCGCCCCGGCTCTCGAACTACTGGGGCTACAACCCGATCAACTTCTTCTCGCCGCACGCCGGTTTCGCGTCGGGATCGGCCGGCGAGCAGATCGACGAGTTCAAGACGATGGTGCGCGAGCTGCACCGCGCCGGCATCGAGGTCTTCCTCGACGTCGTCTTCAACCACACCGCGGAGGGCGGGGGGAGGGTGCGCGAGCTGACGTGGTCATTCCGCGGAATCGACAACTCAGCGTATTACCTGCTCGATCCCGCCACCGGCGCGTACCTCGACTTCAGCGGCTGCGGCAACACGCTCAACTGCAACCAGCCGGCCATCCGCGAGCTGATCCGCGACGCGCTCGTCTACTGGGTCGCCGAGATGCACGTCGACGGCTTCCGCTTCGACCTCGCCTCGGTCCTGACCCGCGGACTGGACGGCTCGGAGATGCAGACCGCGCCGCTCATCGACGAGCTGTCGCGCGATCCGGTCCTCGCGGAGACCGCGTTCGTGGCCGAGGCGTGGGACGCCGCTGGCCTCTACCAGGTCGGACGCTTCCAGGGCGGAACGCGCTGGGCGGAATGGAACGGGGCGTTCCGCGACGACGTCCGCCGCTTCGTCCGCGGCGACGCCGGACTGACCGGACAGCTGGCCACGCGGCTGGCCGGAAGCTCGGATCTCTACCAGCCGTCGGGACGGAATCCGCTGCACTCGATCAACTTCGTGACATGCCACGACGGGTTCACGCTGCGCGATCTCGTCTCGTACAACGAGAAGCACAACGAGGCAAACGGCGAGGGGAACCGCGACGGAGCAGGTGACAACGCCAGCTGGAACTGCGGCATGGAAGGATCGACCAGCGACCCGCACGTCCTCGAGCTTCGCCGCCGCCAGACTCTCAACTTCCTGACCATCCTCTTCGTGTCCGGGGGGACGCCGATGCTGCTGGCGGGCGACGAGGCCGGGCGGACGCAGCAGGGGAACAACAATGCGTATTGCCAGGACAACGAGATCAGCTGGATCGACTGGTCGCTGGTCGAGCGTGAGCGCGACCTGGTCGAGTTCACGAGCCGGCTGATCGCGTTCCGCCGCGAGCATCCCTCGCTCCGGCGCGAAGAGTTCTTCAAAGGCACCGGCGACGTCCTCTGGCACGGCGTGCGGCTCTTCGAGCCCGATTTCGGCCACGACAGCCGCGCTCTGGCCATGCAGATCGCCGGCGAGCGCAGTCTGTATTTCGCCATCAACTCGTGGATCGAGCCGCTGACATTCCAACTTCCACCCCTCGAGTGGATGCGCATCGTCGACACCTCGCGTCCCACGCGGGAGTCATTCGCATCGATGGAACCGGTGCGCGGCGAGATCGTGGTCGGTCCGCACGCCTGCGTGCTGCTCGAGACAGCCCGCCCGCGGTAACCCGCCATCATGCAATGCCGGCGATGGAAAAGTCGGGCCCGGGGATAGAATCGCACGATGCAGAAACGCAGGGTTGTCGCCATCTCTCTCGTCATTGCGGCGGCGTGCGCCACCGGGGCTCAGCGGCCGGCGAACATCCCGCGTCCCGAGCTCAGCGTTGCTGCGACCGGCCAGCCGTTCTTCGGCTCCGGATTCGAGGCGCCCGTCGGTATCAATGTGCAGATCACGAATCTCGCCGGAGAGCCGATCATCGTGCGCTCTGTGAGAGTGGCCTCTCCGGGCATGGTTCAGTTTGGGATTCGTCCCACCGAACGCGTCCTGAACGAGACGCTCGCGGCGGGTGAAACCAAGGTGTTCAATCTGTCGGCCATGGCCTTCGCCTCGGAAGAGGGGCTCGATCCGACCGAGCCGCTGTCGATCCGCGCCCAGGCCTATTTCGAGGTCGGCGGCAAGCAGTTCAGGGAGATGTACAACTTCCTGAACGTGACGTACTGACCGGCCCGATCATTCGTCGGCGGTCTTCAGCGACGCGTTCCAGTCGCCGTCGCGGTCGCGGGTGAGCTCGACCTGCCAGGGCTGACAACAGACGGGACAGTCCTGCACGTAGGTCTGGCGGCTCCAACCCTGGTCTTCGAAGTCGAGCTCGGCCGGCTCGCCGCAGTAGGGGCAGATGACGGGGATGAATTCGTTCATCGCTCACATCACCTGCGTCTCGCGCTCGCCGCTGCCCTCGAGCGCGCGGATCACGTCCAATGCGCTCTGAAAGCGGCGTGCCGGATCGCGCTCCAGGCATTTGAGGATCGTCACCTCCCACACCGGATCGAGATCGGCGGCGAAGCGGGTGGGGGGAGTGGGAGCCTCGCGCAGACGTTTGGCCAGCACGCTCATCGGCGTCGTGCCTTCGAACGGGAGGCGTCCGGTGACCATCTCGTAGATCACGGTTCCGAATGAGTAGATGTCGGTGGCCGGTGTGAGCGCGCCGCCTTCGGCCTGCTCGGGCGCCATGTACATCGGGCTCCCGACGACCGCGCCGGTCTTGGTGATGGAAGGATCGGTGGGATCCTGCGTGTCGGCGCAGGCGAGGCCGAAGTCCATGAGGACGGCGGACTGATCCTTCTCCGCCAGCATGACGTTGGCGCTCTTCACGTCGCGATGGATGAGGCCCGCCGCATGGGTGGCTTCGAGCGCCGCCGCGATGTGGGCGATGATCGGCAGCGCCTCGCGCTCAGCCAGCCGTCCCCGCCTGCGAATGAATGCCGCCAGCGACTGGCCGGCCACGAGCTGCATGGTGACGAAGATGATCCTTCCGCCGCCGGCGGTGTGATAGCCGACGTCGAAGATGCGGCAGACGTTGGGATGGGCGACGCGGCGCGCCAGCTGGATCTCGCGTTTGAAGCGCGCCAGAGCGCGCTCCTCGTCCTCGCCGGTGGAGAGAATCGTCTTGACCGCCACCTCCTCCCGCTCGAACTCCAGATCCTCGGCCGCGTACACCGCGCCCATCCCTCCTTTTCCGACGAGGCGCAGGATGCGATAGCGGCCGGCGACCACCTCGCCCGTCTCGAATCCTGTGATGCGCGGAGCGGTGGACGAGAGGACCGCCGTCGGCTGCGTGGAGGCGGTCTCCCGCCGCCGCCGGACATGCAGCAGGGCGGCCAGGAGAGCGAGGATGGCGCCGGCCGGGAGGATCCAGCGGGCCGGGCCGGCCGGCTTCACACGGACGTCGATGGTCCGGTCGAACGTCCGAATCGATCGCTTCGAGGTCCCGCCGACGATGGCGTTGATGGTGAGGAAGAGGCGCTGACGGCCTTCCTCACGCGGCGTGATCTCCCACTGCCACTCGGTCGTGTCGCGCGCGCTGATGGCCTGCAGCTCCGGCGTGATGGCGCGGATGTCGAACGCGGAGCCCGCCAGTCGCGCCTCCATCGATTCACCGGCCCGGATCACGGCGGACGAGGTGGGACCCTCTCCCCGAATCTCGATCTCGAGCTCGGAGCCTCGCCGCTCCAGGTCGAGGAGCAGATGGATGATGCCCGCTTCGCCGGCGGTCATCGTCTCTGGCGTGTTGAAGGCGATGTTCGCGGTGGAGGTCAGCTCGCGATCGGCCTGGAACGCCGGCGCAGATCGCGACGTCGCCGGCGCCGGCTGCATGGGCGCCATGACCGGGGGCTGAACGACGGGAGCGGACGTTTCGACGACGGGCGGAGGTGTCGCTTGAACCGGAGGCGGAGAGTAATCGACGGTGGGTGTCGTCATCGGCGGGGCGGAATCGAAGTCGCCTGGACGCAGCAGCACCACCACCGAAGCGGCGGCGAGCACTGCCAGGGTCAGGGCAACCCACAGCCAGCGTCTTCTCATTGCGCGGATCGCCATCAGTATCTCACCTAGAATCGGGCTCGATGAAGGCTCTCGTGCTCTCCACGCTTCTCGTCTCTCTGACCGCGGCCGCGGACCCGGTCATCATCCCCCGCACCACGATCCACCACCTCACCGCGAAGACCAACGGAATCGCCTACAAGCTCTACGTCAGCCTGCCGCCCGGCTACGAAGAGGGGAAGGATCGCTATCCGGTGGTGTATCTGCTCGATGCCGACTACTCGTTCGCCATCGCGCACAACGTGGTGGAGCATCTGGCCGGCCGCAACGACCTGCGCTGGGCCATCCTGGTCGGCATCGCCTACGACGGCCCTCCCCAATACAGGCTGAACCGTACGCGCGACTACACGCCGACGCATACGCTCGAGGGCGGCTACGGACCGGAGTACCAGAAGCATTCGGGTGGAGGGCCGAAGTTCCACGCCTTTCTGCGCGATGAGCTCCTGCCCCTGATCGATGGCACGTACCGGAGCAGCGGCGAGCGGGTTCTCGTCGGCCACTCTTATGGTGGGCTTTTTGCGAGCTGGATGCTTCTGACCGCGCCCGATCTCTTCAGCGGCTACGTGGTGGTGAGCCCGTCGCTCTGGTACGACGACCGGATGATGTTCGAGCTGCAGAAAAAGGAGACGCCGAAGCCGAAGGGGCGCGCGCACTTCGCCGTCGGGTCGATCGAGAACCCGATGATGAGCACCGATCTGCGACGTTTCACCACGAAACTGCAGGGGCGCAAGTACGATGTGCGGCGCGAGATCATGGACGACGAGACCCACAACTCGCTTTTTCCCGGCGCGCTGTCGCGGGGACTGCGGTGGGTGATGAGAGGACGCTGAATGCAACGCGCACTACTGCTGCTGCTTCTGTTCACGGCACGGGCCACCGCGCAGACGCCTTCGGTCGACGAGCGCGTGGATGCGCTTCTGGCCCGCATGACGCTCGAGGAGAAGCTCGGCCAGCTCAGCCAGTACACGCCCTCGAAGCCGGAGATCCCGGAGATGGTCGCCAGGGGAGCGACCGGGGCGCTCTTCGGATTCGGTAACGTCACCGAGACCAACACCCTGCAGCGCATCGCCGTGGAGGAGTCACGCCTCAAGATCCCGCTCCTCTTCGGTCACGACGTGATTCACGGACTGCGCACCATTTTCCCGATCCCGCCCGGCATGGCCAGCACCTGGGATCCGGAGTCGGTGGAGCTGGCTTCCCGCATCGCCGCGCGCGAGGCCGCGGCGATCGGCATCCGCTGGACGTTCTCCCCGATGGTCGATATCGCCCGCGATCCCCGCTGGGGCCGCATCGCCGAAGGCGCCGGCGAAGACCCCTTCCTCGGATCGGTCCTGGCCGCCGCCTACGTGCGCGGATACCAGGGCAGGGACCTCTCCGCTCCCGACTCCATCCTGGCCTGCGCGAAACACTTCGCCGCCTACGGCGCGGCCGAGGCGGGGAGGGACTACAACACGGTGGACATGTCGGAGAGGTTGTTGCGCGAGATCTACCTCCCGCCGTTCAAGGCCGCCGTCGACGCGGGTGTCTGGACCATCATGACGTCGTTCAACACGGTGAGCGGCGTCCCGGCCACGGCGAACGCGCACCTGCTGACGGAGATCCTCCGCGACGAATGGCGCTTCCGTGGCATCGTCGACAGCGACTTCACGGCCGTGCAGGAGCTGATCAAGCACGGCGTGGCCGCGACGCTGGGAGACGCCGCGATCAAGGCGATCACCGCCGGTGTCGACATGGCCATGGTCGACGGCAGCTACGCGACGCTGGCCGCCGCCGTCAACGACGGCCGCCTTCCCGTCTCCGTCGTCGACCGCTCCGTCCGCCGCGTCCTGCGCGCAAAGTTCGCCCTCGGACTCTTCGAGCAGCCGTACGTGGACGAGTCGCGCGAGAAGAGCGTGCTCCTGGCCAGGGAGCATCTCGAGGCCGCGCGCCGCGTCGCCCAGAAGTCGATCGTGCTGCTCAGGAACGAGCGCGACGTCCTTCCGCTCGCGAAGAACGTCGCCACGCTCGCGGTCATCGGCCCGCTCGCCGACAGCCGGGAAGACATGCTCGGCTCGTGGTACGCGGGGGGGAAGCCGGACGAAGCGATCGCGCTGCTGGAGGGAGTGCGGGCCAAGGTGTCGCCGGCCACGCGCATCCTCCACGCCAGCGGCGGGACTGTCCTCAGCGCAACGGACGAGGAGATTGCGAGCGCCGTCTCCATCGCCCGCCAGGCCGACCTCGTCCTCATGGCCCTCGGCGAACAGGGGAAGATGAGCGGTGAGGCGAACTCGCGCGCCTTCCTCGATCTGCCCGGACGCCAGCAGCAGTTGCTCGAGCAGGTCGTCGCGGCCGGGAAGCCGGTGGCGCTGGTCGTGATGAGCGGCCGTCCGCTGACGATTCGCTGGGCGGCGGAGAACGTCCCGGCCATCGTGTGGGCATGGTTTCCCGGCACTCAGGGCGGGCACGCGGTCGCCGACGTGCTGTTCGGGGACGTCAATCCGAGCGCCAAGCTCCCCGTGACGATTCCGCGGACCCTCGGGCAGGTTCCGATCTATTACAACAGCCTCCCCACGGGACGACCCGAAGATCCGAACCATCGGTACACGACGAAATACATCGACGTGCCGAACTCGCCGCTGTATCCGTTCGGCCACGGGCTGTCGTATACGCGGTTCGAGTACTCCGGCCTTTCCGCGCGAGCGGCCGGCGGCGGCATGGTGGTCTCCGCCGAGGTGAAGAATGCCGGCGCGCGCGCCGGGGACGAAGTCGTCCAGCTCTACATCAATGATCCGGTGGCCACCGTGTCGCGTCCAGTGAGGGAGCTGAAGGGGTTCCGCCGGGTGACGCTGGCGCCGGGGGAGTCGAGGCGCGTCGAGTTCACGGTGGCGCGCGAGGAGCTCCGCTTCTGGGGCGACCGCGGCTGGATCTTCGAGCCGGGGGCGTTCAACGTGTGGGTGGGAGGGAGCTCCGTGGGCGGGGTGGGAGGGGCGGTCGAGCTGAAGTAGGTTTCGGGGCGTGAGGGCGGTTCATGTCCTTCATCCTTCATCCTTCAAAACCACTTTTGCCACGACCGGCAGGTGATCTGACGGGAACCTTCCGCCGAACGTGTCGGGGAGAATGGTGTGGCGGAGCACATCGACCTCGCCGCGCACGAACACGAAGTCGATCCGGCGACCCGGCTCGATGGCTTTGAACGCGTTCCATGACGACATCGGCCCGCGATGGGGCGTGCGCGAGATCTCGAGCGCGTCGTGGAATCCGGCACGCCTGATGATGCGATACGGCTCGGAATCCGGAAGATCGTTGAAGTCGCCCGTGAGGATGGCCGGAGCGTTGCCGGCGATGTCCGCCACTCTGCTCACGATGAGGAGAGCACCCTCGCGACGGGCCACCTTCCCGACGTGGTCGAGATGCGTGTTGAAATGGAAGAAGAGTTGCCCGGTGCGGCGATCGCGCATACGGCCCCACGTCAGGATGCGCTCGTGGGCCCCGTCCCATCCCTTACTGCCTGCCACCGACGGCGTTTCGGACAGCCAGAACGTGTCGTGCTCGAGGACTTCGAACCGCGTCTTGCGATAGAGGATCGCGCAGAACTCTCCGCCGCGCACCGCGGAGCGGCCGTCGCCGAAGCGGGCGTAGTCGGGGAGCAGCGTGGCCAGATCTTCGAGCTGTTCGGGAAGGGCCTCCTGCAGGCCGACCAGATCGGCCTTCTGCGAGCTGATCATGCGCGCAACCAGCTCCTTGCGATGAGGCCAGGCATTCGGACCGTCGCTGGCCAGGTTCAGGCGGATGTTGAATGTCATGACGTTCAGCGGAGTCTCGCCGGTAGGCCACGACGCGCAGCCGGCGAGAAGGAGCAGGACGGCCAGAGCGCGAGCGATCATGGCCGGATCATGATAGTGGCGATGGACGGCAGGCCGTGCGAGGCGGTGAAGTCGATCCGGATCCCGCTGCCGTTCGCCGCCTCCACGGTCGTGCTGCGGGTGGCAGCGGTGAAGGGGCCGAGCTCGGCTGCGAGATCGAGATCGCGGACCAGAAGCCGCCCGTTGATCCGGACCGAGAAGACGCGCTCACCCGGTTTGGCATCGTGCTCGGCGAACCCCAGGGTGACGTCATAGATCCCGTCCGGCACGTCGAACTGATAGTGCGACATCCCCTCACGCATGGCCTGGAACAGCGCGTCGTGTCCGGTCGAGACGATGCGGCGGTAGACGCGCCGCGGCTTGCCGCCGCCGAAGGAGTGATCGGCGTCCCAGACCACGCGCGCCTCGTCCACATAGGAGTAGCCGCCGCCGGCGTTCACCGCGACGAAGCGCCCGTCACTCCGATCGTGGTAGCGAATCGTCGTCGCATCCTCGATCGAGCCGGCCCGGGCGCGAAGGCGATTGGCGCCACTGGCCAGCTCCACGTTCCAGCGCGCCGTTCGATTGGCGACCTGACGGACTCCCGCAGAACGGCCGTTCACGAACAGTTCGACCTCGGGCTGGTTCGAGTAGACCCATACCGGTTGCACCCGTTCCTCTGCGGTACGACCGGCGCGATCACTCCACTCGCTGGCGATGTGCAGCACCGGCTGGCCGGTCAGGCTGGCGCGGTAGTAGAACGCGATGTCCTTCGGCGTGCGGTCGTGGAAATAGAGCCCCTTCTGATTGAGCGCCACTTTCGTGTTCTGCCGGAACGCCGAGGCGAAGTCGAACTGGTTCCAGACGGCGGTGCCGAGGATGAACGGGCGGCTCTCGAGCTGGGGGAACGAGGCGACGTGGTAGTTCTGCGCATGCTCGGAGCTGTAGTCGAACGCCTTCGGCTCGGTGGAGTGCACGCGCTCATCGCTGTCCGCGCCGTACTCGCTGACGATGATCGGCGTGGCGGGCCGCTCGGCGTGGATGCGGTCGAGAAACGGCCCGAACGCATCGAAGTCGTCGTAATACCAGCCGAAATAGAGATTGAGACCGAGGATGTGGGGGACCGAGGCGATGCCGTGGTCGTCGAGGATTTCGTGGTAGGAGAGGGCCATCACCGTCAGTCGGGTCGGGTCTTCGGCCCGCGCCACCTTCTCGAGACGTCTCACCAGCTCGGGCACGATCTCGTAGTAGCGATCGGGCATCGGGTTCGGCTTCGAGAGCAGGACCTCGTTCATGTAGCCCCAGAAGAACACCGACGGATGGTTGAAGTGCTGGCGGATCATCTCGACGAGCATCCGCTCGCTGTTCGCGGCGAACGCCGGCGAGGTCCCGATCAGATTGACGATCGGAATCTCCTCCCAGATGACCAGACCGACGCGATCGGCTTCGTCGAGGACGACGGGGTCCTGCGGGTAGTGGGCCAGGCGCAGGAAGTTGAAGCCGTTCTCCTTGACCAGCCGGACGTCGCGGCGGTGCTGCTCGTTGCTGGCCGCGGTGCCCACACCGGGTAGATCCTGGTGACGGTTCGTGCCGCGCAGCGGGAGGAGCCGGCCGTTGAGGGTGAGACCCTTGTTCGGATCGGCCGTGAACGTGCGGAATCCGAGAGGGTTGTCGATCGCGTCGAGGAGCCGGTCGCCGCCGTGCACTTCGGTGCGCACGCGATAGAGGTATGGAGAATCGGGAGACCAGAGTCTGGGGTCGGGAACGGCGGGCGTCCTCCCGTCGAAACGGGCGGAAGCACCCGCGGCGATCGAGAGCGCGGAGCTGCTGGAGGCCACCTCCCTGCCGGCGGCGTCGAAGATCCGATGGACGACGCGTACCCGGGCGCTGCGGCCGCTCCGGTTCACGACCGTGCCGCGGGTCCGGTCCTTGGTGATGAACACGCCGGGGGAGGCGTGGTCGAGGACATCGATGTGAATCGGATCCGTGGCCATCAGCCAGACGTCGCGATAGATGCCTCCGAAAAACGTGAAGTCGGCGTTCAGGGGCGGGATGTCGGGATCGTGCGAGTTGTCGACGCGGACGGCGATGGCGTCGCGCTCGAACGTGACCAGGTCCGTGATCTCGAACGCGAAGGCCGTGTATCCGCCGATGTGCTGCCCGGCGTGACGGTCGTTCACGTAGACGTCCGCGACCTGATTGGCGCCCTCGAAATAGAGGAAAAGCCGCTTTCCCTTCAGGGCCGGGTCGAGCGACAGAGTCCGGCGATACCAGCCGATGCCGCGCCGGTAGGGCTTGGTCTTGCCGAAGGCGTCGCCGGCGTTCCAGGTGTGCGGAAGGTTCACGCGCTGTTCGACCGTGCCGTCCGTGTAGGTCCATCCCTCGTTGATGGTGTGCCGGACGCGGGGCGAGGCCAGGGCCGGGATGGGGAGCGTGGCCAGCAGCGCGATGACAAGAGTGGTGCGACTATTCATCATTGGTCACGAATCCGGTCACGCCGATCGGCACGGCGCCCTCCTTCGGCGTGGTGCCGCGCCGGCGGCTGGCCTCGATCTTCGTTTCGCCCTCGGGGCCGGTGTGGGTGACACGCGAGCTCATCTGCGCGCGCGCGCTGGCCAGATAGACCTTCACGCCCTTCTCGGCGTAAATCTGCTCGATCTCCAACTCATCGGCGTCGATGACGATGTAGTCGTCGACGCGGCTCGAGTAGATCGCGAACCTGCCGTTGGCCTGCCGGTCGATCCGCCATGACATCCGCTGATTATCGCCCCGTTCAGGAGTGAGGGCGCTCCACTCAGTCCTCGTACCGCGCGGCGGCTACCTCGATGATGGCTTTCACCATCTCCGTGTAGGTCCTCTCGCTCCCGCGCGCGGCCATGGCGAACTCCGCCTGTGACGAGAGCCACGGGTTCGGATTGGCCTCGATGACGTAGATCGTGCCATCGTCCTTGAGGCGCATGTCGATGCGGCCGTAGTCGCGCAGCTTCAGTGCGCGATAGGCGGTCTTGGCCGCTTCCTGCAGCTTTTCCACTGTCTCGTCAGCGAGGTCTTTGGCCAGCGCCGACTTGGTGACGCGGTACGCCTCGCTGTCGCGATCGAACTTCACTTCCCGGCCGGCGATCTTCGGCGTGTCGGCGGGAAGCTTCGAGAGGTCGAGCTCCACGAGTGGGAGCGCCTCGGGTTGATCGTTGCCGAGGATGGCCGCGTAGATCTCGCGCCCTTCGATGTACTCCTCGATGAGGATCGGAACGTCGAGCTCCTCGTGCAGGTAGTGGATCCGCTCCATCAGCTCCTTGACCGAACCGACCACCGAATTCTGATCGATCCCGATCGATCCATCCTCGGACACGGGCTTGACGATGAGCGGAAAGTTCACGTCGTGCGCATAGTCGACTTTGCCGCGGTGCGACACCGCCGAGAACGGCGTGTGCAGTCCGTGGAACCCGACGATCTTCTTGGCCAGCGACTTGTCCTGGGCCAGATAGAGACCCTGAGGACCCGAGCCGGTGTATTTCAACCCGACCAGCTCGAGGAAGGCCGGAACGTGAATGTCCTTCGAGTCATCTCCGCCGTAGGAGTCGGCCAGGTTGAAGATGAGATCGGACTTGCTGCGCGAGACGGCCAGCAGGGAGGAGTCACGGCCGTCGAGCTCGATGTACGAGGTCTCGTGGCCGAGGCGCTCCAGGGCCTCGAAGATCTCCTCGCGGTCGAGCTTGGGCCGCCGCTTGCGCTTCTTCCCCGACGCGATGTCGGCGTTCTCTCCCGGGTATTCCTCCGTCTCGTGCCACTGCTCGAACAGCACCGCGATTTTCATTTCCCCGCCCCTCGTCTTGGAAACCGGCGTCGTGAGAAGAAGTTGCTCGCCAGCGTCGTCGTGTAGACGACGATCTCGACGATCTGCTCACCCTCGCGCGATTTGTCAACGACCAGCCCCAGTTCATCCACTTTCGTGGCAATTGCCTCGACCAGCGCCTTCACCAGCGGGCGGCGCACGCCCGTCCAGTAGCTGACCTTGTCGACGATGTCCTTCCGATGCTCCAGCAGGACCTCCGATGCCTTCCTGGCGCGGTCCGGCTGAACGTCTTCCGGCGCCAGAAAGATGTCGTCGAGGTCGACGTCCAGCGCCAGATCGGCGATCGACTCGGAATCGTCACGCGTGCTGGCGCGGTAGAAGTCCTCGATCGTCTCTTCCATGTCCTCGACCGTGAAGTCGGTCTGCCCCAGGGGGCGGAGGGGAGGCTGGCTGCCCACCTCGTGGCCGATGCGCTCGACGTAGCGCAGCTTCTTCATGGCCGGCCAGTTCTTGTACTTCTCGCGCCACTTCGACCGCGGCGTGATCCACACCGCGAACGTCTCGGCGAAGTCCTCGTCCGGGTGCTTCTGGGCATACCAGCCGGCGATGTGGCGCACGTAGTTCCGCGAGAACGGGACGAATCGATAGTGATCGCGATAGGGACGGCGGAACGGCCCGAAGGTGTCGCGCCACTCGTCGGTCTTGTAGAGCTCGTACGCGTAGTTGAAGGCGTGA
Organism: Thermoanaerobaculia bacterium; assembly: GCA_035544675.1. Classification (GTDB taxonomy): domain Bacteria; phylum Acidobacteriota; class Thermoanaerobaculia; order Gp7-AA8; family Gp7-AA8; genus DATKCA01. Next base: position 11,907 of record DATKCA010000048.1, on the reverse strand, counting down.
CCGGCCTCGTGACGCATGTACATCATGATCTCGCGCTCGTCCTCGATGTCGTTGACGAGGCTCTCGATCGCTCCCAGGCGCCGGTCGGCCAGATAGAAGGGAACGCCGATGACGGGCTCCTCGGAGGGGCAGCCCCACTCGCTGGTCAAGTAGAACGCGGGGCGGAAGTGCTCGATGCCTTTGGCGTCAAGCTCCTTGAACAACTGCTCGACATACCGTTCGATCGGCGAGCCTTCGAGCTTCAGCCCGAGGTTCTTGATCGGGATCGGAAGGAGCTGGGTGACATCATCCGGAGTCTTCTCGAAGACCATTCGTCACGAGCAGTTTACCGGAGATGAAGCGCGCAACGCGTTTCAGCGCAGCAGTCCAACCAATCCTGATGTGCGCGATGTCGCGATCGGATCGAATTTGCGACGAAGCGTATTCAGCTCCAGGACCGCGCCGCCGCGCAGCGACAGCTCGTCGATCACCGCCTTCAGCCAGTCTTCCACACCCTCCACGCGAAGGCCGGCTTCGAAGCGGCCCTTGCGCTCGGCGGCTCGCGACCACACCACAGTAGCGTTCACGTCGACAGGCATCTCGTTGCCGTTCAGCATGAAACGCAGCGGTCCGGACGTGCCGATCGGAAGCAGCGAGCCGGTGCCGATGCGCGCTCCTTTTACCGAAATGTCGAGAACGCGCGAGGGTGGAATCGACGAAAACTTCCCGGCCAGGTTCGCTGTGACGCGATAGCGCTGCGAGTGGCGCCCGTCCTCGATGGCCACCGCCGTGTGCGCGCGCACCAGATCGTCGATGTAGTGACCGAGGATCGAAGGAGACTTTGCGAACTCCAGCCCGCACTGATAGCGGTCCGACTCCTCGTCGTCCAGCGAGAGCGCGGCCAGATCGCTCCAGAGCACCCGCGCCGGCAGAACGAGCGCCGCACCCTCCGTCTCGATCGTCAGCGGGAGAGAGCTGCCGACAGGCAGCGACTCGGTGAGCTGGATCCGCGCGCCCTTCACCGAAATGTCGATGACGTCCGCATTCGTGCAGCCGATCGTCGCCGGTTGCGGTGTCATCAGGAAGAACCGGGGAGCCGTTCTCTTGTCGTCAGCCATGAACGAACCTTTCGCGTTGACGTTACGCAGGCGCGCGTCAACCCGGCGGGTCATGGCCTGTCAGAGAAGCGTGAAAATCCTGTGGGGGGCCGGCCGGGGGGACGAAAAAGCCGGGCTCGGGCACGGGCGCGGGCGCGGGCACGGGCGAACCCGACTACTCCCTGGCAAAAATGTAGAGCCTCTGGCTGGGCAGGCTCTCGATGACCTCCACCACGCGGAATCCGGCCGGGAGCCACTCGGACAGCACCTCGTCCTTCGTCATCCGGTGCTCCCGGCGGATATGCGACGCGCTCGTCCCCTCGGCCCGATATTCGACGAGCGCCACGTGGCCGTCGGGCTTGAGCGCCTCGCGCAGCCTGGCCAGCATCGGCTTCGGCTCCTGGAACTCGTGGTAGACGTCCACGAGCAGGATCCAGTCGAGCGCGCTGTCCGGCAGGCGCGGGTCGGCGGTCGCTCCGAGGATCGGGATGACGTTGGTGATCTTCTCCTTGGAAACGCTGGCGCGGAGCAGCTCGAGCATCTCCGGCTGCACGTCGTTCGCGTAGACGCGGCCGCGCGGCGCGACGGCGCGGGCGAGGCGGCGCGTGAAGTAGCCGGTTCCGGCGCCGACGTCGGCGACGACATCGCCATCCTTCAGCTTCATCGCCGCGATCACCAGATCGGGCCGGTCCTCCTCGGCCCGGCTGGCTCGCTCGAGCCAGTCCGCGCCGGCCACGGAGATGACGTTCGCCGGGCGACGCTCAGCCTCCGCCTGCGCCGTCGCGCCCGGCGGCGCGTAGCAGGCCAGGGAGAGAAGAACGAGAGGAAGGGTGCGGAATCGCACTACAGGGCTTTCTTGGCCGCCTTCATGACCTTCTTCTTCGCCTGCTTGACGACCTTCTTCGGCTTCGAGCCCTTGAGCGCGGCGATGGCGGCCACGGCGGTCGTGGCGGTGGCGATGACGATGCCGACGATGTTCTCCTTCTCGGACGGCGTCAGCGCGTTCCAGCGGCGCAGCAGCTTGCGCACGGCGGTCTCCGCCTCGTCCTCGACCTCGTGGATTTTGTTGGCGATGCTGTCGATGGCCTTGATCGTGGTGTTGCGTAAGAGTGGCTCGAGCGCTCGGACGTCCATCGCGATGTCTCCTCCATGCGGATCATACTTCCGAGATGCTCCGTCCCTTCCAAACGGCTCGGCGACCGGATGTCAGAAGCATCGAACGCCAGAGCACGCCTGCGGCGATCAGGATGGCCATCGGGTGCGCGAGCGCCCACATCGTCCGATCGCCCGAGCGGACGCGCAGGAGGAAGCCGAGGAGCGTGCCGAGGAGCCACAGCGGGTGCAGGGTCAGAGCCGCCATCACCGGCGGGACCACGAACAGCGCCAACAGCATCGCGCCGATCGCCAGCGCCGGCAACGGCTTTCCGCCGACCGCGGTGTAGAGGTTCTTGCTGAAACCGGCGACGATCTGGGCCGCGCTGCGGTACATGCGGCAGCTCAGCAGTTCATGACCGTCGGCGGTGACCAGAGTGAGCCGCTCTTCACGGATGCGGCGGCCGAGAGCGAGGTCGTCGACGATCGATCCGCGAATCCGCTCGTGGCCCCCGATCGCGTCGTACGCACTGCGCCGGAACAGCAGGAACTGCCCGTTCGCGGCGGAGAACCTCGGATTGCGGCTGAGCCGGAGCATGAACGCGGGGAAGAACGTCACGAACATGAAGTTCATGAGAGGGATGAGGAGCTTCTCGACGGCGGTGACCTGGACCTGCCGCGGCATCAGAGTCAGGAGGGCGGCGCGGGTCTCTTCCGCGAATGCCACCGCGGCGGCCACGCTGCCGTGATGTTCGGTGTCGGCGTCGGTGAACAGAAGAAAGTCGCCCCGCGCGGCGCCGGCGAGCTGATGGCACGCCCAGTTCTTGCCGCGCCACCCGGGCGGGAGCGGCCGGCCCTGAATGAGGCGAAGATGCGGAAACTCGCGAGCGAGGCCGGCCAGAATCGCGCCGGTGCGATCGGTCGAGCCGTCGTCGAGCACGATCAGCTCGAGCGAGGATTGCGTGGCCAGCGAGCGGATGCACCTCTCGATGTTGTGCTCCTCGTCGCGGGCGGGAACGAGGATGCTGACGCGGAGCGGCTCCGGCCCCGCGGCAGCCGGCAGCGGTCGCGTGAAGACACGCAGGTTCAGATGCTGCACGATCGCGAGCGCCAGGAGCGCTCCGAGGATCAGAATCCCCGCTGGATCAGCCACTGTGTGATCTTCCGTCCTACGCGATCGCCGCTGCGGTGGGGCCGGACTCTGCTGTCGAGCAGCGGCCAGAACCACTTCCACTCCAGCGCCCGCGGCCTGAGCACCTCGGAAAATCCCGTGACGGTCTGGCCGGAGGGACTGGTGAACTCCGACAGGAAGCGCAGATAGAAGGGGCCGTTGTCGACGATGCGCCGCTGCCGGATGCGGTACCCGCCGGCGCGAAGCGTCTCCGCGTAGCGCAGCATGTAGATGTTGCGCGCCAGCGTCTCGTCGCGGACCGGCTGATCGAGCGCGCTGACGCCGTCCGCCTCGTAGTAGACGAATGTCTCGTCGCGAAAGTGCGCGCGGCCCCACCGCCAGTGGCGGAACTGCGCCTGCAGCGAGCGCTCCCCGAGGTTGTGGTCGTGGTATCCGGTGCCGGCGAACGAGCGCGTCGTGCCGTCCACGGAGATCGAGCCGGTGACCTCGCAGCGCGGCGCGGCGAGGATCCAGACGTGTGGAGCGCCGCCATTCCTGGCGGCTGGGGCGGGTGAGGACACCCGCGCAGATTCGACTTTGAACTCGAACCGCGCGCTGACGCTCCGTCCATCCAGCAACTCGTCATGCAACTCGATCTCGTAGACGCCGTCGCGATATGCGGCGCGGTTCTCGCCGATGGCGATGGACATGCGGTCGCCGCCGATGGTCACGGAGCGGTGCAGGTTCACGAAGTAGAGCTCCGTGGATCGCGACCCGTAGAGCGAGAACGCCACGGCCGGAAAGTCGTCCGCGGGCGCGTGGGGAAACCGCTGGCGCGCGCCGGAGAAGGGGATGCCGCGAAAGAAGATGACGACCAGGGCCACGCCGGAGGCCGGGTCGATGGCGTCGAAGTACCACCACTCGTGAGCGCCTGAGCCGGTGGGGTGCCGGAAGCCGTCTTCGCTGACGCCTTGCAGCGCCGTGAGTGTCACGCCCGGTTCTCCCGCAGCCGCTGCAGGCGCTCGCTGCGCGTCTCCGCGCCGACGAGCACCGGCTGGTAGGCCTCGAAACGCTGTGCGGCGATGTCGTCGTCGACCCGTTGCAGCAGCGATGCGATCGACGAACGGAGCGTCCCGGCGTCGCCGCGCTTCAGCCCCGCCAGGGGAGAGCCGAAGCGCACGAACACTTCCGGATGATCGTCGCGGACGAACTCGTATCGATGGGCGACGGGGACGATCGGGGCGCCGCTCTTCTCGCTGATGAGCAGCGCGCCCTCGCGGACCTCCAGCGGGGCGCGCGCGGGCAGCATCTCGCCCTGCGGATAGATCCAGAAGACAGACCCGGGATGCTTCTTCAGCTCCTCGATGACGTAGCGCACGTTGGGGCTGAAGATCCCGAGCGACGAGAAGAGCCTGTACTTCCTGAGCTCGGTCTCGCCCATCATCAGAAGGCTGCGGCGACCCAGAAACGCCCGCGTCAGGTAGAGATCGACGCAGCCGTCCCACCAGCAGCTGTGATTGGGCGCGGCGATGACGGAGCCGGTGATGGAGCGGAGGGAGTCGACGCCGGCAACGCGCAGCCGCGCGAACGCCTTGCGAAGCATGTAGTGGTTGTACCGGTCCAGGAGCGGGCCGGCCCATCGATGCTGGTACGCACGGATCACGCGTTCTCCTCCGGCAGGGAGATGACCGGCGCCGTGTCGGCCAGAACGTCGCGGCGGAAGTTGATGGGCGCGAGTGCGCTGCGCGCGACCTTGTGGGCCAGCGTCAGAGAGGCGCGCCGGCGAAACACGTCGAAGTCGTTGTGCTCCACCTGGTCGAGAATGGCGCGGTAGACGTCGCCCATGAGGAACGCCGTCCAGTGACTGCCGTCGCGGGTGAGGTACCGGATGCCCTGAAAGGCGCGGCGGTAGTACTCGCGCGATCGCGCGATCTGGTAGCGGAGGAGCTCACGGAAACGGTCGTCCACGCGGCCGGCGGCGATCTGCCCTTCATCGACGCCGAACGAGAGCAGCTCATCCTGCGGGATGTAGACGCGCCCGAGCCGGTAGTCGGTGCCGATGTCGCGGACGATGTTGGTGAGCTGCATGGCGATGCCCATGTTCGCGGCGTAGGAGAGAGCGTCGTCCTCGCGGAATCCGAAAATGTGCGAGAGCGACAGCCCGACGGTGGACGCGACCTGGAAGCAGTACGCGCGCAGCTCCACGAACGTGGCGAAGCGGCGCGGAGTCAGATCGGACTCGATGCCGTCGAGAAGCGAGTCGAACGTGGCCACCGGCATCCTGAATCGATGAACAGCCCAGGCGAACGGCCCCCACAGCGGATGCTCGGGGACGGCGCCGCTCTCGATCTCGCGCAGGAGCAGGCGGAGCGTGCCCAGCTCGAGCCTGGCCTCATCCTCCGAGCCCGGCTGGGCGTCGTCGACGACGTCGTCGGCCGTGCGGCAGAACGCGTACGTCGCGTACGTGGCGTCGCGTTTCTCCCGGGGCAGGGGGAACGATGCGAAGTAGAAGCTCTTGGCATTCTCGCGGGTGATCCGTCTGCATGCATCGAAGTTCATTGCCACTCCTCGCGGATCCGCTTTTCCACCAGCTCGGCGGAGAAGAGGACCATCGGGATACCGGTCCCGGGATGCGTGCTCGCTCCGACGTAGTAGAGGTTGTCGTGATTGGCGTCCCGATTGTGCGGCCGCAGATAGCCGACCTGCAACATGTCGTGGGAGAGGCCGAAGGCGCAGCCGGAAGCGAGATTGAGCACTTTCCTGAAGTCGACCGGCGTCCACGTCCGCTCCATCACGATCGACGCCTCTAGGTCGTCGAAGCCGAGCTCCGCCATCCGCCGGAAGATGCGCGCGCGCAGGTCCCTCGCCGCGGCCTCCCAGTTGATGGATGGAGCGCGGGCGTCCTCACCCGCCCCCCCGGGAACCGCCGCTTCATCCCCCAGATGCGGCATCGGCGCGAGCAGGTACAAAACGTCGTGACCGGGCGGCGCCACCGAGTCATCGGTCGCGGTAGGACGGCAGATGTAGAACGCGGGATCGTCCGGAACGATCCTGCTCTCGAAGATCTCGCGGAAGGAGCGCGCATAGTCGCGGGAGAACACGACGGAGTGATGGGGCACGTTGTCGTAGCGGCGATTCAGTCCGAGGTGGATGAGGAAGCCGGAGGAGGTGAAGCGCCATTTGCGCTTTCGCGCCGTCTGCGGCACGAGCGTGTCGCGCGCGTAGGGAAGATCGGCGTTCGTGACGACGACGTCGGCCCGAAGGAACTCTCCACTCTCGAGCGTCACGCCGGTGGTCCGCCGGCCCGCCGTCTCGACCCGGCGCACGGCGTCGCCATAGCGGATCGCGCCGCCGCGCTCCTCCAGCACGCGCACCATCGCCCTGGCCAGCTGGTGCATGCCGCCGGTGGGGTACCAGATCCCGGCATCGAACTCCGCGAACGGCAGAAGTGTGTAGAGTGCGGGGCTCTTGAACGGCGAGAGGCCGAGGTACATCGTCTGGAAGGAGAAGGCCTGGCGGAGGCGCTCGTCGCGGAAGTAGCTGCCGATGAGCGAATACAGCCGGCGGTGGGCGCGCATGCGGAAGAGCAGTGTCAGGTTCGACGCGGTGAAGAATTGACCGGCCGTGACGAAGTTGCGCTCGACGAAGTTCTCGCGGGCGATGCGGTAGCAGTAGCCGGCCTCGTCCATGAACCGCGCGAACGCCTTCGCGCCGCCGGGCTCGATCCGCTCCAGCGTCTCGCTCATCCGCTCCCTGTCGCTGGTGAACTCGAACGACGACCCGTCCCGGAAGTGCAGCCGGTAGTTCGGGTCGATGCGCCGCAGGTCGAGGTAGTCCTCCATTCGCGCGCCGACGTCGGTGAAAAAGCGGGAGAGGACGTCCGGCATCAGGAGGAGCGTCGGGCCGGTGTCGAAGTGGAAGCCGCCGGTGTCGATCGTCCCGCAGCGGCCGCCCGGGAAGGAGTTCTTCTCCACCACGACGACGTCGTTGCCCCCGTGCTGCAGGCGCGCCGCGAGGGCCAGTCCGCCGAGTCCGGCGCCGACCACGACAACTCGTTTACGCATAGATTGGACGATTCAGAATGAAAGTGGTCGTCGTCGGAGCAGGGATCGGTGGCCTCTCCGCCGCGATCCGCCTTCAGTCTGCCGGTGTGGCGACAATCCTACTCGATCGGAATGCGCTGGCGGGCGGGAAGCTGAACCTCGTCGAAGAGAACGGCTACCGGTTCGACACCGGCCCTTCGCTCGTGACGATGCCGGAGGTGTTCGAGGAGCTGTTCGCCGCGGCGGGCATGTCGTTTCACGACGAGCTGAAGCTGGTGCGCCTCGACCCTTACTGCCGCTACTTCTTCGACGACGGCACGATGGTCGAGACGAGCGACTCGATGGAGAAGATGTCGCGGTCGCTGCTGCGACTGTCGCCGCCGGACGTCGAGGCGTTCTTCGGCTTCCTCTCGAAGGCGGCCAGCTGGTACCGGATGTCCGTGGACGCGGTCATCTACGGGCCGCCGCTGGACTGGCGATCGCTGCCTCAGACGGACTTCGCTCCGCTGCAGTTCCTCCGCGCGCGCCCGTTTCAGAAGCTCGATTCGCTGATCGTGCACACGTTCCGCGACGAGCGGATCCGGCGCATCGCCCGCCTCATCGCGCTCTATACAGGCTGCGCTCCCGCCCGCACCCCCGCCATCTTCTCCCTCATCCCCTTTCTCGAATTCGGACTGGGGCGCTGGTACGTTCAGGGCGGTCTGTACGAGATGGCCCGGAAGCTGGTCGGGCGATACGGCTCCATCGGTGGCGATTACCGGCCGAACACGATCGTGACGCGCATCGACTTCGCGGAATCGAGGGCCGTGCGGGCGCACCTTTCCAGCGGCGAGACCATCGACGGCGACGCGTTCGTCGTCAACGCCGACGTGGCCACGGCCGCGGGGACGTTTCTGGCCTCCGCGCCCGGCGCCGCGCGCATGTCCAGGCGGCTCGACTCCCTCCGTCCATCGACCTCGGCGTTCGTGCTGATGATCGGCGCGAAGCTCGACTCCTCGAGCCTCGTGCACCACAACATCCTCTTCTCCAGCGACGAGGCGAAGGAGTGGCGCGAGATCTTCGGCGAGGGCACGCCGCCGTCAGATCCGACGGTGTACCTCAACAACCCCAGCTTCACCGACGACTCCGTCGCTCCGGCGGGAAGGGCGGCGCTCTTCGCAATGGTGAACGTGCCGGCCCGCACCGACTGGGACTGGGACGAATACGAGAGGCGGGTGATCGACACGGTCCAGCGGCGGCTGGAGCCGGGATGGTCGATCGACGTCATCCGCCGCCGCACGCCACGAGACTTCGCCGAGCTCACGTTTGCCGATCGCGGGAGCCTCTACGGCAAGGCGCCCGACTCGCTCATGGCCATGATGAAGCGGCCGAAGAACATCGAGCCCGGATTCGAAGGTGTGTTCTTCTGCGGCGGGACGACGCATCCCGGCGCGGGGATTCCGCTGGCGGCGTTGTCCGGAAAGCTCGTGGCTAACGAGATATTGCGCTCTCGTCGACCGGTGTCATGAAGAGCGATGCGATCGAGGCGTCGAGGCGGCGGCGCGTGGCGGGCACCTTCTTCATGTATCGCTGCGTCTCGGGCAGCGACGCGATGAGGCCGGCCAGCATCCGCTTCACGTTGTGCGATCCGCCGTTGTAGAGCGCGGCGGTCATCTCCTCGACGTCGTCGTTCTTCCGGGCCAGCCTGCGCGCCTCTTCGGCCTTGCGCTCGAGGTGGCGCACCAGGAACTCGGCCATGCGCTGCGCCGAGAATCGCTCGTCCAGCGCCTCGCCCAGGAACTCGGCGGCTTCGTACGGCAGCTCCTTCTTGACCTCGCTGGCAGGCCGTCCGAAATGCTCTTCCAGAAGCGCATCGCGCTTGCCGGCCAGCTCGAGCTGGTAGCGGCGCCAGGAATCCGCCTGCGTGCGCTTCAGATCGCGATATTCGCGGCGAACCTGATCTCGGAAGGACCGGATCTCAGCGCGGCTGCCGCTGCCGAGAAGCCGCTCCAGCTCGCGCAGAACGGCCAGGTTGTGTTTCTTCGCGCGCTGGATGTTCTCGGTATAGCTCGGCGTCGCGTAGGGGAGAAGCAGGTCGAGCTCGTGGACGCCTTCCAGCCGCAGCGCGAGCGCGGATGCCAGCAGCCGTTTGGCCTTACGCCGGGTCCGCTCGTCGTCGCGTTCCACGATCAGCGACGCGATCGTGTCGGCGTCGCCCAACGGCTTTTTCATGATGTAGGCGCGGGAGCCGATGAGGTAGTCGCGCGTGACAAACAGCTTTCCGTCGAACGCCTCCTGCCTTGCGGCCACCGGCGTCGCCTGCGCCAGCCCCACCGCACCCGCCTCGGAGACATCGAGAATCTTGCCGTTGGTCTCGGCATGCGCGATGGCCAGGAGAAGGGTGATGGAGGGCGAGCCGGATGCCTGTCGCGACGCGTTCTGGATCACGCGAACGAGCTGGTCGGGATTGCGCGTCCACATCGAGGCGAGCTCGCCGGCCAGAACGCTGGCGCGCATCTCGATGTGATCGGCCGCCACTTCTCCGAGCGTGGGGACGGCCCGGGATGGCTCGGCAGGAGGAGCTGGATCGGGCGGCGGCTCGACGACTGCGACCGCGGACGGTGCCGCAATCGTGCGATCGATGGGCTCAGGCCTGTGTGCCGCGGAGAAACTCGCCACGCAGAAAAGCAGCAGAACGAACCATGAGACAAGCAATGCGATGCGCCAATCGCGTGACATGGGATCCCTCTCTCTCGGACCGACCAATTCTTATTATGACACACGAGAGGGGGCAGCTAGGCGCTCGAACCAGTCATCCAGCAGCACTCGGTCACTTCCCGCAGCAGGTGATCGATGTCGAACGGCTTCTCCAGGATGCGGCCGACCGGCGGGCTGACGCGGTTGAAGGCGCTGCTTCCGAACGCCGTCATGACGATGACGCGCGCGATGTTCTCGGGCTGAAACCGTTCCAGGTACTCGACCACGCCCCGCCCGTCGATGCGCGGCATCATGATGTCGAGCACGATCACGTCGTAGTCATTCACCACCAGCTTCTCGATCGCCTCAATTCCGTCGCGAGCCAGATCGACCGTGAAGTTGTTGCGGCTGAGGATGTGCTTGACGAGGATGCGGATCCCGGCGTCGTCATCCACGACGAGCGCTCTACGTTCGAGGCTCATCCGCGGATTCCTTTGGGCACACGGTTCGCCAGTACACCGGCGAGGGAAGCGAGTTGGTCATGTTCGATGGCGGGCTGATCTGGGAGTCAGCTGGCGAGCCGATCCGTGGATGGCTCGGGGTCCTCAGTAATTAGCAAGTTGCAGGCCACGGCTACGGCAACGGCACGGCCAGACAGCTCGGGCAGAACGTCCAGGCCAGCCACACCGAGCCGCCCACCAGGGCCACCCAGATGAAGAGGAACATGGCCCGTGCCGCCGGGTGGATGCGGTACTCGAGCACGATGGTCTTCGCCAGGAGGTCGCCGAGGCGCTGTTTGCGGGGCGAGAAGACGGCGACGAAGAATGCGACCGCGTACAGCGCGATCGCATCGATGGGCCGCAAGGCGTTGCGGATGACCGCGGCCATGAATCGATTGCGGTCGCTCTCGTTGCGGACATTGAGGCCCAGCATCGCCTTGCCGAGGGTGGCGCCGAAGGCGGACTCGAGGGCGACGTGGTAGAGGAAGATGATCAGCGCCAGCGCGATCGGGCCGCCGATGCCGATCCAGCGGATGCCCGCGAACTGCCGCTCCAGACTGGGACGGTTCTCACTCTGCAGGAGCGCCGCCACGAGGAGAAGGAGCGCGCCGAGCAGGGCGCGATCGAAGAGCAGAGCGAGGAAGCGGTCGCCCACGGATCCGATCGACTCGACGGAGTTGACGACCCGGATGGTGCGTGGCCGCGCCCCGCTCAGCGGGCCGGGGGCGTCCAGTGGCCGGATCGTCTGTTTGCAGACGAAGCACTTCAGAGTGCCCGGCTCGTTTTTCACTCCGCAAGCTGGACAAAACACGCGACGCCCTCCCGTTGATGCGCGATCATTGTACGCCGTGCGCTCGCGGCTCAGGAGATCCGCTCGCGCCCTGATACGCTGACCCCTGCATGTGGGACGCCCGACGCATTCTCAAGGAGCTCGCCGACACCGACCGCCGCCGCACGATCCTGACGGCGTTCTGGAAACACGCCGAGCCGTCGTCGAAGATGATGGCCACCGCGCAGCTCGCGCGCGCACTGCACTTCCGCGACGAGACGCTGCGGAAGATGCCGCCGGACAAAAAGGCGGACCTCCTGGCCTCGCGCATCGGCGCGCCCGACTTCGACCAGTTCCTGGAGATGGCGCTGATGCAGTACCACACCCATCACGCCAACGAGATGATGGCGGCGTTCCTCGATCGATGGAACGTGCCGCACAACAACGGATCGATCGAGGTGGACGACTACACCGCTCCGGACGCCGCGGCGATGCGTGACGCCGTCCGCGAGATGGACGGCCGCTTCGACCGCCGCGACATCGCGCTGTACCTCGCGTCGGCCGGCCTGCTCATGTCGGAGCAGTGGCGCGCCAGCGCCTGGCCGGTGGTGGACGAGATGGTGTCATCCCGAGCGTAGCG
>DATKCA010000047.1:0-10029 GCA_035544675.1 Thermoanaerobaculia bacterium | reverse complement strand
CACGCCAGGCCGGGATCGAGTAGGCGACCCATCCCGATCGCGAGACGATGTTCTGGCGGAGGTCGGCCTGGAGAGGAAGGGCAACGAGCGCGAGAAGGAATGCGATCTTCTTCATGGCTGGTTAGACTCGACTGCGCGGATGGGGTTAGCCTACAATCCGCCCCCTGAGATCATGAACCGCACGACGACGACCACGCCCACGCGAACGACGAGCCGGACCACCAGCTCGCCCTGTCGTTGATCGTCCCCTCCCCGAGAGCAGAGATCACCCGCAGGGCCCCAAAGGCCCTGTTTTTTTTGTGAGGTTGCCATGCAGGTCCAGCTACCCGACGGATCGATGAAAGAAGTGCCCGACAACGCCACCGTCGCCGACGTCGCCGCGGCGATCGGCCGGCGGCTGGCCAAAGACGCCGTGGCCGGCCGGATCGACGGCAAGGTCGTCGATCTCTCCGCGCCGGTTCCTGACGGCGCGAAGGTCGAGATCATCACTCCGAAGTCCGAGGCGGGCATCGACACCATCCGGCACTCCACGGCGCACCTCATGGCAATGGCGGTGCAGGAGCTCTTTCCCGGCACCCAGGTCACCATCGGTCCCGTCATCGAGAACGGCTTCTATTACGACTTCGCCACCGACCGGCCCTTCACCGAGGAGGATCTGCGGAGGATCGAGGAGAGAATGGCGGAGATCGCGAAGCGCGACCTCCCCGTCCGCCGCGAAGAGTGGTCACGCCAGGAGGCCATCCGCACCTTCGGCGAGATCGGCGAGAAGTACAAGGTCGAGATCATCCAGGCCATCCCCGGAGACGAGACGCTGTCGGTCTACCGGCAGGGCGACTGGTTCGACCTCTGCCGCGGGCCGCACGTGCCGTCGACCGGCAAGCTCGGCGCGTTCAAGCTGACGTCCGTCGCCGGCGCGTACTGGCGCGGCGACAGCCGCAACGCCATGCTGCAGCGGATCTACGGCACCGCCTGGCCCGACCAGAAGGAGCTCGAGGAGTACCTCCGGCGCACGGAAGAGGCCAAAGCCCGCGACCATCGCAAGCTCGGCAAGGAGCTCGACCTCTTTCACTTCCATCCGTTCGCGCCGGGCGCCGCGTTCTGGACTCCGAAAGGGACCACGCTCTACCAGGTCCTGTCCCAGTACATACGCGAGCTGACGCTGGCGAACGGGTACGTCGAGATCAAGACGCCGCTGCTCTTCAACAAGGGGCTGTGGGAGATCAGCGGCCACTGGGGCAAGTACAGGGAGAACATGTTCCTGGTCCTCGACAGCGAGACGAACGAGCACGACTTCTCGCTGAAGCCGATGAACTGCCCGTCGCACTTCCTCTATTACGGGATGAAGCGGCACAGCTATCGCGACCTCCCGCTGCGGCTGCACACGCAGGATGTCCTGCACCGCAACGAGGCATCCGGAACGCTCAGCGGCCTGACGCGAGTCCGGCAGTTCGCGCAGGACGACGCGCACATCATCTGTCTCGAAGAGCAGGTGCCGGACGAGGTGGCGCGCTTCGTCGGGCTGCTCGACCAGGTGTACCGGGCGGTGGGACTCGAATACTCGGCGAAGTTTTCGACCCGGCCGCCGGTGCGCATCGGCGACGACGCTCTGTGGGATCGGGCCGAGGAGCTGCTCAAGCGGGCGCTCGACTCGCTGGGGCGGCCGTACGAGGTCAAGCCGGGCGAGGGAGCGTTCTACGGTCCGAAGATCGACTTCGACGTGTCCGACAGCATCGGGCGGAAGTGGCAGCTCGGAACGATCCAGCTCGACTACAACGCGCCGGAGCGGTTCGACCTCCAGTACATCGGCGAGGACAACGCCGAGCATCGCCCGGCCGTGCTGCATCGCGCCATCTACGGCTCCTTCGAACGGTTCATCGCCATTCTCATCGAACATTTCGCCGGCGCGTTTCCGCTGTGGCTGGCGCCGGTGCAGGCGGCGGTGCTCCCTCTCTCGGAGAAGTTCGTCGACTACGCCAACGAGACCGGCGCGAAGCTGCGTGCCGCGGGACTCCGCGTCGAGGTCGATGCCACCAACGAGAAGCTCGGCGCGAAGATCCGCACCGCCCAACTGCAGAAAATCCCCTGGATGCTGGTGGTCGGCGAGAAGGAAGCGTCGGCCGGCACGGTCAACCTGCGGAAGCGCAGCGGCGACCAGGCCAGCGTCGAGATCGAGGCCCTCCTGGCGGAGGCCCGGGAGCTCATCTCATCGCGTTCCTTGACTTTGTGAACTGTTGTTTCGTAGATTCGCGCATTCCGCGCCCTAACCTAGAGGAGGACAAAGAGTATTTACCCCCCCAGACGAGGATCCCGATTCGACCGCAGACCCGCCGAACCAGAATCTAGAATCAACGACATGATCCGTGGCATCCCGGAGGTTCGCCTCATCGGGGCCGACGGATCGCAGGTAGGAGTCGTTCCGCTCGCGCAGGCCCAGGAGATGGCGCGCGAGAAGGACCTCGACCTGGTCGAGATCTCGCCGACCGCCGCACCGCCGGTCTGCAAGATCATGGATTACGGCAAGTACATCTTCCAGCAGAAGAAGAAGCAGACCGAAGCGAAGAAGAAGCAGAAGGTCATCGTCGTCAAGGAGGTGCAGTTCCGCCCCCGCATCGACGAGCACGACTTCGACTTCAAGAAGAACAACATCGTCCGGTTCCTGCAGCACGGCGACAAGGTCAAGGCCACGGTGCGCTTCCGCGGACGCGAGATGACGCACATGGAGCTGGGCCGGGCCGTTCTGGACCGCCTCCTCGATGAGGTGAAGGAGTTCGGAGCCCCCGAGAACCAGAACCCGGACATCCAGGGAAACCGGATGACCATGGTGATTTCGCCGACGAAGTAGGGCTCTGGCTCCTGGCTCCTGGAGAAGCAACCACAGAGACGCAGAGAACACAGAGAGGGCCGAAGTACTACTGCGAACCTCTGTGTCCTCTGTGACTCTGTGGTGATCTCTCGTCCCAGGAGCCAGGAGCCCCAGAGCTCGGAGCCCCAACCCCCGGGAATCAAACCCACTTAGCCTCGGTTCAAGGACAAGCTATGCCGAAGATGAAGACACACAGAGGCGCCGCGAAACGGTTCAAGAAGACCGGGACGGGCAAGCTTCAGCGGAATCACGCGTTCCACTCGCACATCCTCACCAAGAAGTCGCCGGGGCGTAAGGCCTCGCTGGCCGGTGAGGTGGAAGTGTCGCCTGCGAACGCGAAGACCGTGAGGCGCATGCTGCCTTACAAATAGGCTCATGGCTCCTGGCTCTTGGCTGTTGGGAAAACCAAAAACTCCCAAGAGCCAATAGCCCAGAGCCAAATTACGGAGCGAGTCGAGGTTACGCAACACCTCCTGACCCGGCCGCTCGAAAACCTGAAACGAGGAGAGAACGATGCCGAGAGTCAAAAGAGGTCCGAAGAGGAAGAACCGCCGCGCCAAGATCCTGAAGCTGGCCAAGGGCTACTACGGGATGAAGTCGCGCGGTCACCGCATCGCCAAGCAGGCCGTCGAGAAAGGCCTCAACTACGCGTTCACCGGCCGCAAGGATCGCAAGGGTGACTTCCGCAAGCTGTGGATCGCCCGCATCAACGCGGCCGCGCGCCAGAACGGGATGTCCTACTCGAAGCTCATCGCCGGCCTCAAGGCATCGGGCAACGACATCGACCGGAAGATCCTGGCCGACATCGCCGTGCGCGACGCCGCCGCCTTCACCGCACTGGCCGAGAGCGCGAAAGCGGCACTGCCCGCACCCGCCGCAAAGTAGGCTGCAACGATCCAGCAGATCGAAACGGCCGGTCGCGAGTTCGATGCGGCAATTGCTGCCGCGAACGACACCCGCTCCCTCGACGATCTCCGCGTCCGCTACTTCGGCCGCAAGGGCGGCGTCATCCCCGCCCTGTTCGCGAAGCTGAAGGAAGTTCCGAAGGAGCAGAAGAAGGACACCGGCGACGCGCTGAACAAGCTGCGCGACCGCATCGAGTCGGCGCTCGAGGAGAAGACCGGGCGCATCGCGGCGGAGGAATCGGCGCGCAAGGAAGCGCGCGACATCATCGACGTCACCCTCCCCGCCCGCATGCCCCGCCTCGGGCACCTCCATCCGATCACACTGGTGCGCCAGCAGATGGAGCAGATCTTCCGCGAGATGGGCTACTCCGTCGATCCAGGACCTGAAGTGGAGAGCGACTGGTACAACTTCGAGGCCCTCAACTTCACGCCCGACCATCCCGCGCGCGACACGCAGGACACGTTCTTCGTCGACGTCGGACAACTGCTGCTGCGCACGCACACGTCGAACGTGCAGATCCGCACGATGGAGCGCTACAAGCCGCCGGTGAAGGTCATCTCGTGCGGGCGCGTCTACCGCCGCGACGAGATCACCATGCGCCGTTCGCCGATGTTCCATCAGGCCGAGGGGTTGCTCGTCGATCGGGCCATTCACATCGGGCATATGCGGGCCACGCTCGAGCACTTCGTGGTGAGGCTGTTCGGCGGTCAGCCGAAGTTCCGGCTGCGCCCGAGCTTCTTCCCGTTCACCGAGCCGTCGGCGGAACTGGACATGACGTGTCTGTTCTGCAAGGGCGAAGGCTGCGGCACCTGCTCCCGCACCGGCTGGATGGAGATCCTCGGATGCGGCATGGTGCACCCGCAGGTGCTGCGCAACTGCGGGATCGATCCGGAGGAGTGGAGCGGCTTCGCGTTCGGCATGGGCATCGACCGGGTAGCCATGCTGAAGTACGACATCCCGAACATCCGCACGCTGTTCGAGAACGATCTACGGGTGCTGCAGCAGTTCTAGCCGCCGGGTCGGCGGCGCTCCACCTCAGAGTCGTGTCTTCGCGCCGGTCAGCGGATTCCAGCGCCACAGCCGGCGCTCCGCGTCTTCGACGAGCAGCTGGCGCGGCGCGTCCGATGAGGCCACGCGCGGGTCGTCATACCCGCGAATCTGCGCGGGCATGACCTTGTCGCGCCGCTCGATGACCCCGCGCTCGCAGTCGACGACGAGCGTCGTAAAGTCACGAACGTACGAGCCGGGCCTGCCATACAGAAGGACGACCAGCCGGGAGGGCGCGATCTCCGACATGGCCCAGATCTGGCTGGCGTGGCCGACTCGGATCTCCCGCAGCTTCTCGCCGCTGCCGGCGAAGACTCCCAGGACACCGGCAGCGCGATCAGCGATCACGACGTTGCCGTTCCGCAGGATGAACGAGCCGGCCCAGGTGGGCTTGACGGAATACGTGGCCATGTTCTGCAACGACCGGCCGTCCAGGAGAAACATGCCGTCGCCGCCGTTCGGCATCAGAAGCACCCGCCTGCCGGAGGAATCGGCGGTGAGCATCAGCGACTTTGCGGGAGCGGCGAGCTCGCCGGTGAGCGTCAGCCCTCGCCCGGGGATGTTCAGCTCGTAAGCTCGAAGGGTCGTGCCGGTGCCGGGCTGCGCCACCCTCGACGGCGTCTCGTAGATTCGCACCGTGTCGTTGTCCGCAAAGAACATCCGGTGAGATTTGAACGAGCCGGCCAGTTTCACCGAAGCGAGGATCCGGCCCCCGTCCACATCGCTGACGGACAACGTCTGATTCGAATCGATCGCGGCGAGCCTCGTGCCGTCGTCCGAAAGCACCGCCACCGAGAACCAGGGCCCGGAGAGGCCCGTGGCGATGTGCCGCGGTTTCCCGCCGCCGAGGCGGGTGACCATCAGTTCCAGGTTCCCGCGCCTGAGCCACACGGCCGAGTTTCCATCGCCGCTGAATGAGGCGGCGAATCGCGATGCCGGAATTGAGAAGTGTCGTCCCGTCGTCGTGTCGATCAGGAAAAGCGGGCGATAGTCGTTGCGCTTCGCGGCCTGACCTGTCGCCCACGCCCATTTCCCTGCAGATGCCTGGCCGAGCTGTGGGGACAGCAGATCGGATGGCCCCGCGGACAGCACCCACGCCACGAAAGCGCCCCCGAAAAGCAGCACGACGGCGGATGCCGCCCACACGAATTTCGACAGTGCCGCGTGACTGGCGCGGATGTCGGCGCGGCCGCGGGCGACCTGAAAGACGCCGGCCGGAATGACCGCCGCCGCAAAACCGCAGGCCACTCCGAGGGTCACGATCTTCACATTCTGGAGAGAGAGCCGCGCCATCAGCGGCTGCACCAGGAGCCATGTCGCACCGGCGAACAGAACGCCGAGCACGAGATCGACCGCCAGCAACGGCGATCGCGAGCGGACGAATGTCCCGGCCAGATGAAAGAGCAGGATCAGCCCGAGAGAGATGAGCGCGACCAGCGCGACCACGACGTTGATCGGAGTGTTCCACGCCGTCTGCCACGCGGAGCCGCCCACCATCAGCGACGGAACGAACACGATCGCAAACGTGACGAGAACGATGACCCACGCGGCGGTCAGCTTCCCGAGCCAGACCGACGCGGCACCGATCGGCTTCGTCAGATAGAACGACAGGCGCCGCTGCGCCAGCTCGCTCGACAAGATCGACACGCCGAGAACGATGGCCAGGCCGACGGCCCACGCCGAAGCGAGGATCCCGCCCGTCCCGGCGATCCGCGCAGCGCGGCCGAAGCGGGCCGCGCTCGGCAGCAGCGCAAACAGAAACGGCAGCGTGGCCAGGAACGCCGCGGCCACGAACACCATGCGGCGCTCCCGGATCTCGCGGCTCGCAATCGCCAGAACGTGAGTCATGACTTCTCCCCTTCGCCGGAGACGGCGATGAAAATCTCTTCGAGCGACAACGGCGAGATCTCCGCATGCGGGAACCGCTCCGAGGTCCGCTCGTCGTAGTTCGAGACGATCGCTTCCGTGCCGCTGCCCCAGCTCCGCACGGCGGCCGTGGCCAGGTTCGAGAGCGCCACCGGCGCCGCTGCGAATCGAATGCGGCGGAAGCGATTCTTCAGTGCCTCGGTCTCCTCTTCCAGGACGATGCGGCCGTCCTTCATGATGGCCACGCGGTCCGCCAGCGCTTCGATGCCGCCCAGGTCGTGAGTGGTGATGAGCGTGGTGATGCCGCGCTCCGCCATCTCGCCGATGACCTCGTCGAAGAGCGACCTGCGCGCGACGACGTCGAGGCCGAGCGTCGGATCGTCGAGGACGAGAATCTCCGGCGACATCGCCAGCGCCACCGCGAGCATGACGCCCTTCTTGTGCCCCTTCGACAGCTCGCCGAAGCGGGCCGTCGTGGAGATGCTGAATCGGTCCAGACACTCATCGAACGTCACGCCCTGCCATCGCGAGTAGACGCGCGCGCAGAATGCCGCCAGCTCGCGCACCGTCATCTGCGGCGGCGCATCGGAGTCTTCGGGTACGACGCCCACGAGATCCATCAGCCTCTGACGCTCGCTCCAGACGTCCATTCCGAGGAGCGTGACATTGCCGGCTTCGGATTTGCGCTGGCCGAGGAGACAGCGGACGAGCGACGACTTGCCGGCACCGTTGCGTCCGAGGAGCGCGTACACGGATCCTGTTGGAACCCGCAGGGTGAGGTCGTCAACGGCCACTTTCCTGCCGTAACGGACGGTCACGCCGTTCGCGGCGATCGCGTGTTCGTGGCTCATGGCTTCCTGTGCTCCTTCACCAGTTTCGCGAAGCTCTCCTCGAGCACCTCGCACGCCTCCGTGGCCGACGCGCCGGCGGCGATGGCCGCGCCGGCGTAGCGCGTGGCGGCCTCCCGCAGTGTCTCGGCGCGCACCGAGCGCCGCGGCTGGGAGGGCGCGTCGGCCACGTACGTGCCGTCCCCTCGCTTCACGGAGAAGACGCCGTTGTCGGTCAGCCGTTGATAGGCGCGAGCGACCGTGTTGGGGTTGACGCGCAGCGTGCGGGCCAGGTCGCGGACGGAGGGGACGGCGTCCCCGGGCCGCAGAGAGCCGAGAACGATCATGCGGCGCATGCCTTCCTCGATCTGCTGCCAGATGGGGGACGAGTCGGTGGGGCGGATGTCGAACATGGCCTGACTGTACTAATACAGTAATACAGTGCCACCGCTGCGTCAAGGGGAAGAATGGAGCGCCGGTGTCCTTCTTGGCTCTTGGGAGATGCAAACCACAGAGCCACAGAGAACACAGAGAGGGCCGAAGTACTCTGCGAACCTCTGTGTCCTCTGTGACTCTGTGGTGATCTCTCGTCCCAAGAATTCAAATCAGTTCAACTTCGCCTCGCCTCGACGAGAATGCGTTTCATCGAGTGGCTCCAAGCAATGCTTCTTTGATGGCGCCGGCGGCGTACCACACGCGCAGCTCGGCGAGATCGCGGTTCAGGGTCTCTTCGGCGACCGCGCGACGCGCGTCCGCCAGCGATGTTTCGGATGAGGCCACGTCGAGCGAGGTGGCTTCCTGCGCCCGATACAGCTCGAACGACTGCGCATACTCCGCCTCGGCTGCCTGGAGCTGCTCGCCGGCCAGGGCCAGGCTGACTTCGGCCCCGCGCAGATCGACGAGCGCCTTGAGGACGTCCTCACGGGCCATGATCCGCGCGTCCTGGAGCGAGAGGCGAGCCTGCTCCCGGAGCTGTTTCGCACCGGCCACGCGCGCGACCACCTCGCCGGACTGGAAGATGGGGATGTTGAATCGCAGCGCGCCGTAGGAGTACCTCTCGGCGGGGAACGGCGATTTCTGGCTGATCAGGCCGCCGTCGAACGTGACGGTGGGCAGCCAATACCCACGCTGCTTGCTGATCTCGAGCTCCGCGATGCGCATGTTGTTCTCGGCCACGTTCACGTCGGGACGCGACTCCGCGGCGCGGGCCACGAGCGTCGCTTCGTCCGGGAGCGGCGGCAGCTTCTGCGCGGGAGGCTCGGCTTCGAGCGGGCCCTCCAGATCGAGCGCGGCGCGCAGGTCGCTCTCGGCGATCTGGCGGGCCTGCTCCGCGCCTGCCATGACGCGCTGCGCCGCTTTCACGGCCGTCTCCGCGCGGAGAACATCGACGCGCGTCACTTCGCCCGCCTCGTAGAACGCGGAAGCCTGCGTGCGACGGCGCTGCGCCAGCTCGATGTTCCGCAGCTCGATCTCCATCCGCGCCTCGGCGTTGACGAGGGCCAGGAAGCTCGACGCCACGCGCAGCAGCGCGCCGTCTTCGGTTCCGAACGAGCCCTGGCGCGCGTTCTCCACGCCGAGTTTGGCCTGCGAGTACGCGCGCAGCTCGCGGCGGCCGGCGAAGATCGGCTGCGAGAGGGTGATCTGGTAGCGCCAGTCGTTGCGCGGGATGAGCGTCACTTCGTCGCCCTCGCCGCCGAACGACGACTCGATGCTGTTGCGCGTCAGATCGCCGCCGATGCTGATGCGCGGCATGACCGCCGACAGCAGCAGGTCGCGGCTGGCCGAGGCCACTCCGATCCCGGCGCGCGAGCTCTCCACGGTGTTGTTGACCTCCAGCGCCCGGCGCATCGCGCCGTCGAACGTCAGCCTCGTCTGGGCCGTGGCCTCCGTTGCGGCGAGGAGCAGCAGCGCGAGGACCCGTGGAGCGCCGCCGACCCGGCGGCTCGTTTCGTCATATTCCGGTTTCACTTTGTGCTCCGTTCCAGGCAGATTCCGTTGAGGATGACGCTGGTGATCAGCTCGACGTCCGACTCGAGCGGAGGTGCCGCTTCCTCCATCACCCTCTCCACGACCACCGAGTTGATGCCTTCGCTGATGAAAACGGCCAGGCGGTAGGCGTCCATCGTCCGGATCTCCCCCGCCGCCATCGCCGCGCCGAGGACACCGGCCAGCTTCTGCATGCGCTCCCGGTAGAACTCGCATTGCCGCCGCTGCCGCCTCTGCTGCTGCGGGTTGCCTTCCGGAACGCGATGCGCCGTGTAGAGGCGGAAGAACTCGCGGTGATCGCGGAAGAACTCGAGGATGCTGCGGATCGAGGCGCGCAGGCGCTCCTCGAAGGCGGCCTCGGAGTCGAGCTCGAGATCGATGCGGCGGTGCAGCTCGGTGATGGCGTTCTCGAACGTCTTCTCCACCAGCTCGTCGCGGTCGCGGAAGTAGAGATAGATGGTGCCCTTGGCCACGCCGGCTTCGTCGGCGATGTCCTGCATGGTCGCGGCGGAGATGCCCTTGCGGGCGATGACG
>DATKCA010000046.1:0-9952 GCA_035544675.1 Thermoanaerobaculia bacterium | reverse complement strand
GGCTCCCCTTCGAAGGGAAGACAGCGGCTGACGTGCTGACCAGGCACCTGACGCAGGAGCCGCCTTCGCTCCGGTCACTCAACGGGAACCTGTCGCATGCGACGGCGCAGGCGATCGAGCGCTGTCTGGCCAAGGATCCGGCGAAGCGGTGGCCCGACGCGAGGTCGCTGAAGCTTGCGCTCGGCGCGAGTGAAGAGACCCACCTGCCCGATGCTCTGCACGCGGTGGAAGGACGCGGCGTCCCCGGACTGATCATCGTGATGATCTGGATCTTCGGCTTCTGGCTCGCGGGTGAGAACTACGGCTGGTGGAAGGACGATGGAGGACGGACCTTCCTCGCGCTCAGCGCGCTCACCGTCTCGGCCATATACGGTTTCCTCCTCGCCCGGATGAAGCGGGAGGGATTCCAGCTGGAGCAGGCGCAGGCGGCGATCTGGCGAGAGCCGTCGTGGTGGCTCTGGTGGTACCCCAAGGCATGGCGCCGGCGGGGAAATGTATGGGAGCGGCTTCTGAGTGAGGTCCGACTCCTCCGATCGATCCTGCCGCTGGTCTGGGTCGCTCTTCCAATCGTGGTCACTGCACTCCTGTACTTTGCCAACGTGTCGTCGCAGGTCGTCCAGAACTGGTTCTGGGTGGGAAGCGTGGCGACGACGCTCGCCGTCTGGATCGTCGCATCTGTCCGTACTCGCCGCGAGCTCACGCGAAAGGGGCTCACCGCCGAGGACCTCGGCCGCGTGATGTACTCGGCTCCTCCGAGCCGGGTCAGCTACTGGCAGAGGCCGCACATCGCGGCGATCCTCGCGCCGGCAACCGACGAGGATCGCGAGACGCGAGCCGACTCGGCCCACGGGCACTTCCAGTCGATCCTCCGATACGCCGGCGAGCTCTCCGGCGCGTTGCGTCCGCTGGGCGCCGAGGCCGCGGCGGCGGCGCGCCAGCTCCTGGCGTCGATCGAGGACGCCGATCGGGAGATCGCCGAGCTCGCGCGAACCCTGGAGGCCGGCGAGGAGGAGCGGCTCAACGCGAAGATCGCGGCACTGCAAGCCTCCGATTCCGCGCCGCTGCGAACGCTCTACGAGAAGGAGCTCGAGCTGGTCCGCGGCCTCTCGGAAAGGATCGAGGAGGCAAAGGAAGCCCGCAACCGGCGAATGGAGATGCTGAAGACTCTCGCGCTTCATCTGGCGGCCCTTCGCGCACGATCGGCCGAGAGCCCGGAAACGAGCTCGGTCACCGATCGCGTCCGGGCCCTGTGCGACGACATCGCCGCTCAGGCTGGGGCGGGTCGCGCCTGAGAGTCGCGGGCGTAAAGCGCGAGCGGCGCTTGGGCCATTGACAAACAGCAGATATCTGCTTATTCTTCGCGCATGCGACGCAAGGCCGACGAGCTCATCCCTTTGGAAATTTCGGTTCTCGAAGCGGCTCTCGCACTCGAGCGGCGCGGCATCATGGCGTTCCACGGTTATTCACTCGCGAAGGTGATAAAGACCGCAACGGATCGCCGAATGCTCACCGCGCACGGAACCCTCTATCGCGCGCTTCATCGGTTGGAGCAGGCGGGGCTGATCGAAGCGTTCTGGGAAGATCCGACCGAGGCGGAACGAGAGAGACGCCCGCGCCGCCGTATGTATCGTCTCGCTGCGCTGGCGGCGGTCGCTCTGAGCCGCGCGCGAGCGCAGCGGCGCGGTACCGCAGGCAAGCTGGCTTCGCTCGATGAAGAGCCGGAGACGACATGAGCGCGACCGAGATCGCTGCCGCCATCACACGTCTCTGGGTGCAACTCTACACGATTCGCATGCCAGCGGACCTGCACGAGACGAGGCGCGCCGAAATCGAAGCCGACCTCTGGGACCACCAGTCGGATGCGCAAGAGAACCTGACGCCGACGGCTGTCGTTGCGATGGAAATCCTGCTGCGAACCTGTCTTGGCGTCACGGATGACTTGAGCTGGCGTTTCGAGGCCATGCGAGCGCGCCGTACCGGTTCAGGCGGAAGGAGGAGACCCATGCTGGAGCTCTCGCTGCGACAGACACGCTGGATGGGCCTGTGCGGTCTGATCGGAGGCATTCTCTGGGCGGCGGACATCATCTATTTCGTCCGCTTTGACCCGACGAACGGGGTCCGGGATTACGGTGCGATTGCTCTCCCTCTGCTCCTTATTACGGGGCTGCTCGGCTTCTGGGCTCAACAGCGCGCCGATTTCGGCAAGGTGGGTACGGCAGGCGTCGTCCTCCTCGTCACGTCCCTCGTGGCACTTCTCGCGATGAACGTTCTGGGGTACGTCTCCAGCATCCCTCCTGAAAGTTTGCTGATGAACTTGCTGGGGGTCGCCTTCGCCTTGCTGCTCGCTCCCGGCTTCCTGCTCGTGGGCATCCGGCTCACGGGCGCGGCCCGGGTCGTGCCCTTCATGATCGCATTTGTATTCCTGGTCTGGCTTTTCCTCCCGCGACTTCTGGCTCATTCCTTTCCCCTCGTCGCCACTTGGAATCGTGGTGATTCTCCGCTCGGTGTGGCGTTCTTCTCCCTCGTAGCGATTGGGCTCGCTCTCACCGGGTACTCCGTTTTCCGGAGAGCCGCGGCCGGAACGACTCCCCATCAATGAGCCGACTCGTCGTCGCCCGCGCGGGTGGCGGCTGCCGTCGCGACCATCG
The DNA here is from genome assembly GCA_035544675.1 of Thermoanaerobaculia bacterium. Classification (GTDB taxonomy): domain Bacteria; phylum Acidobacteriota; class Thermoanaerobaculia; order Gp7-AA8; family Gp7-AA8; genus DATKCA01. Next base: position 7,304 of record DATKCA010000046.1, on the reverse strand, counting down.
CCGCGAGCGCGAGTCCGACGAATGCTCGCATGGTCGAAGAAACCTCCGCAGGCCCTATCCTCCCTGCGGGACAGGGGCCGTCGACAGCGCCGCCTTTCCGAAGTTCACGCCGAAGCGTGCGCACCAGATCGAGACCGAGCGGTGGGAGTCGAGATCGACGCCCGCGGGGATCTCGTAGGTCTGATCGCCGACGTTCCCCTTCATCGATCCGAGGTCGATGATTCCCGCCGTCCGGACCGCATCGTCGTCGGCCTCGGCCGCTTTCACGAGATAAACGCGCACGTCGGGGCCGTTCGAGGTCCTGAAGCCGGTCAGGCGCAGCACCCGGCGCCCTCCGGGGATCTCGTAGACGGTCGCCGTGCCGAGCGTTTCGTGCGCGAGACTCGTGAACTCGCCGCGAAGCAGCGGCGTCGGGGTCGGCGCGGGGCTCGGCTCGGTAATGAGGTGCGCCTCCTGCGCCGCCGGAAACGGCTCATCGACTCTCCGGTCGATGAATGCGAGCTCGGGGCGGAAGATCACCCATGCCGCCGCGGCGGCGCAGACCGCGACGAGAACGGCCCAGCTCGTCCTGGACAGCGAGAGTCTGCTCACAGGGCCTCCTCGATGCTTCGGATTCGAGGAACGCTATCCGACCTCGGGCGAAAAGGAAAGCGCCCCGGCAGATCGCCGAGTCTGACGCAAAGTTCTGCTACTCTCGCCGCGCGGCAGCCCGGCGAAAGGAGCCCTTCTCATTCTCTCGACTGCACCGGAGCACCCTGCCTGCACCTGGAACGCCGCGCCGGGGCGTTTGCCGGCGAAGCGCTGCGCGGTTGAAGGATCCGGAGCGATCGTGTGAACACGGATCAACTGACCGTCTTCGGCGTTCTCGCCGCTTTGCTCGTTCTGTTCGTCTGGAACCGCTGGCGGTACGACGTGGTGGCGCTCGTCGGCCTGCTGGTCGTGGCGCTCGCCGGGCTCGTGCCGGCGGATCGCGTCTTCATGGGGCTCGGGCATCCCGCGGTCGTCACCGTGGCAGCGGTGCTCATCCTCAGCCGCGGGCTGCTGAACGCCGGAGTGGTGGACACGATCGCCCGAAAGCTCACGCGAGTGGGCGACCGGCCCTGGATTCAGGTGGCGACCCTCACGGGCATCGTGGCGCTCTGCTCGGGATTCATCAACAACGTCGGCGCGCTCGCGCTGTTCATGCCGGTGGGGATCTGGATGTCGCGTCGCGGGCGCCGCTCTCCCTCCTTCCTGCTCATGCCGCTCGCGTTCGGATCGCTCCTCGGCGGCACGATCACCATGATCGGGACTCCGCCGAACATCATCATCGCGGCGTATCGGGAAGAAGCGAACGCGCAGCCGTTCGGAATGTTCGACTTCCTGCCGGTCGGCCTCGCCGTGACGGTAGTGGGTCTCCTGTTCGTGACGATCGTGGGATGGCGGCTCACCCCGCAGCGGGAGAAACCGAATGGCTCCGAAGATCTCTTCGAGATCAGCGCGTACCTGACCGAGCTCCGCGTACCCGACGAGTCGAGGTTCGCGGGCGGAACGCTGCACGATCTCGTCATGGCCGTCAGGGACGATGCGGACGTCCAGGTGCTCGGCCTCATTCGCTCCCGCCGACTCCAGGAGATGCCCCCCTCGCATGCGATCCTCGAGGAACGCGACATCCTCATGGTCGAAGCCGATTCGGACAACCTGAAGACCCTGCTCGATCTCACCGGGCTCGAGCTGGCCGAGCAGGCCGAGAGGGACGAGGGGGACGAAGAGGAAAAAAAGGTCCGGCGCAGCGAGCTCCATCTCGCGGAAGCGATCGTCACCACGGAGTCGAACCTGGTCGGAAGGACGGCGATCGATCTCGATCTCCGGAAGCGCCGAGGGGTGAACGTGCTGGCGGTCGCGCGTCAGGGGCATCGCCTGCGGAAACGGCTCAGCGCGATTCGCTTCACCGCCGGAGACATCCTTCTGGTGCAGGGGCGCGAGGAGACGCTGCAGCCGGCGTTGAGCGAGCTTGGTACGCTCCCCCTCGCCTCGCGAGGGCTGCGCATCGCCATGCCGCGCAAGGTGATTCTCGCCAGCGCGATCTTCGCAGTCGCCGTCGTGCTGATCGCGCTCGACCTGATCCCGGCGGCGACGGCCCTCGTCGGCGCGGCGGTCGTGATGGTGCTCGCCGGCCTCATCTCACCCGGCGAGATCTACACCGGAGTCGACATGTCCGTGATCGTCCTGCTGGCCGCGCTGCTCCCGATCGGCGAGGCGCTCGAAACCACCGGAGGCTCGCGGCTGATCGCCGACGGGCTGCTGGTTCTCGCGCGGTCCGTCCCTCCGCCGGCGACCCTCGCGATCCTGATGGGCGCCGTGATGCTGCTCTCGAACGTCGTCAACAACGTGGCCGCCGCGGTCCTCGCGGCGCCGATCGCGATCAGTCTCGCGCGCGGGCTCGACGCGTCGGCGGATCCCTTTCTCATGGCCGTGGCGATCGGATCTTCCTGCGCGTTTCTCACTCCGATCGGCCATCAATCCAACACGCTCGTGATGGCTCCCGGCGGCTACCGGTTCGGCGACTACTGGCGGATGGGCCTCCCGCTCTCGATCCTCGTCGTCGCCACGGCCGTCCCGACGATCCTCTGGGTCTGGCCATTGCGGGGATGACACCGGAGCACGCTTGGCGTATCAGGTCACTGATCGGCATATCCCTGATCCCATGATCGTTCGGGATCGTGGTTGCGTAGGTCTATGCCGTGCGTCACCCACGCCTTCAGTGGAAACAGCACGTTCAGCCACCCTGCGTGGACCTCGTTCCATGCCTCAGCTGAGATACCGTCATGCGTGAGCAAGAGGTCTGTGCCGCCCAGACCATCTGCCGCCAACTCAAACCGCGCAAGACCGCCGATGTAATCGAGCGACAGCACATGCGGGGGTCGCCGCTCGATCACCTGGCTCCTGCAGGCGTAGCCATTGATGAACTGGAATTCGATGTACCCATCCACCTCGACCGCCGACTCAGCCCAAAACGAGGCGCGTCCCTGGCCCGAATCGAGGGCGGCGAACACCTTCTCCGGGGGCGCCGCAATGTGCATTCGCCACCGGATCGGACCTCCGATTCGATCCCCTCGCATCCCCTCCTCCTTCGCTTCTGTATCGTCGTGCGAAGGCCTTTGCGTTGCCGTTGCCGTTGCCGTTGACGTCGCCGTCGCCGTCGCCGTCGCCGACAGGATTCTATTTTCGGGCTTCGAGAACGAGGTTGAACGGCGTTTCTGTCGCGCGGCGGAAGCGGGTAAACCCCGCCTCCTTGAAGACGTTCCGCAGCCTCGCCTCCCCGGCTTGCGCACCCAGCCCGAGGCCGACCTCCTGAGACAGCGAATTCGGCGTACAGATGAACGTCGAGGCCGCATAGAACAGCCGGCCCACCGGGGTTGTGTTCTCGCCGAGGTCATCGCCAGCAAAAGGCTCCACCAGCAACACCGTCCCATCCGCTTTTAGAGCCTGGTAGGCATGCCGGGCGGCGCCCACCGGGTCGCCCATATCGTGGAGCGAATCGAAAAAGCAAATCAGATCGTAGTCCTGGCCAGGGTAGTTCTTGGCCGTCGCCTGCTCAAAGGTCGCACGGTCCGTAACCTTGCCCTCAGCGGCACGTTCCTGCGCCGTCGCAATCGAGGGAGCATGATTGTCAAAACCCAGAAAGCGGGTCGCCGGAAAGGCCTGCGCCATGGCGACCGTCGACGCGCCATGCCCGCAGCCCACATCCGCCACGGTGGCACCGGCTTCGAGCTTGGGGACGACGCCCTCGAGAGCGGGCAGCCACTCCGGCACCAAATGGGCACGATACCCGGGCCGAAAGAAGCGCTCGGTGCCCCCGAACATCGACGGATGGTGATCACCCCACGGCAGGGCGCCATCACTGCGGATCGCGGTGATCAGTTTATCCTTGTCGAGAAAGAGGCTCGCCAACACCACGGCGCCTCCCGCGACATAGACCGGCGAGTCCTCGACCGCCAGCGCCAGGGCCTGTTCGGGAGGCAAACGAAACTGCCCCTCGGCGTGCTCCACATAGCCGGCCGCCGCCTGCGCATGCAACCACTCCCGAATCAATCGCGGGTTGCACCCCGTCTTGGTCGCCAATGCCTCGGGAGTGATCGGGGCGCTGTCGCCCATGGCGCGGTAGAGACCCAACTCCTCACCCAGGATGACATTCGCGATCATGGCCGCCCCACCCATGTCGGTGACCAGCTTGCCCATAAACTCATACAGTTTGGCTTCGTCCATGGTCTCTTTCTCCTTCGAAGATGCCGTGTCGGGATGGTGCGGGTCCACGTCAGCCTGCTGCGGCTGCAGGCCGCTGTGTCTTTTACGAGGAACTCGGCCCGAACGCAATTCGCCAGAATTGAAATTTGCCTGTCGGCTGCCGCTTCAGCACCAGAACGAAGTTGTTCGCAAACGGAGCCGGTTGACCCGCGACCGGAATGAAATTGCCGCGCGCGACGCCGTGAACGACCACGGTCTCTCCGACGATTTCGGCTCCTTCGAAGTCGTGTCGGAAGTCGAACGTTCCGCCCTTCAGATATCCCGCGTAAACCTCCCGAAACGCCGCCTTTCCCTTGATGAGCGGAGTGTCGGGGGCGAGAGCCACGACGTCCTCGGCGATATTCGTCATGATTCCCTGAAGATCACCTGCGCGCGCGAGCTTCTCATGGCTTTCGATCACGGCTTTCGCCTGACCGACCCATGAGGTCTGCGGCAGCGGCGCAACGCTGGTGCAGCCGCACACGACCAGCCACAAAGGTGCCAGGAATCGTGGTGACATCAGCTTCTCCCGTTTGTTGTGTACGTGAACGATAATTAACGCTCGGTCCATTGGCAAGGCTTGTAGGCTACCCCTTCTGGACGGTCGCCATTTCATGGCCTCCATTTCTGACGGGTGTCCCCTGGCTTCCGATCTCTTCGCAGAGAGCGCGAACGCTTTCGCTGACATGACGGATCTCCCTCCTCGGAATCTCCCGCAGCACGCTCTATCGAAGGCTGAGGGCTCTGCGCGTTGGCACGGTCGAGCCCTGACGGAGCGGCTGGGCGCACGCCCCGATCCGGCAAGCCATCGCAGCGGCGCGCTCATCGGACGATCGATCTGTCCGGACCAGGCGTGGACGATCCATCCGGGGCACTCCACCAGGTCGGCGAGCAGAGCGAGGAAGAGGCGCCGGCCGCCATCACGGAAGAAGATGTTAGCCGTGGAAAACCGTCAGGGCCGAACATCAACTCGCGCTCCTTCTCACTTCCGCCGCTCCTGGCGCTGCAGCCAGTCGAGAATGATCTCGTTGTATCTCTGCGGTTGTTCGAGATTCACAAAGTGGCCGGCGTCTTTCACCCTCACGAGTCGTGCGCCCGGAATCGACTGTGCCACGAAGGACGCCTCCTTTTGCAATGCCGGCATCTCGCCATCGCCGACGATCACGAGCGTCGGCACTTCAATATCCTTCAGACGCGCAGCCGGCGGTGGGTCGAATGGCTTTGGTCGCGGAGCATTCGGCCGGCTCGTTGCCCATTGATTCTGATGCACGATCATCGCATTCAGCCGCTGCCGAGCATGCGGCAGCGTGCTCGCAACTCGGAACGGGGCGAATGCCCACATCCGGTCGTGGATGAGCTGCGGATCGTCGGCCACGCCGCCGGCGATCACGCCACGCATGCCATCAGTGAACTCTTGACCGAGATCGTAACCGCGCAGGGGTGACGCACCGATCGCGATACTCAGGACTGCTTCGGGATGAGTGATCGCGAAATCAATCGCGATCTGACCCCCCGCTGACAGTCCGACCAGGTGTGCGCGCTCAATGCCCAGCCCTTTCAGCAGCGCAGCCAGATCGTCGTAATGATTCCACTCCGCCTCACCAAGGAGAGAACGACCGGCCCCGCGGAAGTCGTACCGAACTACAAGGTACCGGCGGCTGAGGCTTGAAAACTGCTCGTCCCACTGCTCTGAGTTCAGCCAGCCGCCGTGCAGCAGAACGACCGGCGCACCTTCTCCTGCGACTTCGTAGTACAGCTTTGTCGATCCGACTGGCAAAAGACCGAATCGCAATCCGCTCTTCTGCGCCTCGGCGTGAGCTTGCACCGGAAGAGACAACAACATGCAGATGAGGATGGCGGTGCGAAACCAACTGTCCCGTGGGTTCACGATTACCTCCGGTCCGTGTTCAGCTTTGCTCGGTCAGGTTACTTCCTAGCGGCCGCTGCCAACACTACTCCCCGGGAGACGGGAACGCGACGGACAAGCGCGCCAGAAGCCAAAGCAACTTTTTCGGAATGCGAAAAGTTGGTTTTCCAGACCTAACCCCAACTTTATGTTTTAAAGTTTATGGCCATGTCGATCGCGCGGTCGCTTCTGCTGCATGCCTCGCGAAGCGAGTGGCTCGCCGAAGAGTTTCGCCGTCGCTCCTTCGCCCGCCGCGCCGTGCGGCGCTTCATGCCGGGCCAGGACGTCGAAGCGGCGCTCGCCGCCTCCGCGGATCTCGCGGGATCGGCACTCGGCACCGTCTTCACGAACCTCGGCGAGCGAACCGAGACCGCCGCCGCCGCGCTCGCGGTTCGCGATCACTATCTCCGGCTGTTCGACACGATCCACGAGCGCCGCCTCCCGGCCCACGTCTCGGTCAAGCTCACGCACCTTGGACTCTCCGTCGACCGCACAGCATGCCTGCAGAGCGTCCTCGAGCTCGCGCGCCGGGCGGAGACTACGGGATCGCTTCTATGGATCGATATGGAAGAGTCGGAGTACGTCGACGCCACGCTCGGGATCTACCGGGACGCGAAGAGGGAGATCAGCCGCGTCGGAGTCTGCCTGCAGTCGTATCTCCGCCGCACCGCCGCCGATCTCGAAGCGCTTCTTCCTCTGGAACCGGCGATCCGCCTCGTGAAGGGCGCCTACCGCGAACCGGCCGCGATCGCCTTCGAAAAGAAGAAAGACACCGACCGCGCGTTCCTGCAGCTCGCCGAGCGAATGCTCGACGAAGCAGCGAACCGGCGCGCGTTCCCCGTCTTCGGCACTCACGACATGAAGCTCGTTCGCGAGATCCACGCTGCATCCGAACGGCGGGGCGTCGCGCGCGACGCGTGGGAAGTTCACATGCTCTACGGGATCCGGCCCGGTGAGCAGCGCGAGCTCGCGGCGGAAGGCACCGCCGTCCGGACCTTGATCAGCTATGGTGAGAACTGGTTTCCCTGGTACATGCGCCGGCTCGCCGAGCGTCCCGCGAACGTCTGGTTCGTGGTGAAGAACGTCATCATTCGATGACCGCGCGCCGCACCGTCAGCTCCTCGATCCGTTC
>DATKCA010000045.1:0-3315 GCA_035544675.1 Thermoanaerobaculia bacterium | reverse complement strand
TCGTTGCGGATGTGATTGCGCACGGCCTGATTGGCCAGGATCAGCTCGACGGCCAGGGAGCGTCCGGAGCCGTCGGGCTTCGGGATGAGCTGCTGCACGATGATGGCGTTCAGCGACAGCGCGAGCTGCTGGCGGATCTGCGTCTGCTGCTGCGGCGGGAAGACGTCGATGATGCGGTGGATGGCCTGGAGGACGTCGGACGTGTGCAGCGTCGACAGGATGAGGTGGCCGGTCTCGGCGGCCGTCAGCGCCGTGGAGACCGTTTCGAGGTCGCGCATCTCGCCGACCAGGATGATGTCCGGATCCTGGCGGAGCGCGGAGCGAAGCGCGGCGTCGAACGACGGAGAGTCGCGGCCGATCTCGACCTGCTCGATCACGCACCTGGCGTTGCGATGCTCGTATTCGATCGGGTCCTCGATCGTGATGATGTGCCGCGAATGCGTGCGGTTCACCTCGCCTACGAGCGCCGCCAGAGTCGTCGTCTTTCCTGAGCCGGTCGGTCCACACACGAGCACCAGCCCCCGCGTCGCCTTCACCAGCTCCGCCACCACAGGCGGCAGACCCAGCTCTTTCAGCGTCGGCACCTCGGACGGCAACGCGCGGATCGCCGCCGCCAGCGTCCCGCGCTGCCGGTGCACATTCACACGGAACCGCAGCGCCCGCCGGTCATCCTCGGACGCCGCCCGCGACAGCCGGAGCGGGAAGTCGACCGCCCCTTCGCTGCGCAGCCGCTCGCTGAGGCGGCCGCCCAGGAGCTCGCTGAGCATCGTGTGAATCTCGTCGTTCGACAGCGGAGCGGTATCGGCGGCCATGAGCTCTCCGGCGATCCGGAAGATCGGCGGCGCGCCGGCGACGATGTGAAGGTCGCTGGCCCGCCGATGCACGGCCTCGATCAGAAGATGCTCCAGTGGGTTGTCGGCGGGGATCGATTCGGCAGCCGCCGGGCCGGCGGCGTTCCACCCGGCCCCTTCGGCATCGCCTTGATTCAGCTCCCGCACGAGGTCGTCGAGCTGCGGGTCTCGTATCAGTTTCTTCACAACGGACAGTTTCTAGCCGAATCGGTGCCTTGTCCAAGAGGGGAGGAGGCACGCATGTTCGACACATCCCTGGTTCGCCCCCGGAGCCGCGGTCTCGGTTTTCTGCCCGTCTCGCTCGTCCTCCACTCCGCCGTCGTCGTCGCCGCAATCGCCGCCAGCATCGCCACGGTTGATTTTCCGAGGACCGCGCCCGATCAGTTGGATGTGTACACGCCGGTGGTGACACCGGCCATGCCGCCGCTCCCTCTCGGTCGCCCCGCCCCGCCGAAGCCGGCGCAGACCGTTGCGGCGCCGGTGTCCCCACCGGCGCAGGTTCTCGCGCCTCTGCCTGAAACCGATGGAGCGCCGGTGTCCTCACCGGCGCCCGCGGTGGAAGCGGCGGGCGGCACGGATGCCGGCGCCGGCCCGATCGGAGATCCGGACGGCGACCCCTGGGGCATCGACGCCGGCCAGGCCCCTGGAGGCACCGGCATCGGCACCGGGACCGCGCCCGCCGGCCCGCTGTTTCCCGGCGGCAACGTCACCTCGGCGCGAGTCCTTCGCCGGGTGGAGCCGCGTTACCCGGCGATGATGGTGCAGGCGAGGATCTCCGCGGTGGTGACCGTTCGCTGCGTCATCGGCCGCGACGGGAGAGTCCGTGATCCGGAGATCATCCGCAGCTCGTATCCGCCGTTCAACGACGCGGTCCGCGATGCCGTGCAGAAGTGGAGCTTCGCGCCCGGAACGCTGAACGGCGATCCCGTCGACACGTGGTTCGAGCTGACCGTGAGCTTCAAGGTGAGATAATCAAAGGGCCTGGGGCTCCGGGCCCGACGCTTGTTCGTCCCGAAATCAGTCGTCTGTTTCCGTGAGGGCTACACGCGCGAGACGGTTACGCGCGATGTGATCGCGGGCATCGTCGTCGGCGTCGTCGCTCTGCCCCTCGCACTGGCCTTCGCCATCGCCTCGGGTGTTCCTCCGGAGCGCGGGCTCTACACCGCGATCGTGGCCGGCTTCCTCATCTCCGCTCTCGGCGGCAGCCGGGTGCAGATCGGGGGTCCGACCGGCGCGTTCGTCGTCATCGTGTACGGGATCGTCGCGCAGCACGGCTACGAAGCGCTCGTGGTCTGCACCGTCCTGGCCGGCCTGATCCTCATCGTCCTCGGCCTGGCCCGTATGGGCACGCTCATCAAGTTCATCCCGTATCCGGTCGTCACCGGGTTCACGGCCGGCATCGCCGTCATCATCTTCTCGTCGCAGATGAAGGACTTCTTCGGCCTCCGGATCGGCACGGTTCCGGCCGACTTCATGGACAAATGGGTCCTGTACGGCGAGAACATCCGCTCGATCGATCCGACGACGACCGCGGTGGCCCTCGGCACGTTTGCAGTACTGATCCTCTGGCCGAAGATTTCACGGATGGTGCCCGGCCCATTCGTGGCGATGGTGCTTGCCACCGCAGCGGTCCAGCTCTTCGAGCTTCCGGTGGAGACGATCGCCACGCGGTTCGGCTCCGTTCCGTCCTCGCTGCCGCGACCGGTGCTGCCTCACATTCCGTGGCATCGCTTCGCCGACTTCATTTCCCCTGCGCTCACCATTGCGCTGCTGGCCGCGATCGAGTCGCTGCTTTCCGCGGTCGTCGCGGACGGCATGATCGGGACGCGTCACAAGTCGAACGTGGAGCTGATCGCGCAGGGGGTGGCGAACGTGGCGTCGCCGCTCTTCGGCGGGATCCCGGCGACGGGCGCGATTGCGCGCACCGCCACGAACGTCCGCACCGGCGGCCGCACACCGCTGGCCGGCATGGTCCACGCGGTCACCCTGATGCTGATTCTGGTCTTCTTCGGCAGGTGGGCGGCGATGGTGCCGCTGGCCTCACTGGCCGCGATCCTGGTCATGGTGTCGTATCACATGAGCGAGTGGCGGTCGTTCGCCGGCCTTCTGCGCGCGCCGCGCAGCGACCTCGTCGTGCTGCTGCTCACATTCGCGCTGACGATCTTCGTCGACCTCACAGTGGCCGTGCAGGTCGGCGTCGTCGCCGCCTCGCTCCTGTTCATGCGAAGGATGGCCGAGATCACGAGTATCGAGGGTGTGACCACCGAGCTGGGTGACGGTACGGAAGACCCGGACGAGATCACTCAGGTGCGGAGGAAGAAGCGCATCGTGCGCGGCCGCGAGATTCCACCCGGCGTGGAGGTGTATGCGGTCAACGGTCCGTTTTTCTTTGGCGCTGCAGACAAGCTGAAGGACGTCATGAGCGAGATCAGCGAGCCGCCGAAAGTCTTCATCCTCAGGATGC
>DATKCA010000044.1:0-27913 GCA_035544675.1 Thermoanaerobaculia bacterium | reverse complement strand
TTTTCCCTTTCTCCACAATGCGTGGAGCGAGCTCCACGCATTGTGGAGAAAGGGAAAAGGCAAGACCTGACCCCCTACCCCACCTTCCGCAACAACTCCACGGCCTGGGGCCGCTTCTCGTAGCGCACGTCGGAGGCGGCGATCTTCTCCAGATAGGTCTTGGCGGGGCCGGGCTCGTTGCGCTTGAGGTGCGTCCGGGCCAGCCAGAAGTACGTGTCGATGATGTATTCGTTCTCGCTGAACTTGTGCGCCTGGATGGCCTTTTCGAACGTCGCCGCCGCCTCGTCGAAACGGGACTGCGTGTACTGGATGCGCCCGAGATGGGACAGGGCGTCGAAGAAGTCGTACGAGCTCTGCTCGACGTGCTCGACGACCAGCCCGTAGTACTTCTCGGCCTGTTCGAGGCTGCGGCGGTCAAAGTGAATGGCCCCGCAGAACAGCAGGGCGTTGCGGAAGAAGTAGGAGTTGAAGAACGGCTGGTTCACGTCGAAGAGCTTGAGCGATTCCTCGAAGAGGCGAAGGGCCTCGTCATGATCCTTGAGCGCGTAGGAGTTCAGCGCCTTCAGAGCGAGGGCCTGAGCGGTGACGTTGTCGTTCTGCGAATAGCGGAGGGACTTGTCGTGCAGGGCCCTGGCGCCGGCGTAGTCGTGCGCCTCGTGCGAGAGGTGGCCGAGCATGACGTACGACTTGTACTTGATGTCGTTGGCCTCGTCCGACTCCTCCGACTCACATGCTTCGCTGAAACTCTGCCGCGCCTTCTCGTGATCGCCGGCGTAGAGCGCCGCCACGGCGCGGTAGTAAGTAGACTCGAGCGAGGTGAGCACCGTGCTGCGGCCGGCTCCCAGCTCGTCGATGAACCGGGTGACCAGCTGCGCCAGGATGCGGTTGTCCGAGCTGGGATCGACGATGAAGTTCTGCAGGTAGACCAGGCGATTCTCGAGGATGCGCATCATCTCCAGCATGATGGTGATGCGGTGGGACTCCTCTCCGGCCTCGCGGAACAGTCCGGCCAGGTTGCGCTGAATGGCCGCGTAGGAGTCGTCGTATTTGCGGGCCGCCGAGTCGGAAAGCTCGCCGTGCTCGTTCTGCAGCCTCGTCTCCAGCGCGACGCGCTGATCCACCAGTTCCCTGATTCGGCCGTTGAGGTCGTTCCGATCCGCCATCGCCACCCGTTTCCTCACCGTCATCTTACCGCTTGCCGTCGTGCAATCGGAGCGCCAGACGCTTCGACGAGGCGGAACTCGATCTGGTGTCGATCCTCGTCGATGGACTTCACTTCGACGCGCACATGGTCGCCGAGCCGGATCTCGCGACCGGTGGAATCGCCGCGCATGCGGTGCTGGCGGTCGGCGAAGACCCAGAAGTCGCCGCCGATGGTGGCCACCGGCACCATACCCTGCACGAAGATCTCGTCGAGCTCCACGAAGAGGCCGAAGGGCACCACTCCGGTGATGATGCCGGAGAACTCCATGCCGATCTTGTCGCGCATGAAGATGACCTTCTTCCACTCCATCACCTCGCGATCCGCCTCTTCGGCCCGCCTCTCGCGCTCGCTCGACTGCGTCGCGTACATCGGATGCGCCGACTGGGCCCTTTGGAGCCGGTCGCCGTACAACGGCCCGCTCTCGATCAGCTCGGCCAGCCGGCGGTGCACGATGAGGTCGGGATAGCGCCGGATCGGCGAGGTGAAGTGGCAGTAGTGCTCGAGCGCCAGTGCGAAGTGACCGAGGCTCTCCTCGCCGTAAAACGCGCGCTTCATCGAGCGAAGGACGATGTTGGTGAGGAACCGCTCTTCCGGCAGCCCGACGACGGAGCGAAGCACGCGCTGCAGCTCGGCCGGGCGGATGTCCTCCGGATCGCCGCGCAGCGTCAGCTTGAACTCCTTCAGGATCTCTTTGAGGTCCTCGAGTTTCTGAGGATCGGGCTGCTCGTGCACGCGGTAGAGCCCTGGCTGGTTCGCGAAAGCCAGCTCGCGGGCCACCACTTCGTTCGCTGCCAGCATGAACTCCTCGATGATGCGGTGCGCCACGTTGCGCTCGCTGGCCCGGATGGCCTCGATGTCGCCCGACAGCCCGAGCATCACCTCCGCCTCGGGCAGATCGAAGTCGATGGAGCCGCGGGCATCGCGACGCACACGCAGCACTTCGTAGAGCGCGTGCATGCGCTCGAACTCGGGCAGCAGGTACGCGTAGCGCTCGCGCGCTCCATCCTCTCCGGTCAGGATGGCGTTCACGTCCGTGTACGTCATCCGCTCTTTCGTGCGAATGACCGACTTGTAGATCTTGTGCTTCACGAAGCGGCCGCGCTTGTCGATCTCGATCTCGGCGGTGAACGTCAGGCGATCGACGCGGGGATTGAGCGAGCAGACGCCGTTCGACAACCGCTCCGGCAGCATGGGAACGACGCGCCCGGGGAAATAGACCGAGGTGCCGCGCTCGAAGGCCTCGCGATCGAGCTCGCTGCCTTCCGTGACGTAATGGGCAACGTCAGCGATGTGCACGCCGAGGAGGAAGTTGCCGTTGGGAAGAGTCTGCACTTCGACGGCGTCGTCGAAGTCCTTGGCCGTCTCGCCGTCGATGGTGACGATGTTGCGCTCGCGAAGGTCCACGCGCCGCGCAATCTCCTCCTGCGGCACGACCTCGGGGATCCGCTCGGCCTGGCGCGGAACCTCCGGCGGGAACTCGTACGGGATGTGAAACTTCCGGATGACGACCTCGATGTCCACGCCCGGCTCGCCGATGAAGCCGAGGCGCTCGACCACGCGGCCGTGCGCGACGTGGGTGGATCGGTCGGGGTAGCGGTCGATCTCCACGTTGACCATCTCGCCATGCCGCGCGCCGATGGTGTCCTCCTCGGTGTCGATGACGATGTCCGTATCGATGCGGAAGTCGTACGGCACGACGAACGATTGCCCTTCAGTGTCGTGAAAGCGGCCCACCACGGTGCGATGGGAGCGGCGCAGGACCTGCGTGACTTCGCCGGCCACGAGATCGCGGCCGTGCAGCTTGCGGTACTTCGGATCGCGCTTGTCGGCGCGGACCACCACCAGGTCGCCGTTCATGGCCCCCTTCATGGCCTTGCGATCGATGTAGATGTCGGGATCGTCGCCGCCGAATACGGTCCCGTAGCCGTCGGGATGCACCTTGATGCGGCCGGCGTGATACGGCGTGAACTCGAGAAGGGAGTACTTCTTGCCGCGCACGGGGATGACGATGCCGTCACGCTCGAGGTCGCTGACGGCGCGCTCCACGTCGTCCCGGGTGGTCTCGGGCGTGGTCAGCCGGTCGCGGATGTCGGCGATGGAGAGCAGCCGGTTCCCGCGCTGGCGGAGGAGGTCGATGACGGATTGGTGGAGGGGTGTTTTCAGTTCAGAGATCACAGTTCACAGATCACAGAAGCACGACGCGTTCCTGTGAACTGTGAACTGTGATCTGTGATCTCCGTCAGGCGCGGCGCGACTTGGCGTTGCGGGCGGAGGGAGCGCTGACGCGTTTCGCGGAGAGGCGCCTGCGGACCGGCCGCACGGAGTCCGCGAAGCCGTTGAGCATCGTCTGAGTGCGCAGCTTGTTGTGCAGAGTGTTGCGGTGGACGCCAAGCTTCTTGGACGCCTGGGTGACGTTGCCGCGGCTGGCCGACATGGCAGCCACGATGTACTTGCCTTCGAAAGCCTCGACGGCCTGCTCCAGTGTGATTCCGTTGCCGATCAACTCGCGAATGATTGCATTCAGACGGTCGTCGATACTCACCATTCGATCCAACCTCAGACGATGACTGTTGATGTGAGAGAGAGCGAGGATTCTACTACTCTCTTTTCGAGCGTCACCTAGAAAAATTTTCTCTTCGAGATGCGCTTGACAAATGTACTCAGTTGGATGAACAGCGCGGTGATGATCGTCATCGCGAGACCGATGAGAAACACGTCGGAGCGATACTTCCACACGACTTCGTGACGGCCCGCCGCGAGCTCGACGGCGCGGAAGACTCCCGCGGCGAGAATCTTCTCTTCGCGTTTTCCATCGACGAACACGCGCCATCCCGGCGCATCCTGCTGCGTCACCACGAGAACGCCCCTGGAAGGAGCGTTCACCACCACGCGCGCATGCCGGCTGTCCAGCGCGAGCACTTCGACGGCCGACAGCGCGAGGGGAGCCGCGGCCAGAGCGGCGTCGATCCTCCCCGCCACCGGCATCACGCTCAGCTCGGTGGCCTCCAGCGCCGCGGAGAGCGCCGCGTCCGGCGAGGGGAGCTCCACCGCGCGCCTCCAGAACATCGCCATCGGCACACCCTGCGGCGTCGCATACACGTTCACCCGTCCCGCCACGGCCACAGGCTGGAGGGAAGGCACCGGGCGCTCCGAGAGGACGTAGCCGACGGCGAGCAGATTCAGCAGATGCAGGCTCCCGCGCGCCACCGCCGCATCGTGCAGCCGCCGGTATCGCTCGCTCATCACCGGCGCGGCTGTCGAAGCGTCGTAGCGGCGGTGATAGATGTTGAGGTACCCGGCGATCCAGGCGCCGCGATCGCGAATCGGCCCCTCGTTCATCCGCAGAATCTTGGACGTCCGCCCCACGAACGGCGGGTACGTCGCATCGGTCCGGAACGGGCGCGACGTCAGCAGCGGCTGAAGCGGCCCGAGAAGATCGAGAAGGATCACCCCCACGAGCAGAAGATCGGCCCAGCGCCGTCGCGGACGGAGCCGGTCCCACGCCAGCGCCGCCAGCGCGGCCAGCGCGAGCGCGCCGAACGGAACCAGCCGCGCCGGATAACGGAACAGCGTCACCGGCAGATGCTCGAACAGAGCGTTCGAGAACGGCAGGTACGAGCCGGCGCTGACCAGAACCGCGACGGCGAGCAGGACGAGCCATCCGATCGATCGCCGCTGCCTCAGCGCCAGCAGGGCCAGAATCGCGACCGGGATCCCGATGTACACGGCGGGAATGAAATGCTGCGAGAGCTTCGGGTCGAACGCCGCGGCGCTCATCTTGGGAGGCACGGCCACGCGGAGCCAGTCGAGAGGACTCATCGAGTCGGCGAAGATCTGCGCGCGGGAGAGGCCGGCCGCGCGGTCGCTGCCGCGCAGCAGCTCGAGGAACGGGAGGAGCTGCACCGCCGAGAGTCCAGCGGCCACCAGGCCGGTGCGCACGATCTGCCGCCAGTCGCGCACCATCGCCACATAGATCAGCGCCGCGAGCAGCGCGAAGAACGGCTCGCCGCCGAGGAAAGCCAGGGCCAGGAAGATGCCCGAGCGGGCCCTCCCGAGCGAAGCGAGGTATCCGGGCGGCCGGGTGGCATATTCCTCGTGCCTCCCGTCCCCCGGATCCCTCGCTACGCTCGGGATGACGGACCACATCACCCACGGCACCCACGCGAACGTGGCCAGGTTGTTCGAGATGTCCAGCAGCGAGAGCGTCGGCCCGCAGAACGTGACAGCCACCGCCCCCACCAGCGCGGCCGGCTCCGACACGCTGCGCGCGAACAGCAGATACGCGCCCCATCCCAGAATGACGAGGTGGAGAGCGAGGTAAAGCATGTAGGCGGTCTCGAACGGCAGAAACGCGAACAGCCACATCGGCGGATAGAAGACGCCCGTCTGCGGGTTGGCCATCCACGCCTCCCCCGACGCGCTGTACGGATTCCAGTGCGGCACCAGGAAGGCTTTGAGGTGGATGGACGTGTAGTAATGAAGGGGCTGGAAGTAGTCGGTGTGGTCCCGCAGGGAGAAGACTTCACGCCTGGCCAGCGCCGGCAGGAACAGGATCAGGACGAGCAGCGCCAGCATCACCAGCGCGAAGCGATGGCGGCTCATCCCGGGCGCGTGCAGAAGTCCACGACGATCCGGCGCATCAGAATCAGACCCTCTCCGAAGAACCGCGCGCGAATCCGCTCGTCGCCGGCGTGGACGTTGTCCGCGTCGTAGTAGTTGACCTTGAACGGCGCGATGCCATAGGCCGTGATCCCGCGCTGGCGGAAGTAGCGACTGTCGGTCGTTCCGGCGCCCACCACCGCCGCCACTGCCGATCCCGGCTCATCCTCTTTCATGGCCCGCTCCAGCACGCGAAACAGAGGCGTGTTCGCTGGACTGGCCGGAACGGGCTCGCTGTCGAGCAACACCTCGACCTTGACGTCTTTCCCAAGCGCCTCGGTCACCCTTCGCAGCATCTGCCCGGAGTCCGCGCCGGGTAGCAGGCGGATGTCGATGTCGGCGCTGGCCGTGGCAGGGATGGAGTTCACCGCCGATCCGCCGCTCAGGCGCGTCACGACGATCGTGTCGCGCAGGAGCGACCTGTATCCGGGCGGAAGGTCCTTCTCGATGCGCGCGACGTCGAGCGGCTCGCGGATCGTGCGGAGGATCTCGCCGCGCACGTCGGTACGCGGCTTCCCGACCTCGTGAAAATACTCTGCGACTTCGGGCGTAAGCCGGTAGGGCGTCTCGATCTCGAGCACGCGCCCCAGGCTGCGCAGGAGGGTGGCCACGGTGCCTCCGCCGTCGGGCGGCGATGCGGCGTGGCCGGGAAGCCCCTGCGAAGTCACGCGCAGCCACAGCGGAGTCTTCTGGTGCGTCTCGATTCCCCAGAATGTGATCTTGTCGACGATCGTCTCGTTGTATCCGCCTTCGTTGAGAACGAAGCCGGCGTTCGCGAACAGTTCGGGATGACGTTCCAGCAGCTCTTTGGCGCCGTGAATGCCGCCCAGCTCTTCGTCGGCGACGCCGACATAGATAATGTCGCGCGTGAGCGGTAGGTTGCGCCGCTTCAGGTGCACGAGCGCCATCAGCTGGGCGATGCCGAGCGACTTGACGTCGAGCGCGCCGCGGCCCCAGATGTAGCCGCCCGCCCGCGCGCCGGAGAACGGCGGACGCGTCCACTCCGACGCCACGGCCGGAACCACGTCGATGTGGTGCATGAGGACGAGCGCCTTCTCGTTCGTGCCGGAAACCAGACGCGCGTAGATGGACTGCCGGTTCGGATCGGAGCCGACCAGTCGCGATTCGATCCCTTCCCTGGCCAGCAGCTGCTGAAGGAACTTCGCCCCCTCCGTCTCGTTCCCGGGAGGATTGGAGGTGTCGATGCGCAGGTACTGGACGAGCGCCTCTTCCGCCTCGAGCGCCAGCGGATCCTGCTGCACGCCCTCGACCTTCCGGCAGCTCAGCGAGGCGACCATCACCAGAACGAGGAAGCCAGCAGCCACGCGCATGGATACGATTGTAAGTGGAGCGCGGCCAGGAATGGCGGCGCTCCACTGTGTGGCGTCTATCCCTTGATCACGGCCACCGGCGTGAACCGCGCCACTTTCGTGGCAATCCCCGCCCCGTGCACTACATCGATCACCGCATCGATGTCCTTGTACGTCTCGGGTGCCTCTTCGACGAGACCCTTCGACGAACCCGCCTCGATGATGATGCCGAGCCGGCGGAGGCGCTCGCGCAGGCCGGTGACGCTGATCTCGGCGCGCGCCTTCGTGCGCGACATCACCCGCCCGGCGCCGTGACACGACGAGCCGAACGTCTCGTGCATGGCCTTCTCGCTTCCCAACAGCAGGTACGACGCCGTTCCCATGCTGCCGGGGATGAGCACCGGCTGCCCCGGAAACGCGCGCGTGGCCCCTTTGCGGTGCACGACGACCGTGCCGATGCCTGGGTGCGTCTCGAGCTTCGCCACGTTGTGGGCGACGTCGTAGAGGAGCTCCAGCTCGTCGTCCCCGGGCCAGGCCCGGCGGATGCCGGCGGTGACGAGCTGGCGGTTCGCGAACGCAAAATTCGCCGCCGCGGCCATGGCGCCGAAATACTGCTGACCCTCCGGCGAGCGGAAGGGGGCACAGGCCAGCTCGCGGTCGGCGACGGCGATCTTGTGGCGAGCCATGCTCTTGTTCATCACGCGGAGGTAGTCGGTGGCCACCTGGTGGCCGAGGCCGCGGGAGCCGGTGTGGATCTGGACGACGACGCCGTCGCGCTCGATTCCGAGGCGCCTGGCGTTCTGCTCGTCGTACACGGCGTCGACGCGGTCGATCTCCACGAAGTGATTGCCGGAACCGATCGTGCCCAGCTGGTCGTGGCCACGCTCGCGGGCGTTCTCCGAGACGAGCGCCGGATCGGCGCCGTCGAGCCGGCCGCCCGACTCGATGTGCTGCAGGTCGCGTTCGTTGCCGAATCCCATTTCGACGGCGCGGCGCGCGCCGTCGCGCAGCACGCGCTCGAGCTCGCCGCCTCTGAGGCGGACGCTGCCGCCGCGTCCCACGCCGGACGGCACCTCGCGGGCGATGGCATGCGCCAGCTTCTCCAGACCGGGCCGGATGCCGTCGATGGTCTTTCGCGATCGCAGGAGGCGCACTCCGCAATTGATGTCGTACCCGATGCCGCCCGGCGAGATCACCCCGTCATCGGGATCGAGCGCGGCCACGCCGCCGATCGGGAAGCCGTAGCCCTCGTGCATGTCCGGCATGGCGATGGCGTACTTGCGGATGCCCGGGAGCGTGGCCACGTTCACGAGCTGGTCGACGGAGCGGTCGCGCAGGATGGCGTCGAGGATCGTCTCCGATGCCAGCACCCGCGCCGGAACTCGCATGTCGGAGCGAAACGCCTTCGGAACCTCCCAGAGGTCGTCGGCAACTCGTTCGAGATCTTTCTTCTGCATGTGGAACGGGCTGTTGGCTGTTGGCTCTTGGCTCTTGGCTCTTGGCTCTTGGCTCTTGGCTCTTGGCTCTTGGGGGCTAATTGGTCTGGTTGTCCCAAGAGCCAAGAGCCAGCAGCCAAGAGCCAGCAGCCAAGAGCCAGCAGCCAATTCAGATATCGAAGACCAGCGTGGTCGTCCACATCCCGTTCTCGCACCTGACGTCGGCCTCGTGATACGTCACCGCCTTCACGTCCTGCTCGAAGTCGACCGGCGAATAGCCGACGACATCCGCGATGAGCTCGGTGCCGGTGAGCTTGACGAACACCACGTCGTCGAAGAGCTCGCGTCCGATGTGCGCGCTGGAGAGGACCTCGCTGAGAAAGTCGACCAGGAGCGAGGTGCGGTCGGCCGAGTCGACGACGAAGCGGCGGCGGACGATCTGCGCGGTGCCGAACTTGCCGCGCATGATGGCGAACATCCCGCGCAGCGCGTCGGAGAACAGCTCCTCCGGCGTGGCGGCGCGCACGAGGAGGCGGATGTCGGCCGTGTGCTGCTGAAGCTCGAACACTTGGGAGTTCTCAGTGATCTTTTCAGACGGGCATGGTGAGCTGCACCGCCGGCTCTTCCTCGTCCGCGGCAGTGTAGGCCTCGAAGCACATGCGGCAACGTGCCTCGTAGGTGGAGTCGCCGACTTCGACCTGGGCGTTGCCGCCCGCGACGCGCTGCGAGTAATGAGCGGCCCCGCGGCAGCGAACGCACACCGCGTGCATCTTCGACACCTCTTCCGCCACGGCCAGAAGCGCAGGCATGGGACCGAAGGGGCGGCGCATGTAATCCTGATCGAGCCCGGCCGCGATCACCCGGATGCCGGCATCGGCGAGTTGCATGCAGACGTCGACCACGCCGGCATCGAAGAACTGGATCTCGTCCACGCCCACGACCTGCACCCCGATCTCGACCCGCGCCCGCATCTCAGCGCTCGTGGGCACGGCCATGGCCTTGAGGCGCCGGTCATCACGCGTCACGACTTCGTCGGTGGCGAAGCGGTCGTCGATGATCGGCTTGAAGACCTGGACACGCTGCCGGGCAATGACCGCGCGCCGCAGCCGGCGGATCAGCTCCTCCGACTTTCCGGAGAACATGCCTCCGGCAATGATCTCAATCCAACCGCCGCGATGACCGTCCAAGAGAGCCTCCGAGAGAAGTTGCCTCAGGAGAGTATCAAAGGATGAAGGATGAAGGATGAAGGATGAACGCGGGACGATGAACGCCAAACCCCTTCACATCCTTCATCCTTCATCCTTCATCCTTCCGCTTCGCTCCTTCCCAACGTGCCCCACCGGCGAACCCCGTTCCTCCCCCATCGTTCCAGCCAGCCGCCCAACCCCCTCCCGGATCCGCGCGTCCGTCTCCTTCGCGAACGTGAGGCGCATCGTGTTCCGTCCGGAGCCGTCGACGAAGAACGGCTGGCCGGGGATGTAGGCGACGCCGCGCGCCAGGGCGGCCTCGACACGCTCGGCGGTGTCGATGTCCCGGTTCAGCGTCACCCAGGTGAAGAGTCCGCCGTCGGCCGGCGTCCACGTCGCGCTCCCGGAGAAATGCTCCGCGAGCGCCTCCATCATGGTTCCGCGCTTGCCGCGGTAGTAGGCGCGCACCTTCTCCACCTGCGGCCGGAGCCCGCCCGCCGCGCAGAACTCGTCGACGATGGACTGGTCGAGCATGCCGGAGCAGAGGTCGGCGGCCTGCTTGGCGATCTCCAGGCGGCTGCCGAGTTCGGGACCGGCCAGGATCCAGCCGCAGCGAAGCCCGGGCGCCAGCACTTTGGAGAACGAGCCGAGATAGATGATGCGGCCGCGCTCGTCGAGCGCCTTGATGGGGGTGGTATCGGCGCCGTCGACGTACACCAGCTCGCCGTAGGGGTCGTCCTCGATGACGAGGAAGTCGTGCTTCTCGGCCAGGGCCGCCACCTGCCGGCGGCGCGCCTGCGACATCAGCCGCCCCGACGGGTTCTGAAAATTGGGGATCGTGTAGAGCAGCTTCACCCGCGCGCCCTCGCCCCGCAGGCGCGCCGCGGTCTGGTCGAGCGACTCCGGCACGATGCCGTCGTCATCCTGCGCGACGCCGGCCACGCGCGCGCTGCGTGCGTAGAACGACGCCGTGCCGCCCATGTAAGTCGGCAGTTCCACGAGCACGACGTCCCCCGGATCGAGGATCGTGTGCGCCACCAGATCGAGGGCCTGCTGCGACCCGGTGGTCACGACCACGCCGGCCGCATCAGCGTCAATCCTCCGCTCGCGGCAGAGCGAGGCGATGAACTCGGTGAGGCGCGGCAGGCCGCGGGTCGGCCCGTACTGCAGCGACACCGCCCCTCTCTCGCGCACCACGCGCGCGGCGATCTCGGCGATCGCGTCCGACGGGAACGTGTCCGGGCTCGGCACCCCGCCGGCGAACGAGATGATGTGCGGATCGTTGATGAGATTCGCGAAGCGGCGGATCGCGGAGGGGCGGAAGTTGTGCGCGTCGCGGGAGAGGAAACGCTCCGCCCTCAACGCGACGCCTCGACCGTCAGGCCGGCGAAGCAGGCCAGGAACCAGCTCTGCACGAACGCGGAGAAGACCGTGTTCACGAACGAGCTGATGATCTGCATCGGAAGGATGGCCAGGGTGAAAGCCGCGCTGTCGCTGAGATTCGTGAATGCGGAGAACGTGCTGAGCAGGAAGATCCCCGCCATCATGATCGCGTACATGATCACCGCCACGGCCACGTGCCGCCCGGCGTCCGCCGTGAACTGAGTCCAGGCCGTGCGGAGCGAGGAAGCCGCCCCTGCCCGCGTGGCCGCCGTGACCACGATCGCCTTCTGGCACCAGATCGCCGTGATCACCCCCACGACGATGAGGATGAGAAGGGCCAGGACCATCCCCAGGCAGCCCGTCACGGCCATCGCGCCCGGCGTCTCGCGCAGCATCAGCATCACCACTGCGCAGAGCACGAGAGGGATGAGGATGATCAGCCCCGCCACACCCCAGGCGATGTTGTAGATCCAGAACACCTGCCACCACGACTGGCGGCCGCCGCGGAACCAGAGCTCGCCGGTGAAGACCCGGAAGTCGTTCCGAGCGTAGCTGGGGATCCGGGACGTGGCCGGCACGCGCCGCTCGCCGCCGACGTACACCGCCGCACACCCCGCCTCCACGAACGAGTGAATGACGATGAATGCCAGCAACATCACGGTGACCAGGGCGAAGAGATAGAGCAAGAGGGGCCAGTGCTCGATGAGAATCGCGGCCAGGAGCTGCGCGCCGTCATCGACATCGGCCGGATCGAACCGGTTCAGTCCGATCGACATGACCACCGGCACGATGGCCGCCACGACCGACACCACCACGATCAGCAGAAACAGCAGTCCCTCTGCGATGCGGATGAGGATCAGCGGCCAGTTCGCAATGACGTTGTCGAACCCGCGGCGGACGATGTCAGTGATGCTGAGCTTCAAAATTTGTTCTTGCGGTAGTCTTCGGTGCCGGAGAAGGTGACGATCTGCGCCATTTCGTAGAGCCGGCTGCGCAGGCGATGGCCGACGCGCGCGGTGAGCCCCTCTTCCTTCGATTCCCCCACCGTGTCCGGATAGTTCGTGGTGAAGATCGTCGTCCGCTCGTCGTTGTACCGGGTGTTGATCACGTAATAAAGGATGTCCTGGACGAACGTGGTCGGTTTCTGCGACCCGAGCTCGTCGAGGACGAGCAGGTCGGTTTCCAGGAGGGGGCGCATGATCTCCGACTTGCTCGGCACTTCATCGGAGTCGAACGAGGCCTGGATCTCCTGAATCAGATCCTGGAAGTTGCTGAAGAGCAGCCGGCCCGGTTTGTTGCTGTCGATGATCTCCGTGATCGCCGCCACGGCCAGGTGCGTCTTGCCGCTTCCGCACGGGCCCACGAGCAGCAGCCCGCGGCCGGCGTTGTTCGGCCAGAGGTCGACGAACTCCTGCACGCGCGCGCGCGCATTCTTCAGGGTGGTGGAGCTCGTGCGGAACGACTCCAGCGTGCAGTGCGCGTAGCGCCGCGGAATGCTCGCCGCCAGGATCCGTTGCCGGCGCCGCAGATCGCCCTGGCATCCACAGGCCTCGACGCGCAACGAGTCGGCGCCGAGCGGAATCCAGCCGGAGCCGTTGCAGCGGGAACAGGTGGCTGTCTCGAGGACCGGGGTCACACAGAGAAGTTTAGCCGAAGCTTCCCGCGGGGACGCGGGCTTATACTTCCCCGGGCATCCATGCACAAAGGATTGGTCACCTACCTCTCGCAACGGGCTGATGCCGCTACGTTCCTGCTGCCGGCCGAGCTCCACCGGACGATCGAAGATCTCTTCCCCCAGCCGGACATCGTCCTTCCTCAGCCGTACAAGATCTTTCCGGCCGACGAGACGCAGCACGCCACGATGGGCTTTCCGCTCGCCGAGGGCTCGCCGCTCCGCGAGCTGGACACCCGGCTGGACCGCTGGCTCACGGACGAAGTGCTGTGGCAGGTCAAGAAGACCAACGACGCGCGCGACCGCGCCCAGGCCGCGTTCGCCGGTTACCTCGCCCAGCTGATGAAGGTCGCCGAGAACGCGATGATGTCGAACCTTCTCAGCGACTATCACGGCGTCTTCTGGCTCGCGCATTCGGTCGACCTGGCGCGCCACTTCGCATCGATCCCGCGGCGGGTCAGCGCTGTCGAGGCGCAGGCCGGACGCACGCAGGGTGACGCGCTCAAGTACCGCATCTACTCGCGGTGGGCATCCGAGACGCGCGATGCCATGACGGCCATGGCCGCAAAAGCCGCGGCGATCCTGGACGGCGACGAACAGCGGGCCCTCCAGTTCTTCCGGCTGCTTCAGGACGACGTCCTGATTCTGACCGAGGAGTTCGTGGGGCCGGATCTGCGCGAGCTGCGGTCGTTCATCACCGGCTACCTGCGCCGCGACTTCCAGGCGTTCCGCGACGGCTTCGAGCGGCTCCGCACCACCACGGGCGACCTGCTGCAGAAAGACCGGACGTTCCGGTCGATCCTGCCGTTCTTCACCACCACACCGGAGAACGGCATCACGGTCGCGCTGCTCCTCGACTCGCGCTTCCAGTCCTTTCTCTTCGAGCAGGCTCCGATCCAGAACGTGCTGACCAGGGAAGACCGAGAGCAGCTGCAGCTGATCAGCCGCCGCGTCCGCGAGTTTGCCGTGCTCAACCAGCTTCGCCGCGGGATCATCTGGATGGTGACCAGCCCGGAGGGCGACATCACGTCGGCCGACCGGCGCAATCCCACCACGTACTCGCGCTCCACACGGCCGCTCGACTTCGGGAAGGCCGGCGTCGTCGACCCGATGGTGTACCGCTTCGGCCTGATCTACGACATCTCCAAGTTCTCCGAGACGCTCGGCAACATCCGCCGCGGCGGGGGGAAAGAGGAGATCAAGTCGTACCGGCAGATGCTGCTGTTCCAGCGCCGCCTGGAGACCATCGCCGAGCGGCACATGCTCCAGTTCGAGAAGTTCCTCGGCGACGGCGCGTTCTACACGACGCGGCGCGCCATCCGGCTCGTGCGCGCGGCCGTGGAGATCCAGCGCTACTACTCGGAGATGAAGCGGAAGGGATTCGCGTTCAACCGCGGGTTGCGCGTGGCCATCAACCATGGCTACTACCGGCTGCTGCCGATGAAAGGCTCGCCCGACTCGACCGAGCGGATCACGGAGTTCTACGGCCCCGGCATCGTGGAGCTGTCCCGCCTGACCACGGGGAAAGCGGACAAGGAAATCGAGGAGATCGCCTCGTTCCTCGTCTCGCATGGCTACGACCAGGCCAAGGTGCAGACGTTCTTCTCGCCGCTCTCGCGCGGGGTCGACGTCATCGATCACCTCCAGCACTCGCGCGAGTTCTACGCGTACGTGAACTCGAACGGGCATCTCATGAACGAGGGCATCGTGGCGTCGATGCCGTTCCTGCAGGAGTTGTCGGCCGAGCTGATCGCCGAGGCGCAGCAGCTTCTTCGCCTGCGGGTGCAGTGGGGCAGCTACATCGGCTTCGCCCCGGCCGTGGCCGGACTGGAATTCGTCGGCATCCGGCTCCTCGGCATGGTCTCGCTGAAGGGGCTCGACAACATCGAGGTCGGAGAAGTCGTGCCGTTCGCGCCGGGCGAGGCCGAGGCCACGCCGATCGAGAGCGGCGAATCGCTCGTCACGCTCCTGCGCCACCAGTTTCATCAGCAGGGGAACGATCCCCTCTCGCCGTTCCGGGGAGCGTTCGACGAAGAGCAGCGCACCGACACGACGAACGAGCGCGTCGTCGGCAGCGAGATCGTGATCTGCCTCAATCCCGGCGGGCGCGAGCCGAGCGAGGAGGTGCTCATCGGAGAGTGGGATCCGCTGTCCGATGACGTGAACCGTCCGCTGCGGATTCCGCGGCGCGACTTCGAGAAGCTGTTTTCAGTTGCCGGCGAGGTGACGCCGGAAACGCTCAGCCTGAAGAAGGATAACGTCCTCGAGCTCTACCACCGCCTCTCCGACCGCAACTTCGAGCCGTCCGTGCAGCTCGGCGAGTACCGCATCGCCAACCGGTACGATGCCTATGTGCTGGGCGAGGTCGTCGAGAAGTTGTAATCCTGGGCTCGGGGCTCTGGGCTCGGGGCTCGGGGCTCTGGGCTCCGGGTTCTGGGCTCCGGGCTCTGGTCGGATTTCCCGGAGCCCCGAGCCCGGAGCCCCGAGCCCGGTACAATTTAAATAAGTGCGCATCGACTTCGAGTCCCGATCCATCTCCTGCTCCGTCGGTGACCTCGTCTACGAATCGACCTACCGGCGCATCGGGGTGGAGCGCGGGGACGGATTCCGCCGGATGTGGATCGGGCAGGACATCCACACCCGGCGTGCTGAAGAGCGAGCAGCCACGGACCCTTTCTACAGGCCGGAGGTCCACGTAGTGTGGGAAACCGAGGCCCGGGGATGGAAGGTCTCGGTGACCGGAAGGATCGACGGGCTGTCGGTGGACCGGGAGAAAAAGCGGATCTCGATCGAAGAAGTGAAGTCGCTGCACTTCGATCTGGAGCTCGAAGCACTCTACAGGTCGGAGAAATTGCAGCGCCACCTCTACCAACTGCTCCTCTACGCCTACGTCCTCTCAACGAAGGCCGAATACGACGGATACGAGCTCGCGCCGCAGCTGGTCCTCATCGACCTGGTGTCGGGCCAGGCGAAGCTGATCGAAGCGGACTTCGATCGCGACCAGATCCACGTCACGCTCGAGGACAGGATCCTGCGCCTCATCGGCGACATCGAGACGGCGCAGGCGCTGCGCGTGGCCAAGAAGGCCTTCGCGGAGACGCTGCCGTTCCCGTACGAGCGCTTGCGGCCGTATCAGCAGGAGATGATCGAGGCCGTCGGGCATGCGATCCGGGAGCGCGAGGCGCTGCTGGTCTCCGCGCCGACCGGCGTCGGCAAGACGATCGCCGCGCTCTATCCCGCCTTGCGGGAGTCGCTCTCGGCGGGGAAGAAGCTCTTCTTCCTCACCTCCAAGACGATGCAGCAGGACGCCGCGGTCAAAGCGCTGGGAATGCTGAACGACGGGTCGTTCCGGGTGCTGCGCATCCGCTCGAAACAGAAGATGTGCGCACACACGCAGATGATCTGCCACGAGGACTTCTGCCCGTTCGCGGCCCGCTATTCCGACAAGATGGAGAAGAGCGGGCTCCTCTCACAGCTCGTGACCAGCTACAGCTACTTCGATCCCGAGGTCACGTTCGAAATGGCGCAGGCGAACGAGGTCTGCCCGTTCGAGGTCTCGCTGGAGCTGATCGAAGAGGCCGACGTGATCGTGTGCGACTACAACTACATCTTCGACCCGTACGTCGGCCTCAAGGCGTACCAGCAGGACAACGACTTCGGAGACTGCGTGCTGGTGGTCGACGAGGCGCACAACCTCGTCGACCGCGGCCGCGGCTACTACTCGCCGGAGATTCGCGCGGCGAGCTTCACCGCCATCCGCACTCACATGGCCTCGCGCAACTGCTGGGTGGAGGGCTGGGAGGAGCTGCTGGCGATCCTGGAGGATCACTTCACCGAGCTCTGGAACGCCGAGGAGAACGATGACTTCGGAGCGCCGGTGTCCTCACCGGCGCGCGCCGGCGGGAACGGCGGCGCTCCACCGAGGCTCTGCGAGCCGAACCGCGAGCTGTTCCTGGAGCAGCGCGTGGAGTGGGAGCGCATCGTCCTCGACTACATCGGCTGGAAGATCGAGAACCGCATCGCCGAGGAGGACGATCCGCTCATCGACTTCTACTTCAAGCTGGTGAAGTTCACGAACCTGCTCAGCGAAGAGGGCGACGAGTTCGCGCACATCATCGAGAAGACGGCGGAAGGCCTGGCCCTCAAAGTCTTCTGCAAAGACCCCTCGAAGTTCCTGGGCCGGGTCTTCGACTCGGCCCATGCGGTCGTGGCGCAGTCGGCGACGCTGGAGCCGTTCGATTTCTACAGGAAGACGCTCGGCTTCCCGCGCCAGCGCGTGGCGGAGCTGTCGCTCCCCTCTCCGTTCCCCAGGGACAACCGCAAGATCCTGGTCGTTCCCGACGTCGACACGACGTTCAAGCAGCGCGCGAACCACTACGACCGCATCGGCCAGATGGTCGCGGAGATCGCCGAGTCGAGCAGCGGGAACTACCTGGCGCTGTTTCCCAGCTACGTGTTCCTGCGCGAGGTCGCCGAGCGCATGCCGCCCACGGACAAGCACGTCATCGTGCAGCGCACCGACATGACCGACTACGAGCGCAACGCCGTGCTGGACATCCTTCGCCAGAAACCGCGCCGCGGGAACCTCATCATGGCCGTCTCCGGCGGGATGTACGCCGAAGGGATCGACTACGAGGGCGACATGCTCTCCGGCGTCATGGTCGTCGGCCCCGCGCTGCCGTCGGTGAGCTTCGAGCAGGAGCTGCTCAAGCGCTACTACGACGAGCAGTATGGAAGCGGATTCGAATTCGCGTATCTGATCCCGGGGATGACCCGCGTCGTCCAGTCGGCCGGCCGCGTCATCCGCAGCGAGACCGACATCGGCGTCATCGCTCTCTTCTGCCGCCGCTTCACGCAGGAGGCGTACACGCGTTACTTCCCGGCGGAGTGGTACGAGGATTCGCCGCGAGAGCTGATCACGAAGAGGGCCGCCAGCGAGATCCGCTCGTTCTTCGAAGCGCGCACGACTCCGCAGCTGCGGCTGCGGATGTAGCGGCGGCTACATCCGGGACATCGCCGTCACGAGGTCCCACTCCTCCCGGGCAGCCTTTCGGATCGCCGCTTCGTCGAATCCCCACAGCGAGCGGTCCAGTTCGCGATGGATCCGGATGCCGCGCCCGTCGACGCGCAGCTCGTCGCCTCTGGTAATGAGATTCTCTTTCACGAGGGCGGTCAGCCCCGGATCGTCGAAGAGCCGTCGCGCCATCATCCGCTCGCCCGTACGGACCCACAGTTCAGGATGATCGACGATCGGCGGGCCGAACCAGGGGCGGTTGCTGAGAAAGCCGGCAAAATGCCGCGTCACGATCATCCGGCCGCGCGCCGGTGCGGCCATGAACGTCGTCAGCCTCTCCGGCAGCGATCTGTTCCGTGGCTTCCTGGTCATCGACACGGCTATGCCGTTATGCAATCCCTCCACCCTGACGCGGATGAACGACGACAGCCGTACCTCCGTCCAGCCCCATTCTTCCGCAATGTCGGCAAGCACGCTGTTCTGGCGGCGCGACCGGCGTGAGGTGAACAGCAGCACGGCGACGAGCAGCACGAGCGCCAGTGCCGGAAGGACGATGGCCATCGTTGTTTCGGTCATTTGCCGAAGGACTCCATCCAGTACTGCAGCATGAGCACCGCCCACAATGGGCGGGCGTGATTCGCAGCACCGGATCGATGCTGCAGAAGCAGCGCGCGCACCAGCGCCACATCGATGACTCCCCCCCGCCGCAACGCCTCCTCGGACAACAGCCGGTCGGCTTCGCCGCGAAGCCCGCGATTGAGCCACCAGGCCACCGGTACGGACAGGCCGCGCTTGCGGCGGTAGATCACCTCGCGGGGCAGCCACTTCTCGGCCGCCTTCTTCAGTACCCACTTCGTCGTGAAGCCGCGCACGCGCAGCTCTGCGGGCAGAGACAGCGCGAAGGCGGTGACGTCGCGGTCGAGGAACGGCGCGCGCGCCTCCACCGAACAGAGCATCGTGGCGCGATCGACTTTCACCAGCAGGTTGTCGCGAAGGTAGCTGCGGTAGTCGAGCAGCATGGCTCCCGCGGGCGGATCGAGCGCGGGCTGCGGGAACGGCGAGCCAGGGGCCTGGCGCGAGAGCCCGGTCCCGAACCACGCCAGATGCCGCTCGATCCACGGCCGCTCCGCGTCTGCGACGAACCGCTTGAGCAGGAACTCGAGCGTGACCTTTTTCCCCGACGAAGGCAGGCGGCGGATGCCGCCCGCCAATGCGTTGCGGAGCGCGCGGGGAAGCCGCATGTACATCGGCGCAAGCTTGTGGCCGATGTAGGTGGGATAGCCGCCGAACAGCTCGTCGGCGCCTTCGCCGCTGAGGATCACCTTGACGTGCTGGCGCGCCGCGCGCGCCAGCAGATACGTCGGCAGGATGGCCGGATCGGCGATCGGCTCGGCCACGCCGCGCGTGATCCGCTGCAGAGCCTCCATCAGCGCCGCTTCGTCCGTGGGCACCGGGACGAGGCGCGTCCTCATCTTCGCCGCAACCCGCGCGGCCACCTCGCTCTCGTCGTACGAGGCGTCCGTGAACCGGGCCGAAAACGTGTGCACCTTGTCCACGCCGATGGCCTTCGACGCCAGCGCCGCGAGGATCGACGAGTCGAGCCCGCCGGACACGAACACGCCCACCGGCACGTCCGACATCACCTGTTTGGTCACGGCCGCCTCGATCAGCCGGCGCGTCTCCGCGATGGCGTCACCCGGCGACCGCGGCGCGATGCGAACGTCGTCCGGGTCCCAGTAACGGACGATCTTCTCGCCGCCGCGCGTGAGATGCATGTACGCCCCCGCGGGAACCCGCCGCACCGCCGCGAACATCGTCAGCGGCTCCGGCACGTAGCCGAGGCGCAGGTAATGCTCGATGGCCAGAGGGTCGACCTGGCGCGAGACAGAGGGATGCCGCAGCACGCTCTGCAGCTCCGACGCAAACGCGAGCTCGTGTCCGATGCGCGCGTAGAAGAGCGGCTTCTCGCCGGCGCGGTCGCGAGCCAGAATGAGGGAGCCGTCGCGGTTGTCGCGGATGGCCAGCCCGAACATGCCGTCGAGCTCCCCGATGGCATCGACTCCCCTGTCGAGATAGAGCGGCAGGATCGTCTCGACGTCGGAGTGCGACCGGTACGGATAGTCGCGGTATCTCGCGCGGATCTCGGCGGCGTTGTAGATCTCGCCGTTGCACTCCAGCCAGACCTCCTGGCCCGGAGAAGAGAACGGCTGATCGGCGCGCTCGTGCAGGTCGATGATGCGCAGCCGCTCCGTTCCGATCGCCGCCGCTGCGTTGCGCAGGAACGCGCGGCCGTCGGGCCCGCGATGACGGAGCGCCTCCCCCATCGAGTCGAGGATCTCGGGATGATGAAGCGCCGCGCCGTTTCCGGAGACGATTCCGTAGATGCCGCACATAAGGGGCCTCGGGCCCCGGGCCTCGGGCCTCAGGAGGCCGGGAGAGCGCGTGAGCTCCCGAGGCCTGAGGCCTGAGGCCCGAGGCCTACGGCGAAGCCCTCCCGTACCACGGGCCATAGGCAATGTGCCGGGCGTCGCTGGCGATCCGCTTCATGCCACGACTCTCGATCTCAGCCTGCAGCTCGAGGGCCTGAGTGCGGACGATGTACACACGCCGCGCGCAGCACTCTTCCACGTTGGCCCGGAACCAGGACAGCGGACGCAGAGGACCGCGGGGCCCGCTGAATTTCTCGTAGCTCCTCAATAGATAGTTGCTCGTCAGCTCGGAGGCGTCATCGCTGGCCAGGACGATCGTACGCCGGAGATAGAACCCCAGCGAGCCGGTGTACGCCTTGACACCGATGATCTCCGTGCCGGGCGCCAGGTGCGGCCTGAGCTCGGCGACGAAGCCGCGCGTGGACCTCCGCTCGGCGATCGCCGTCAGCGTCGGATGGACCGTGATGGGCATGAGCACGAGCGGCAGAGACAGCGAGATCAGTGCCGCATCGCGGCGCTTCACGATCCCGGCCACCAGCCCGCAGGCAACCGTCATCACGCCCAGGACCAGGGCGAAGGTCCTGGTGGGAGACTCGATTTCGGGTTTCATCCTGCCGCTGAGTCCAGGGATGACCAGCCCGACGAGCAGGATCACTCCGAAGAGCCCGAAGACGAAGGCCGCCGGCCGCAGTCTCACGGACGGCCCGAGGTGACCCACCAGGAGCGCCACGCCCGGCATGAGCGGAAGAATGTATTGCGGCTGCTTCGACTGCGACAGCGAGAAGAAGGCCAGCGGCACGAGGATCCATAGCAGCGCGAAGACGTTCAACGGCTGGCGCGACCTCAGTCCCCGCCAGCTCGCCAGCGCGGCCAGCGACCACGGCAGCGCTCCGGCCACGACGTACGGCAGGAAGAACCAGGGGGGCCCGGTGCGCTGGAGGTCGTCCGTCGTCAGGCGCTGCGCGGTCTCGGTGACCACGACGTACTCCAGAAACTCGGGAACGACGCGCGAGACCGCCCAGACCCACGGCGCGATGAGCGCGACGAACGCGATCAGGCCGCCGATGCTCCAGAGGGCGACGAAGGCCCGCCGCCAGAGCGCATACGGAATGGCCACGAACAGCGGCAGCACGAGGGCGACCGGCCCCTTCGTCAACACGCCCAGCGCCATGGCCACCCAGGCCAGCAGCGTCCAGCGCTTGTCGCGACCCTCCACCGCTTCGTGCAGCGCCACGATCGCCACGGTGATGAAGAAGGCAAGGGCGCTGTCGAAGATCACGATGCGGGCGAATGCCAGCGTCAGCGGCATCGACAGATATGCGATGACCGCGACGAGGGCCCGCTCCTCATCCATGCGCCTGCGCGCAAACCAGAACAGAACGGCCGCCGTGGCGAGCGTGAAGAGGTAGGCCGGAAGGCGCGCCGCCAGCTCGGTGGGCCCCAGGATCTCCATCAGCGCCGCCTGGGCGGCGAAGTAGACGAGCGGTTTGTCGAGATAAGGAAGGCCGTTCAGCC
Organism: Thermoanaerobaculia bacterium; assembly: GCA_035544675.1. GTDB lineage: Bacteria > Acidobacteriota > Thermoanaerobaculia > Gp7-AA8 > Gp7-AA8 > DATKCA01. The sequence continues at coordinate 6,104 of DATKCA010000044.1, read as the reverse complement.
GCGGCACCAGATAGTCGTTCGTCACGGCCATCTCCCGCGCCACCTCGGCGTTACGGCCTTCGTCGGTGTCAATGAGCGGGGTCGATCCGAGGAACACTCCGGCCGCGATCGCAGCAACGATGGCCCAGGTTCGGAGCAGCAAGGGGCGGCAGTTATAGCACGCTGATGGAAAGCCCGGGCTTCCGGGCCGTCGGGCCGCGGGAGAACGCGTCACCGCCTCAAGGCCCGGGGCCTTCGTCTCGTATCATGAACAGGTGCCGCTTGGCGAAAACGCGATGCTGGGTCCGTATCGCATCGTCGGATTGATCGGCGAAGGTGGCATGGGCGCCGTCTATCGCGCCAAAGACACGCGCCTGGGGCGCGACGTCGCGGTCAAGGTGCTCACCGCCGTGACCATGAGCGACAAGGAGCGGCTGGCGCGTTTCGAACAGGAAGCGCGAGCGACCGGGATGCTCAATCATCCCAACCTGCTCACGATTTACGACGTGGGCAGCTCGGAGGGCGCGCCGTTCCTGGTGTCGGAGCTGCTCGAGGGAGAGACGCTTCGGGAGAGGCTGAACCGCGGCGCGATGACCCCGCGCAAGGCCGTCGAAGCGTCGCTGCAGATGGCGCAGGGGCTTTCTGCCGCGCACGACAAGGGAATCGTTCACCGCGATCTGAAGCCGGACAACATCTTCCTCACGCGCGAGGGCCGCGTGAAGATCCTCGACTTCGGCATCGCCAAGCTCAGTGCCACGGCGAGTTCGGAAGGGCCGGCCTTTCACGCCACGGCGACGGAGCCGGGCATGGTCCTCGGCACGGTGGGCTACATGTCGCCCGAGCAGGTCCGCGGCGAGCCGGTCGACCACCGCTCGGACATCTTCGCGTTCGGCGCGATCCTCTACGAGATGCTGAGCGGCTCGCGCGCGTTCAAGCGGAGCTCGTCGATCGAGACGCTCAGCGCGATCCTGAAGGAAGAGCCGCCGGAGCTGGCGGACACGCATCCGAACATCCCCTCCACGCTGGACCGCCTGGTGAAGCGATGCCTGGAGAAGGACCGCGAGCAGCGCTTTCAGTCGGCGCGAGATCTGGCGTTCAACCTCGACACGCTGTCGAGCGTGTCGCAGAGCGCAGCGTTCTCCGGACCGGCGCCGGTTCAGGTTGCCGAGCCGACGGCGCAGACGCCCACCGCGGCGCGTGCCGCGGCGGTGACGGCGCGACAGCCGTTGCCCGTGACCACGACCGGCGCGACGACGGCCGCCCTCCCCCGAACGGCGCAGCAGCCCGCCGCCGCGCGCACGTCCGGCGCGGCCCGGCCCAAGACGGCGGTGATGGCCAGGCCGAAGGCGCGTCGCGTGTCACCGGTGCTGCTGATGCTTCTCTATCTCGTGTCGATCGGCGGCGCGGGGTTCGCGGGATGGTATCTGGCGGATCGAATGCACACGTCGAGCACGGAGGCCTCGTTCCGGCGCATCACGTTCCGCCGCGGCGAAGTGCGCAGCGCGCGGTTCACGCCGGACGGCGACACGATCGTGTACAGCGCGGCATGGGATGGCGCGCCGTCGTCGGAGATCTACGTCGCCAGCCGGCAGAGTCCCGAGGCGCGTCCTCTCGGCATCGCCGACGCCGATGTGCTGGCGGTGTCGCCATCGACCGAGCTGGCCGTCTTGCTGCGGCGCAACCGGATCACGGGTATCGGGACGTTGGCGCGCGTGCCGCTCGCCGGCGGGATGCCGCGAGAGGTCGCGGACAACGTGCTGCAGGCCGACTGGTCTTCCGATGGAGCGGAGCTGGCGATCATCCGCGTGGCGGGGAACCAGCATCGCATCGAGTATCCGATCGGGACAGTCCGTTACTCGACGCCTCACTATCTCCGCGACATCCGTGTGTCGCCGGACGGAAGCCGCGTCGCCTTCATCGAGCCCCACGGCGGCGAGAACGACGTCGTCGTTCTCGCCACAACGGCGACGCCGGAAGCCATCGCCCGCGGCTGGTCCAACGGCGCGACCGGGCTGGCCTGGTCGTCGGATGGAGAGGAGATCTGGATCACCGGGACGAGCACCGGCGCGCCGCCGTCGCTGTACGCGGTGCCGCTCGAAGGCGAGCCGCGGCTCGTGGACCGGCTGACAGGATCGATGAAGCTGTTCGACATCTCGCGCGCGGGCCGCGTCCTCCTCTCGAACGGGATGTGGCGAGCGGCCCTTCTCTATCAGCCGCCCGGCGAGCCGGCCGAGCGCGACATGTCGTGGCTCGACTGGTCCGTGCTGGCCGACCTCTCGCCTGACGGACGCTCGCTGCTCTTCAACGAGACGCGGGAGGGAGGCGGCGACAGGAGCTCGATCTACCTGCGGCGGATGGATGAGCCGGCGCCGATCCGGATCGGTGAAGGCTACGGCGACGGGCTGTCGCCGGACGGTCGCTGGGTGCTGACGCACGCCGGCGCGAAACTCGTGCTGATGCCGACCGGCAGCGGTGAGGGGCGTGAGCTGCAGGTGGCCGGGGCATTCGATGTCGGGGCGGCGTGGCTGCCCGACTCGCGCCGCGCCGTCATCGGCGGTGCGCTGCCGAACGAGAGCTACAGGCTGCTGCTGCTGGACACGCTCGACGAGACCGTGAAGCCGCTGTCGCCGGAGAACATCTGGGGCGGCTCGGTGAGGCCGTTCGCGGTATCGCCGGACGGGAAGTTCGTGGCGGGGATGACCGCGGAAGAGACGATCGCGTTGTACGCCACGGACGGCTCGGCGCGAACGGTCATCGTCGGCGGCGTGGAGAAGGGCGAGGTGCCGATTCAGTGGAGTGGCGACGGCAGCGCCATCTACGTCTACAGCCCCACCGCCCTCCCCGCCCGCGTGTTCCGCGTGACGCTGGCCACTGGCGCGCGCCAGCTGTGGAGGGAGTTCGCGCCCAGCGATCCGGCCGGCGTGTACAAGATCGCGCCTGTATTCATGACCACCGACGCCGCGGCGTACGCCTACAACGCCCTCCGCACCACGAGCGACCTCTACGTCGCCGAAGGGTTGAAGTAGGGGGTCAGCACGGCGGCGAGAACCACCGCGCCGATCGACACGAACGGCAGGATCCACGCCAGCAGCAGGTTGCCCAGGCCGGCCCACGACGAGACCCCCTGCGCTTCCGACAGCGTGATGCCGCCCACGATCAGGTACCAGACCAGCACGAGCAGATCGAGCACGCCCACGATCAGAAGCGGCGGCGTGCTGGCGGTGAAATCGGCGGCCCGAAACACGACCTTGCGCGGAGCGAGGAACATCATCGGCAGCCGGTACAGCAGCGCCAGGATGAGCGGCGCGAACCCCCAGGCCAGCGCCGTGCGGATCTGCGCGGCGGTGCCCGTTCCGTCGACGAGACGGCCCGCAAACGCCGCGCCCCACGCAAAGAGGTAGAAGACGCCGACGGCGGCCAGCGCCGACAGGGCAATCGTGACCGGCACCAGCCAGACCGCGGGCTGGTCCAGTTCGACCGTTCTGACGTCTTTGGCGACGGATGAGAGGAACGCGGCGAGAACGAGGGCCATGATCTCCCGGCGTCTCGACGGGCCGCGGTCGAGCAGCCTTCGCATCGCCGCCCTCGGCGAGAACGCGACTGCAAGAAGAGCCGGCCTCGTCACGCCGCGAGTATATCGTTCGCGCTGCAGTGGTCGAGACAGTCGTCATCGTCATCGCCAGCATTCTGGCCGGCGCCATCAACTCGATTGCGGGCGGCGGAACGCTGATCACGTTCCCCACCCTGCTCTGGCTCGGACGTGATCCCATCATCGCCAACGCCACCAACACGGTGGCCATCTGGCCGGCATCGCTGGCCGGCGCGTTCGGCTTCCGCCGCGACCTCGCGTCGGTGCGACGATGGCTGCTGATGCTGATGGTGCCCTCGCTGATCGGCGGGATCGCCGGCGCGCTCCTGCTGCTGCGCACACCCGGCGCGGTCTTCGACCGCCTCGTGCCCCTGCTGATCCTCGGGGCCACGCTGCTGCTGGCGGCGCAGGAGATGATCACGGGGAGACTGGGCGTGATCGCGCGCGCACACGAAAACCCGACGCGCGGCTGGGTCGCGTGCGTCTTCGTGTTTCAACTGCTGGTCGGGATGTACGGCGGCTACTTCGGCGCGGGCATGGGAATCCTGATGCTGGCCGCCCTCGGCCTCATCGGCATGACCGACATGCACCAGATGAACGGCCTCAAGAACCTCCTGGCGATCTGCATCAACGGCGTGGCGGCGATCTACTTCGTGATGGCGGACGCCGTGGTCTGGAGCGACGTCGGCGTGATGGCGGCCGGCTCCATCGCCGGCGGCTACTACGGCGCCAGACTCGCTCAGCGCCTGGGCCGCCGCTTCGTGCGCATCACCGTCGTCGTCATCGGGCTGGTGATGACCGTTGCCCTTACACTTCGCATGTGAGCTACAGCAAACTCGACCCGGCGCCGATCCGGACGACCATCGAGACGCTCGAGCAGCGAATCCTCGAGCGTTTTCCGCACTCCGGCCTGAGACACGTCGCGGCGGAGCTGACACGTCTGGCTCTGGAGAATGACAGGATCATCGCCCAGCTCCGCCGGCCGATCTGGTGGATTCGCGTCACGACGATCGTCGCGCTCGTCTCGCTCATCACGCTGACGATCTGGATCGCGGTGTCGTTCGTTCAGATCGCGGACGGCGAGACGCGCAGCCTGCCCGAGATCCTGCAGGGCGTCGACGCGGCAATCAACGAGCTGATCCTGTTCTCGCTGGCGGTGTTCTTCCTGACCTCGCTGGAGACGCGGTTCAAGCGACGCAAGGCGCTGCGCATGCTGCACCGCTTCCGCAGCCTGGCGCACATCGTCGACATGCACCAGCTCACCAAGGACCCCGAGCACATCCTGCACCGCGTGGCCGACACAGAGTCCTCGCCGGTCCGCGCGCTCACCCGCGGCGAGCTGACGCGCTACCTCGAGTACTGCACCGAGCTGCTCTCGCTCGTCAGCAAGCTGGCCGCGCTGCACGCCCAGGACCTCCAGGACCCCGTCGTGCTGGAAGCCGTCAACGACATCGAGACCCTGACCAACGAGCTGTCGCGCAAGGTCTGGCAGAAGATCACGATCCTGGACCTGACCCAATCACACGCGTGAACAGCTCGACGTTGCGCCGCCCCGCGTCGATCCGCAGCCGCGGCTCGCGCGGCGTGTGCGGCGTGCGCGGGTACGTGACCATGGTGACGTCGGCGCCCAGCTCCTCCAGCCGCCGATAGAGCATCGTGCCCTGCGACAGCGGCACGCGGTCGTCCGCCTCCCCGTGCTGGATCAGCACCACCGCCTTCGTCGGCCGGAGGTGCCACAGCGGGCTGCGGGCCCGAATCTCCTCGAGCGACAGCGGCGGGAAATAGAACCTGATGAAGTCGCGGATGTCCGTCGTGCCGTGAAAGCTGAGCAGATCGACCACCGGCGCACCGACGCTCACCGCCTTGAACCGATCGGAATGCCCGAGGGCCCACGAGGCGATGAAACCGCCGTAACTCCAGCCCATGAGGCCGAGCCGATCGGGATCGGCGATGCCCTGCTCGATCATCGCGTCGATGCCGGCGTTGATGTCGATCCAGTCCATCCCACCCCAGTCGTTGCGATTGGCCTGGCGGAAACGCTCGCCGTAGCCGCCCGTCCCGCGCGGATTCGGACGCAGCACCGCGAAGCCCTTCGACGCCAGAACGTGCGGCGGATAGATGGATCCCAGGTATCCGAGGAACCCGAGGTCGAAGCGGGAGGCCGGACCGCCGTGGACGAACGTGAGGAGCGGATAGCGCCGCCCGGCCACGTAGTCCAGCGGCAGCGTCAGCAGCCCTTCGATCTGGAGGCCATCCTTCGGATTCTTCCATCGGATGACGCGCGTCTCTCCGAGCGCGCGGCCGTTGTATTCGGCGTTGTGCGAGGTGACGCGGCGCGACGCGAAGCGATTCAGATCGGCGACGTGCAGCTCAGGCGGCGTGGTCAGCGTCTGCTGCGTGAACGCGGCGCGCCCGCGCACGAGGTCGAAGTCGGCGTTCGCGGCGAGACCGGCGATCTTCGACAGATTCTGAAAGCCACTGCCGTCGGCGTTGACGCGGAAGAGCTGCGTGGTCAGGTCGAGAGGACCTTCGAAAA
>DATKCA010000043.1:0-2751 GCA_035544675.1 Thermoanaerobaculia bacterium | reverse complement strand
CCAGAAACATGTCGAGAGTGCGATGCGGCGGCGGAAGAAAGGGACACTGAAGAGTGGCTCCGGCAGGAAGGTGAAGAGCCGCGAACAGGCCATCGCCATCGGCTTGTCCGAAGCGCGGGAGAAGGGCGCCAAAGTGCCGCGAAAGAGGACCTCGAAGTCGTCGCGGAAGAAGTAGGCCTCCCCGGATAGAATCGCCGGCCAGCGATGCGCGGTACCTGGCAGGCGATCCAGCGAATCTATCTGGTCCTGCTCCTGCTGCACACGCTGGCGGCGTCGCTCATCTGGGGAATCAACACGCTGTTCCTTCTCGACGCCGGCCTGAGCAACGCTCAGGCATTCGCGGCGAACGCGTTCTTCACCGCCGGACTGGTTCTCTTCGAGATCCCGACCGGGGTCCTGGCCGACACCCGCGGGCGCCGCCTCTCCTACCTCGTCGGAACGGCGACCCTCACGGTCTCGACACTCCTCTATTTATGGATGTGGCGGATCGAGGGCCCCTTCTGGGCATGGGCGGTCACATCCGGAATCCTGGGTCTCGGCTTCACCTTTTTCTCGGGAGCCGTGCAGGCCTGGCTCGTCGACGCGCTGAAAGCGACCGGTTATGAGGGCCGCCTCGAGTTGGTGTTCGCGAAGGGCGAGATCGTGGAAGGCGTGGCCATGCTCGGCGGGGCCGTCGCGGGCGGGGTGATCGCGCAGTTCACGAACCTCGGCATCCCCTACCTTCTGCGCACCATCGCCCTCGTTCTGAGCTTTGTGCTGGCGTTCATCCTCATGCGCGACACCGGCTTCACTCCGCAGGAGACGAGCGTCAAGCGCGTGTTGAGCGCCTCGGTGCGGTACGGCCTCGGCAATCCGCCGGTGCGCTGGGTGATGCTGGCCAACATCTTCACCGACGGTGTCTCGATCTACGCGTTCTACGCGATGCAGCCGTTCCTGCTGCAGTTGTATGGAAACCCCGAGGCGTACTGGATCGCCGGTCTGGCGGCGGCGATCGTCGGCGGAGCGCAGATCATCGGCGGACTGCTCGTGCCCCACCTGTCGCGAATCTTCAGGCGCCGTACCTCGGTGCTGCTGGCGGCGGTTGTCGTCAGCGCTGTGGTGTTGGCATCGGTGGTTCTCCTCCAGCAGTTCTGGACCGCCATCGCTTTCTTCACGTTGTGGGGACTGGCGTTCGCCATGGTGATGCCGGTGCGGCAGGCGTACGTGAACGATCTGATCCCTTCCGAGCACCGCGCCACGGTCCTGTCGTTCGACTCACTCATGGGCTCGAGCGGTGGCGTGGTCATCCAGCCGATCCTGGGCCGGGCAGCGGACGTGTGGGGTTATCCGATGTCCTATGCCGGCGCCGCCGCGCTGCAGGTGCTGGCCGCACCGTTCGTGTGGCTGGCGCGCCGGACGGAATCGCGGTGATCGGGATTTGCGACCTCCTGTTGGCTCAATGCATGAATCTGCAGGAGGCCGAACCATGCTGAGTGATTCGGACGTACTGGCGACCATCGCCGTCAAGGATCTGACGACGGCCGGGAAATTCTATGAAGAGACGCTCGGCCTGAAACCGGCCGGCAACGACGAGCCCGGAGTGATGAGCTTCCGGAGCGGCCGGTCGACTGTCATCGTCTACCAGTCGAGGTTCGCCGGAACCAATCAGGCCACGTCGGCGACGTGGGTCGTTCCCGATGCGGAGCCGGTCGTCCTTGCGCTGAGCACGAAAGGAGTGAAGTTCGAGCATTACGATCTACCCGGGCTCACGCGACAGGGCGATCTGCACATTGCCGGCAGCTTCAAAGGAGCGTGGCTCAAGGATCCGGACGGCAACATCCTCCACATCGTCAGCATGTGAAAAGGCCATGCGGGCGGCGCGGCCCGATGGGCGCGTAGTGGCCGTACAGGACTTCACGCTCACGCGGGATGTCTACCGGATCCACTTCCAGTCGGGAACGTTCCATCTCCTCGCACCTCTCGGTGATCGCACCTGGGGTGCGGTATTCCTCGGCAAGGGAAGCTTCGAGCTGCGGCCCTCCGCCGAGGCCGAGCGGCGGCATCTGGCGCTGGTGTCGAATCAGAAGAATCTGGAGGTCTTTGCCGACGATTTCGACCGCATCGTTCTCCTCTTCTCCGATCACACCGCCGACGAGATTGCCGGCGCCGGACCGATGACGACCGGAACGCCGGATGCCACGGCTACCACCTTCTACGCCGACAATGCAGAAGTGGCGAAAATGCGGCCGTCAGCGCTTCTTCAGTTCGATGACCAGCACACGCCGTTGTCTGTGAGGGCCACGTGCGAATGCGTGACCGCGCCCGCCCATTGCACGCCTTTCTTGAACTCGACCTCGCGCGTCGAACCGTCCGCGACCAGACCATGTCTCCGGGACGCTTCTCCATCGAAAGCAGTCTCAGGCTGCGGGCGGGTGCGCCCGCATTCGCGGCGTTCGGTATATTGCCAGACGTGAAGAAGTGTCCCTTCTGTGCTGAATCCATTCAGGATGAGGCAATCAAATGCCGCTTCTGCGGCAGCGATCTTCTCTCCTCGTCCGGAAGACCGGGACAACCGTCGCCCGAGGTCGTCTGCGGATACTGCAGGACGCGGAATCCATCCGGCGGCGGAGTGTGCAGGACATGCGGCCGCAAGTTACCGCTTCGAGGTCTGCAGTACTCCGCTGCACCACCGCCACCGCCGAAGCGCCGCAGGTTCGGGCAACGGATTCTGGCCGCGCTGTTGTGGCTCCTCGCGCTCGCCCTGGTCGCGGG
>DATKCA010000042.1:0-27827 GCA_035544675.1 Thermoanaerobaculia bacterium | reverse complement strand
CCGGTTGCCGCGTGTCCGGTTACCGCGTGTAAGGCCTCAGATACCCGGGCACGGCGACACCCTCCCCCAAGCGCTCATCGGGGAGCGGCGCCGCTGGCGTGAGCTGCAGCGGCAGGACGCCCGCCCACACCGGCAGCGCGTAGTCCTCTTCGTCGTCGACCGGCCCACCGGTGCGGATCTTCGCCGACGCCTCGCTGATCTCCATGGCCAGGACGAGTGTCGCTTTGATCTCCGCCTCGTTTGGCCCGCGCGCGTCCGCCGACCGTCCTGGAACGACGTGCTCGACGAGCGCGGTCAGAGCGCGCACTTTTTCGTCGCGATCGACGACCTCGCGCGCCTCTCCCAGGACGACGACGGAGCGGTAGTTCATGGAGTGATGGAACGCGGATCGGGCCAGGACCAGGCCGTCGAGGATCGTCACCGTGACGCAGGCCTCCACGCCTTCGCGCAGCGAGCGCAGCATCCGGCTGGCGACGGAGCCGTGAAAGTACAGCGTATGGCCGATGCGAGTGTGGATCGTGGGGATGACCATCGGCTGGCCGGCGACGACGAATCCGACGTGACAGATCAACGCTTCGTCCAGGATGGACGTGACGGTGGCGCGGTCGTAGGCGCCGCGTTTGGGGAGACGGCGGACGGTGGTGCGTTCAGTCTGCAGTTTGGTCATATGTTCTAGTACAAATAAGTCCTGATACTAGAACAAACGTATCTCGCCGGATCGCGGCCGTCAAGCCAGCGATCAGAAAGACCGGCTCGTCTTTAGTAGTTGGTGAACAGCAGATGATTGTTGGAGGTGCTGGAGCTGGTCACGATGCCCTTGGTGGTGTTCGCATAGAGCGCGTCGCGGACCTGCTGAGCGCTCGCGCCGGGATTGCTCTGCAGATAGAGCGCGGCCACTCCCGCCACGTGCGGCGCGGCCATCGAGGTGCCGCTGATGGTGCTCGTGGCGGTGTTGCTCGTGTACCAGGCCGAGGTGATTCCGACGCCCGGTGCGAACCAGTCCACGCAGTTGCCGTAGTTGGACCACGACGCCTTCTTGTCGGTCTTGTCGGTCGCGCCGATGGTCATGGCCTCGGGCACTCGGGCCGGTGAGTATTTGCAGGCATCCTGGGCCCGCCCGCCCTGATTGCCGTTTCCGGCAGCCACCGCGTAGGAGACTCCGGCGGCGATGGAGTTCTTTACGGCCGTATCGAGCGAGGTGGAGGCGCCGCCGCCGAGGCTCATGTTGGCCACGGCTGGCTTGACGTGGTTCGCCGTGACCCAGTCCACGCCGGCGATGACGCCGGAAGTCGTCCCGCTGCCGCTGCAACTGAGCACGCGAACGGCCACCAGAGTGGCACTCTTGGCCACTCCCCAGGTGGTCCCGCCGACCGTTCCGGCGACGTGCGTGCCGTGGCCGTTGCAATCGTCGGCGCTGCCGCCGTCGACGGCGTCGAAGCCGGAGACGGCCCGGCCACCGAAGTCGGTGTGCGAGAAGTGAATCCCGGTGTCGATGATGTACGCCCTGACGCCGGAACCGGTGTTGTTGTACGTGTATGTACCGGAGAGTGGAAGGGCCCGCTGATCGATGCGATCGAGGCCCCAGGTGGCATTGCTCTGCGTGGTGAAGAGCGAGATCTCGCCGTCTTCCTCGACCAGGGCCACGTTCGGGTCCCGCGCCAGCGCGCGGGCCATCCCTTCGGTCATCCGCGCCGAGAACCCCTTCAGCGCGCTCGAGTACGTCCGGTCGATGACCGCGGCGTATCGCCGGGCCAGACCGGGCCCGTCTTCGGCGCCATCGTTGAGCACGACGATGTACTGACCCGGAATGGGCCGTTCCGCCTTCTGGACCTCGCCGTTGCCGGCGTAAACAGTGACTGACAGCAACAGCATCACGACGACGAGGGCTGGTTTCTTCATTTGCGATCTCTCTCCCTTCTTTCGACTGACGTTGACTGCAGTTGAATCGATGCGCCGGTAACGACACCGGCGCTCACTCGATGCCTAATAGTTCGTGTACAGCAGACGGTTGGGCGAATTGCTGCCGATACTCGTCAGCCTGCCCGTCGTGGAGTTGTTGACCAGAGCGTTTCGCACGGTGGACGGCGACGCGCTCTTGTTCCCCTGCAGGTACAGAGCGGCCACGCCCGCTACGTGCGGGGCGGCCATCGATGTTCCGCTGATCGTGTTCGTGGCCGTGTCGCTCGTATACCAGGCCGAAGTGATGCTCGAGCCGGGAGCGAAGAGATCGAGGCAGGAGCCGTAGTTCGAGAATGACGAGCGCGAGTCGCTGCTGGTCGTCGAGCCGACCGTGATGGCCGCGCCGACGCGCGCCGGCGAATAGTTGCAGGCGTTGGCGTTGCTGTTGCCGGCGGCGACCGAGAACGTCACCCCGTCGTTGATGCAGTTGTTGACCGCCGTATCCAGCGAAGAGGATGCGCTGCCGCCCAGACTCATGTTGGCCACGGCGGGCGCGCCGGCCGGGTGATCGCCCCGCACCCAGTCCACCCCGGCGATGACTCCGGAGGTCGTCCCGCTGCCATTGCAGTTCAGCACGCGCACAGCGACCAGAGTGACGCCCTTGGCCACGCCGTGGATGCTGCCGCCCACGGTTCCCGCCACGTGCGTTCCATGCCCATTGCAATCAGTGCTGCCGCGGCCGTCGCTGATGGCGGTGTAGCCGTGAATGGCCCGGCCTCCGAACTGCGTGTGCGTCCGGCGGATCCCGGTGTCGATGATGTAGGCCTTCACGCCCGAGCCGGTGCGTGTGTAGACGAATGTCCCGTTGAGCGGCCGGTCGCGCTGGTCGATCCGGTCCAGTCCCCAGGTGGCGTTGGTCTGGGTCGTATCGATGGACACCTCACCATCCTCTTCGACCCACGCCACCAGAGGGTGATTGGAGAGCCCTCGCGCCATCCCCTCGGTCATCGTCACGGAGAACCCCTTGATGGCGTTCGTGTAGACGTGCCCGAGCACGCCGGCGTGCCCGCGGGCCAGATTGTCGGCCAGCCCCGGTACGTCATCGACGTCGTCATTGAGAACCACGATGTACTGCCCTGGAATCTTCTTCTCGGAGCTTCGAAACCTCTCGTCACGCGCATAGGCGCTGACCGAGATCAGGAGCACCAGAACGAGAATCGGGAAACGTCTCATCACTCTTCTCCTTCATACGCCCGGACAAGGAGCCGTGAACGCCCCGCGCGCCGGGTCGCGCGGGGCGATCGAATTCGGTTACCCGGGTCTATTGCGTGACGTTCAGAGCGGTTGTGTCGACCAGGAACGACGTCTGATAGATGCTGTCCTCGGTCGCGTAGAAGCGGATGCGGATGGTCTGGCCCTTCCAGGGCAGCAGATCGAACGACTTCTGCGAGTACGACGTGCTCTTGTTCAGATTGGAGTACGTGGCCAGTGTGGCCAGCACGCTGCCCGAAGAGTTGAGAACCTGGATGCGCAGACGGTCGTAGACAGTGCTGGTGGTCGTCTCGGCCGAGTCGATCTTGAGGTAGAAGGAGAGGGTGGCCGCGGTGGCGCCGGACGGAATGCTGACCTGCTGGTAGGCATAGTCGGTGCGGGTGCTGCCATAGCCACACAGCCACGCGTACCACGATCCCGCCTGCGGAGTGCGCGAGGTGGAGTTCGTGATCACCGAAGAGGTCGTGGTCCACGCTCCGTTGTTTCCGCTCTCGAAGCCGGGATTGGAGAAGAGCTGCGTCGTCGATCCGCCGCCTCCGCCACCACCCGAGGTGAGGAGCGAATAGAGAAGCCGGTTCGGCGAGCCGCTGCCGGCGCTGGTGATCTTGTTGAGCGTCGCGCTGTCGCGAATGGCCGCCCACACCGTCGACGGGGACGCGCTCGTATTCGACTGAAGGTAGAGCGCGGCCACGCCGGCCACGTGAGGAGCGGCCATCGAGGTGCCGCTGATGGTGTTCGTCGCGGTGTTGCTCGTGTACCAGGCCGAGGTGATGCTGGAGCCGGGCGCGAAGATGTCGGTGCACGAGCCCCAGTTCGAGAACGACGAACGCGCATCCGACGAGGTGCTCGAGTTCACCGTGATGGCCTCCCCTACTCGCGCCGGAGAGTAGTTGCAGGCGTCGGCGTTGCTGTTGCCGGACGCGATCGCGTAGGTCACGCCGTCCGCGATCGAGTTGCGGACCGCCGTATCGAGCGAGGAGTTGGCCCCGCCCCCCAGCGACATGTTGGCCACGGCCGGCTGGCCGGCGCCGTGGTTGCTCGTCACCCAGTCCACGCCGGCGATGACGCCGGAATTCGTCCCCGACCCGTTGCAGTTGAGCACACGGACCGGGACCAGAGTCACACTCTTGGCCACACCGTAGGTCGACCCGCCGACGGTTCCCGCCACGTGCGTGCCATGCCCGTTGCAGTCACTCGTCCCGCGACCGTCGTTGATGGCCGTGTATCCGGCGATGACCCGTCCGCCGAACTCGCCGTGCGAAGCCAGGATTCCGGTGTCGATGATGTACGCCTTCACGCCCGACCCTGTGTAGTTGTACGTGTACGTGCCATTGAGTGGCAGATCCCGCTGATCGATCCGATCGAGCCCCCACGTGGCGTTGCTTTGGGTGGCGGTGATGGTCACCTCACCGTCTTCCTCGACATAGGCAACGCGCGGATCGCGGGCCATGGCCCGGGCACGCCCTTCCGACATCACGGCCGAGAATCCTTTCAGGGCGCGCTGATACACGTGCCCCACACGCGCCCCGTGCAGGCGCGCCACCTCGGCCGCGGCTTCCGGAACGTCTCGCACCGCGTCCTCTTCGAACACGACAATGTATTGATCGGGAACAGGCCGGTCCGTCCGCCGGATCTCGCCATTCCCACCGGCCATCGCCACGCCGGCGACCACCAGGCACAGCAAACTCATCAGGGAGGTTCTCTTCATGGAGGGGGTAAAACTCCTTTCCGTCATCGAGTGACGGGCCCCGTGAGAGCACGACCGCTGCCGGAGCGTTACAGTTTTGTAACTTGCTGAAAATGCGGGCAGGAGGATCGGCGGCCCTGGTGAACGTGGGTCTACTACGAACCCGGCACTGGCGTTTGGGCGGGGCAAAAGATGGGCAGGAGGGTCAGTATGTGACCACCACCGCGTCAGGAGAGCGAGCGCTCGATCACCTGGTGGCGGTTGCTGAACATGCCCGGCCGGTAGGCGGTGATATACCCGGTGAAGGCCGAGGCGGCCACCGACAGCGGAGAGGCCAGCCAGAGTTTGCCCGGCCCGGAGCGCCCCTTGTAGTTGCGGTTGATGGCGCTGATGGTCACCTGCTCGCCGCTCTCGGACACTCCGGGCCCGCAGCCGATGCATGCGCCGCAGCCTGGGTTGAGGACGATGGCGCCGGCTCGTTGGAACGTGTCGACCAGGCCGTTCTCGCGCGCGAACTTCTCGACGGCCTGCGAGCCGAACTGAATGAGGAACTGCACGCCGTCGGCAACGCGCAGCCCGGCGTCGACGGCTTCCTTGGCCACCTGGTGGTAGAAGATGAGATCGTCGATCTTCCCGGCGGTGCAGCTTCCGGCGTAGGCGATGTCGATCTTCACCTCGCCGAGATCGTCGACGTACGCGCCGTTGGTCGGGTCCGACGCGATGCCGTGATCGGGATCGCCGGGATGCGCCACCATCGGCCGGATCCCGGCCAGGTTGATGGTATGCACGCCGCCCGCGTATTGCGCGTCGGGATCGGGCCAGACGGCGCGCGCGCGCATCTCCTCGATGGCGGCACCGGGCCGCATCGACGCGATCCACTGAAACGTTTTCTCGTCGGCCTCCACGATTGCGGTCCTGGCCGAGCATTCCGTGGCCATGTTGGCCAGAGTGGCGCGCTCGTCCAGCGAGAGGGAGCGAACGCCGGGGCCGGTGAACTCCATGATGCGGTCGAGCGTCAGCTGGGGGCGGGCGTACTGGAGAAGGATGTAGAGCATCACGTCCTTCGCCGTGACGTTCTCGGCCAGCTGCCCCACCAGCTCGAAGCGGATCGACTCGGATACCTCGATCGTGGTGAATCCGGAGTGCACCAGGTTGGCATACTCCGTCGAGCCGACCCCCCAGGCCAGAGCGTTGTTCACGCCCCCCATGCACGTATGGCTGTCGGTGGCCTGGATGAAGTCGCCCGGATCGACGATGAGCTCGCGGGCCACCTCGTGGCAGATGCCGGGCGAGATGTTGTCGGTCGCCGAGAAGTCGCGGCAGCCGGTGTGCCGCTGGAACTCCCGCTGCAGATCCCGCAGCGTGCCGATCTTGTCCATGAACGGCCGCATGCGCGGGACGTCGTCCGCATAGATGAGGTGATCCTCGAACACCGCGAACTTCTGAGGATTCTTGATGTCATAGCCCGGGCCGTACTCCTGCCCGAGAAAATAGTGCACCTGCGCGGTGGTGAACTCGTGCGAGTAGCCGCCGTCGACCTCCACCACCACCGCGTCGCCAGGCTTGACGTATCGCGCGTCGTCACGCGCGCCCATCATGTGACGGGCGATGATCTTCTCCCCCATCGTCATCGGCCGGCGGCCGGTGTGGGGCACCGGCAGAGCGATGCTTCCCTGCTCGAGCGCCCTGGCGAACGGGAAGAGCCCGCCCCACTGGATGATGAGCTGCGTGATCGGGTCGTGCTTCTCGTAGAACTCGCGGAGCGGGATGCTCTCTCCGGCCTGCAGGCGGGCCAGCATCTGGTGGCTGGCCATCAGAAGGCCCTGGTTGATGTTGTTCCCGGCGTGAATCGGCGCGAAGGACTCGGCCACCGCGATCTTGATCCCGCTGTAGACCTCGCACTGCGTGGCCGTCTCGCGCGAGCTGCCGACGCCTTTGCGCAGCCCCGACACGATGACCTCGAAATTGCCGTTGCGAAGAGCTTCGGGAGCGAACAGCCGCTCCCCGTTCACGATGAGGCCGGCGTACGCGTTGCGCGCGATGTCCTCCGGTTTGTGATCGAAGCAGACCCAGGCCGGAGTCATCGCATCGGTGTTGATGTCGTCGAGGAGATCCTCGACGCGCAGATCCTTCATCTCCAGGTCGCACTCTCCCGAGAGCTGCTTACGGATGAGCTCCGGATCTTTCGTCAGGAAGAGAACCCGTTTGCCGGGCGTCAGCGAGACTGTCTGCGGTGGCTTCATCGGGGCCTGAAGTATAGACGCTGGAAACCGTCCGCTCTCCTGCCGAATTCTTGCCCACCATCGAGACGAAACGGCCGGCCACCACGATCACGGGAATGCCGATGCGCGAGGCCTCGCGGGAGTCGTGCGCCGAAGGCATGGGGAGCGATCGGGGATGGGTGTGCATGACGGCGACGGTTCCATCCGGCACCGGACCGGCCCACGTCGCGCGACGCCAGGCCCTGACGGAGGGCCACACCGCGCAGTCGAACTTCCCGTCTTCCCGCAGCACGAGGAACGCCGCGCTCTCATACTCGAAACGGCCGTGTCCGCTCATCGCGGCAAGCCGCGTCACGCACGCGCGGACGTCGTCGCGCTGCAGCGTCGCCTCCGTGAACGGATAGGCGATGGTCGCGGCGAGGGCGAAGAGGAGTGTCCACTGCATGAGTGCAGCGTCGGCCCGGCGCCCCGGGTGAGTCCTGCCCGATCTCCCCCGAATTCCCACCAATTACAATCGAGGGGTGCGGGCCAACTTCGCAGACCTGAGCCTCGACACCGAGCGGCGCGAAGTCGTGCGCGGCGACCGCCCCATCGCCCTCAATCCGAAAGCCTTCGATCTCCTGGCCTCTCTCGTGGCCAGCTGGCCGTCCGCGGCGTCGAAGGAGTCGCTCTACGACCGGCTGTGGCCGGGGGTCTTCGTCGAGATGGGCAACCTGCACAACCTGGTCTCCGACATCCGCCTGGCCATCCACGACGAAGAGCACACCGTGATCCGGACCATTCATCGCTTCGGCTACGCCATCGGCGTTCCCGTGACCACGGACAGCGAGATCCGGGCGCATCTCGTCATCGGCGGTCGCGAGCTGCCGCTGCGGGAGGGCGAGAACGTGATCGGCCGCGACCTCGTCGGCAACGCCGACGTGTCACGCCGCCACGCCCGCATCCTCATCGCCGGTACTCACGCCACCATCGAGGACCTCGGCAGCAAGAACGGGACGTGGATCGACAAGCGCCGTCTGGACGGGCCTTTCTCGTTCACCGGCGATCAGGAAGTGGTGCTGGGCCGCACGCGCGCGCTGATCCGCTTCGCGTCCGCGAGCGAGTCGACGATGACCGCCTCGCCGCTCTGACATCGGAGGAATGGAGCGCGGGTGCCCTCACCCGCGCCTTCCGCGGGCGGCGGCGAGGATCTACCGGAAATCCCGGATCAGCACGATGTCGTTGACCCTCTCCCCGCGCGACATCGCGATCCGCCTGCCGTCAGGCGAGATGTCGTAGGCCTCGATGAAACCGGCATCGAACGAGGTGATCTGGCGCGGCTCGCCGGCGTCCAGCGACTGCATCCAGAGATTCGCAATCCCGTCCGCGAAATCGAGGAACAGGAATCCCCGCCCGTCCGGCAGCCATTGGGCCTTGGGCGGACCGCCGAACCGCGGCACCTCGAAGTAGCGCGGCTCGCCGATCCCGTCGAGCGGAACGATCGCGGTGCGCCACAGCGGTGTGGCCGGATCGACCGAGCGCAGGCGGCAGAGGATCGACTTGCCGTCCGGCGAGACGACGGTGGAATTCGTCGGCTGCGACGTCACGCGTACCGGATCCCCTCCGGTCGCGCTGACCTTCCACGCCGCCTGCACCCTTCCGGTCGTGACGTAGACCAGCGATTTCCCATCCGCACACCACGAAGGTGCCGTCGCCGATCCGCTGTTGGTGATCTGACGGAGGTTTCCGCCATCGAGGTCGGAGGTCCACAACTCGATCGTCCCCGATCGGTCGGAAAGGAATGCCAGCGTCCGGCCGTCCGGTGACACGATCGGACCCCAGTACGCGCCGCGCAGCAGCTTGCGCGTGTCGCCGCCCTCGGCGTCGATGAAATTCAACGAGGTCGAAGTGCCCGAGAACTCGGTGAAGAGGATCGTCCCGCCCGGCGCCCAACGCACGCCGCCCAGGCCGTAGCGGTTGCCGAGACCGACCGTGAGAGGCCGTGCCCGGCGCGGCCGGTCGAGGTCGACCACGAAGATGTTGGCCGTTCCGTCGATGCGGTTCGCGGCGATGCTCTTGCCGTCGGCCGTGACGGTGATCGAGCTGTAGACGCTGAGGTCCGATGTGATCTTGCGCGCCTTCGAGCTGTCGCCGTCGGGCGGGAGAAGCCAGATCTGCGGCGCCTGCCTGCCGTCCGACGCGGTGACCAGAAAGCCGCTGTCATCCGGCATCCACACGACCGATCCGAGATTTTTCCACTCCGACGTTCCGATCTGCTGAACCGCGCCGCTGGCGACATCGATCTCGAAGATGGCGCTGTGCTGGACGCGCCGCTTCGTCGTCTCAGGCAGCGGAGGGCCGGAGTACCTCCCTCCCGCCGCGCCCACGAAGACGATCTTCTGACCATCCGGCGACCACCACGGCCGGCCGGCCCCCTCCGGTGACTGCCGCCGCATGATGACGCGCTCCGCTCCGCTCTCGAGGTCCGCGATCGTCATCCTGAATTCGCGCTCGAAGGCGTTGAAGCGGATGAACGCCAGGCGCGCCCCGTCCGGCGAGACCGCGAAGTGGCTGTCGATGTCTGCGGCCACCTTGCGCGGCTGCCCGCCCAGCAGGGGCACCTGCATCACGTCGACGATATTCGGCTCGCTGCGCGAGGCCAGCGAGTAGAAGATGTAGTTGCTGTCGCCCGAGACGACAGTCTGCAGGTAATGAACGGGAGCGGGCGGAAGGACGCGGACGTTCGTTCCGGTGGCCACCTGCTTGACCCACATCGTGGCGTTCTCCCTCTCGGGCGTGGAGTGCACGATGTAGTTGCCGTCCGGCGAGATCGCGCCGTTGATGACGTTGCCGCTGTTCGTCATCCGCAGCATGATCGGCGCGTGATGTGCGGCCTGCCCGGCCACGGCAGCGCCGCCCACCATGTCGCGCCGGAAAAGGATCACGGCGGCGATCGCCGCGATGCCCAGCGCGGTCAGCGCCGCCCGTCCGGCCAGCCGCCGCGCCCGCGAGGCCGGATGCATGGCGGCATCGCGGGCCAACTCGCGGAGATCGATGGCCGCGTCAAGAATGGCCTGGTAGCGCTCCTCGCGATTGCGGGCCAAGCACTTCCGGATGATGCGCTGCAACTCGGCCGGCAGACCGGCAAGCGGCGCCGGAGGGTCGTGCAGAATCGCGTGCATGGTCTCCACGGCGGTCTCGCGCCGGAACGCGGGACGTCCGCCGAGCAGCTCGTACATCACGCAACCGAACGAGAAGACATCCGAGCGGTGATCGAGCTCCAGCCCCTCCACCTGCTCGGGCGACATGTACGCGGCAGTTCCGAAGGCCGCGGTCGGTGCGGTCGACTCGTGGAAGGCGAAGCCGCCGTCACGCTCGGTCAGCTTGGCGATGCCGAAGTCGACGATCTTCGGATGCGCTCCGCCGACGACCATGATGTTGTCGGGCTTGAGGTCGCGATGGATGATGCCGCCGGCGTGCGCGCGGGCCAGCCCCTCCGCGACCGCAGCCAGCAGCTCCAGCTTCGCCACGAGCGAGCGATTGGACCGGGCCCACTCGCCGAGCGGGCGTCCGTCGATCAGCTCCATGGCCAGGTAGTGCACGGTCTCGCCATCCGGGAGATCCGCACTGCCGGCGTCGTGGACCGAGACGATGCTGGGGTGATTCAGCGCCGATGCGAGCTGCGCCTCACGCGCGAACCGCTGCACGCGTTCCGGGTCGCTGGAGCGGGCTCTCTGGAGGATCTTGAGCGCAACGATGCGACCGAGGTGCTGGTCCCGGGCGGCGTAGACATCGGCCATTCCTCCGGCGCCGATGAACCGCTCGACGGAATATCGGCCCACTGCCGTTCCGGGCGGCAGACGCCGTGTTGCGCTGGCCATTGTCAGGGTAGTACGCAGCAGGAGCGGGAAAGTTGGCAGGCCAGTTCACAGATGACATCGCAGATCGAAGGACTGTGAACAGTCATTTCTTCATGCCTTTCCGGGCCCGGATCACGAAGTGCACCGGGCATCCCACCAGCCCCAGCTCCTCGCGGAAACGGTTCTCGAGATACCTGCGATACGAGAAATGCAGAGGCTCATCGGTGTTCGAGAACAGCGCGATGGTGGGGGGTTGCGTCTTCAATTGCGTTGCGTAATAGAAACGCCTTTGTTTCCCGCGGACCGTGGGTGGGTTGTGCGCGGTCACGGCGCGCTCCAGGATGACGTTCAGCTCCGAAGTTCTAAACCGCTTCCGGTATCCGGCGATGATGGCGTCGATCCGCGGGAAGATCTTCTCGACGCGACGTCCGGTCTTCGCGGAAATGAATTCGACGGGGGCGTAGGAGAGGAACTTCAGCATGAAGCGGATCCCCTCTTCGAACTTCTTGTAGTCGTCCTGCTCGTGTTCGGCGGCGTCCCACTTGTTCACGAGGATGAGCGCGGCCTTGCCCCCCTCCTCCGCGTAACCGGCCACGGTCGCGTCCTGGGCGGCCACGCCGTCGATGGCGTCGATCATGACCAGCGCGATCTCGCAGCGCTCGATGGCCTTGCGCGCGGAGATCACGGCGAGCTTCTCCGCCTCGTCGCTCGTCTTGCCTTTGCGGCGGATGCCGGCCGTGTCGACGATCGTGTACCGCCGGCCGTTCCGGACGATCTCGGCGTCGATGGCGTCACGAGTCGTCCCCGAGATCGGAGATACGACCGCCCGCTCCTCGTTCGTCAGCCTGTTCAGCAGCGACGACTTGCCGACGTTGGGACGACCGATGATGGCCACGCGCACCGGCGCGTCCTCATCCACCTCCGCATCTTCGTCCGGCCCGGGCGCGACGATCTCGCTGATGGCGTCGACCAGGTCGTCGGTGCCTTCGCCATGCTCGGCCGAGATCGCCATCAGCCTCTCCATCCCCAGCTCGTAGAACTCCGTCACGGCGGCGGCGGCATCCTTGCGGTCGATCTTGTTGACGAGCAGGACGGTTTTGCTCGACTCCGGCCGCAGCTCCTGCGCGATGTCCCGGTCCTCGGCCATGACACCCGAGGCTCCATCGACGACGAACAGGATGAAGTCGGCTTCGGCGAGCGCGGTCCTGGCCTGGGCGCGAATCTCGCCGGCAAAGGCGGACATCGGAGAGTCGCCGTATTCGAGACCCCCCGTGTCGGTCAGCTCGTAACGCCGTCCGTCGTCGAGCGAGACGATGGTACTGAGGCGGTCGCGCGTCATCCCGGGAAGGTCGTGCGTCAGCGCGCGACGCTGCCCGGCCAGGCGGTTGAAGAGCGTCGACTTGCCGACGTTCGGCCTCCCCACGATGACGACGCGCTTCAACGTTCCTCCCACTACTGAAACAACCATTGCAAGTGTGGTGCGATGAGCACGAAGAGGAGCGCTCCGGCGGCGGTGTTGAAGAAGTTCAGCGCGCCGTTGGCGATGCCGAGGCTCCGCGTGCGGTTCCAGTGGCCGGCGATGCTCTCGATGTAGGAGCCGGCGAAGGCGCACAGCGTGACGAAGGCGACCATCGCCCACGCCATCCGGGATGCTCCGGGGAAGACCGCCGCGGCGGCGAGCGCCACGATCAGCGCCCCGCCCACTCCCGCCAGAGTCCCCTCCACCGAGACCGCCCCCTCGGTTCCGCGCGGTACGGGGCGAAACGTCAGCGGCAGAAATGTCCGCCTTCCGGCCAGCTGACCGATCTCCGATGCGATCGTGTCCGCGGCCGCGGTGGCCAGAGACGCGACCGCCGCCCACCAGAACAGCGTCGTCCGTCCCGTCATGGCCATGGCCACGGCGCAGATCGCCGCCACGCCGACGTTGGCGAAGGCGTGTCCGAATCCGCGCCGGCCTCCCTTCTCCTGCGCCAGCCCCTGCTGCGCCTTCTTCCGATAGCCGAGTTTCGTCGCCGCCGTTCCGGTGATGAAGAACGCGAGCAGGGCGATGTAGAGCGTGGGCCAGCCGAAGACGATCAGGATCGCGCCGAGAACCCAGCCTCCGGCCATGCCGCTCACGTCGACGCTGCGCGCCAGGTATCCGACGACTGCCAGCACTGCGTTCAGCGCGAGCCACCACATGGCCGTCGCATCCAGGTTCAGCCGCGGCTGCAGAGGCGTGAACAGCAGTGCGGCCGCAGTGGCCGCGGCAACCGGGACGGTGATGTTGTCGTCGATGCCGAGCGGCAAGGACTCGGCAATGGCCCCGGCCACCGCGACACCGGTGACGGCGAGCCACCGCGGCAGCCAGGAGACCTCATCGCTGAGGTGATACGAGAGCAGCAGAAGCGGTGGCACGCTGAACAGCACGAATCCAAAGAGGCCGCTCCAGCTCTTGTCCCGGTTCCACGGCAGACGTGGTCCGCGGACGCTCTTGCCGACCAGGGTGGCGAATCCGTCCCCGAACGCCAGCGCGGCCCAGGCCAGCCCGGCCACATGGAGGTCTTCGCGGAAGACCACGATCAGCGCGAGAACCGAAAGCGGGTAAAGCACGATCCCGGCATCCCAGCCCCGCTGGTGCCGCGAGACCCTGGTGCCCACGAGTCTGTGCAGAACCAGCCAGTTGCCGATCACCGCGCACAGCGCTACCGCCGCCGCCACCCACCACGGCAGCCACCTCAGCGAGAAGGCGAAGAGGCCGAAGGCGATGTGGAGCGACTTACGCAGGAGCTCGTTGGGGACGTGGGAAAACTCATCTGCTGCCTTCATCCTGCAGAGCCCTTCACCGTTCGGCCTTCATCATCCCTCATCACACATGATTCAAGGATGAAGGATGAAGGATGAACGCACCGATGAACGATGAACTCACGCTCCCGGTCTACATCGTTCCGCGTTCATCGTCTATGAGCTTCATCCTTCATCCTTCATCCTTCCAAAGGCTCCTTCCGACGCGGTGAGAGATCAAACTTCCGTAGAATACCCGCGCCGATGAACGAGTCCCGCCCCCCCGTCCTTTCCGTCATCGTCCCCTGCTACAACGAGAGGGCCACGGTTGTGGAACTGCTGCGCCGGGTCAAGGAAGTGCCCATCGAGAAGGAGATCATCGTCATCGACGACTGTTCGACGGACGGCTCCCGCGATGTCGTGGCGGCGCTGGCGACGCAGTGGCCTGAGATCCGCCACCTCCTCCAGCCCGAGAACCAGGGAAAGGGGGCGGCGATCCGTCGCGGGATCGCCGAGGCTCGCGGCGACGTCGTCCTGATCCAGGACGCCGATCTCGAATACGACCCCGAGGAGTATCCGAAGCTGGTCCAGCCGATCCTGGACGGGCATGCGGACGTGGTCTTCGGCTCGCGCTTCGAGGGCTACCCCCGCCGCGTCATGCTCTACTGGCATCGTCTTGGAAACACGTTCCTGACGTTCCTGTCGAACATGACCACGAACCTCGATCTGACCGACATGGAGACCTGCTACAAGGCCTTCCGGCGCGAGGTCATCCAGTCCATCCGCCTCAACTCGAACCGCTTCGGCATCGAGCCGGAGATCACCGCGAAAGTGGCCAAGCGCGGCTATCGCATCTACGAAGTGCCGATCTCGTATTACGGCCGCGACTACTGGGAAGGCAAGAAGATCAGCTGGAAGGACGGCTTCAGCGCCATCTGGACGATCCTCCGCTACGGGCTCGTGCACGACGCGAGTGGCGAGCCTCGAACGTATTCGACGCTGCGCCGCCGCGGCCGCCTCAATCGCTACAACCGCTGGGTATGGGAGAGCATGAAGCCGTACGTCGGCCAGCGTGTGCTCGAGGCCGGCGCGGGCTGGGGAACGATGACGCGTTTGCTCTACGGCCGGGAGCTGATCGTGGCCGGCGACAAGGAGACTCCGTATCTCGACCGCCTTCAGAACGCGTTCCGCCGGCGGCCCGGCATCATCGTCGAGCGGCTCGACCTGGAATCCGAATCGTCACTCGACCTGGCGCGCTACAGCTTCGACACGGTCACCCTCGTGAACGTGCTCGAGCACGCCATCGACGACGACAGCGCGCTCGGTCGCACGGCGCAACTGCTGTCGGAAGGGGGCCGCGTCGTCGTCTTCGTGCCGGCCGGCCGGAGTCTGTTCGGAACGCTGGACAAGGGGATGGGCCACGAGCGCCGCTACGAGAAGGACGAGCTGCTGGAGAAGCTGCGCCGGGCCGGGTTCGAGGTCGAACACGTCTCGTATCAGAACCGCCTCTCGAAGCTGGCCTGGTGGCTGAACTCGAAGCTGCTCGGCCGCACCGCGCTGCCGGCCGGTCAGTCGCGCCTGTTCGACATCATGGTCCCGCTGATCCGGGCGCTCGACGGATCGCGTCCCAAGAGCGGTCTCAGTCTGCTTGCCGTGGGCCGCAAGGCCGGGGCGCCGGTGGCACCGCAGCTGCCTCGCGCGGCTGCAGAACAGGGCAGCGAACCGATCCGGGCATGAAACGCGCGGCGGTGATCCTGGCCGGAGGCGCCGGCACACGCCTCCGCCCCCTCAGCTCGGACGAGAATCCGAAGCAGTTTCTGAAGCTGTTCGCCGGCCAGTCCCTGATGCAGAAGACGTTCGGAAGACTGCGGCACGCGCTACCGCCCGACGCGATCTACGTCTCCACGACCGAGCAGTACCGCGACAAGACGCTCGACCATCTGCCGGAGCTGCCACCCGCCAATGTGCTGACCGAGCCGGTTCGGCGCAACACCGCGCCTGCCATCGCGCTCTGCACATTCACCGTCGAGAAGCGGTGGGGCGACGCCCCTGTGGCATTCCTCCCTGCCGATCACTACATCGGCGACGAGCCGGAGTTCGTCCGGGTCCTGGAGCGGGCGTGGACGTTCGCGGCCACCGCCGACTATCTCGTCACGGTGGGGATCGAGCCGACCGAGCCGAACACCGGTTACGGCTACCTCGAGCTGGGCGGCGAGATCGAGCCCGGCGTCATCCGGCTGCTCCGGTTCACCGAGAAGCCCTCCCGCGAGACGGCCGAGGAGTTCCTCCGCTCCGGCAACTTTGCGTGGAACGGCGGCATGTTCATCTGGCGGCCCGAAGTGTTCCGGGCCGAGCTGCAGCGCGTCGCTCCGGAGCTGGTGAACGTCACCGCGGAGAACTACGCGACGATGCCGGAGACCTCGATCGACTACGCCCTCATGGAGAAGGCGTCGCACGTGGCCACGATCCGCGGCGATTTCGACTGGTCCGACGTCGGATCGTTCGAGGCGCTCGAGCGCGCCGGCGTCGTGATTCCGGACCACATCAAGCGCGCCCGCGACTGAAGATCGCTTCCGCGTTCGACCAGAGGATCCGCTTCTCCACCTTCTCCCCGAGACCGAGGGCGCGGAAAGACTCGATGTTCGAGCTGATCGAAGTCACGCCCGGAGACGGCCAGTCCGTTCCCCACAGCGCCTTGTCCGCCAGATCGGCGAGCCGGGGCACGTATCGGAGGAGCGCCTTCGGTGGGATCCCGGAGAGATCGAGGAACACGTTCGGATGGCGTCGCGCCAGAAACGCGGCCGTCTCCCCGTAGAGCGGACGTCCGGCATGCGCGAGGATGATCGTCAGCTTCGGGAAATCGATGGCCACGTCATCGATCGGCATCGGGTCGGCGTAGACGTTCCGCGCCCGCGGGAAGATCGACGTCCCCGTGTGAAACATCACCGGCACTCCCCGGCTCTGGCAGGCCGCATAGATCTCCGCGACCTGTGGCATCTCGTGGAGATACGCATTGGGAGAGAAGAGCTGATGGGGCGGATGGATCTTGATCATGCCGATTCCGAGGTCCAGGACGCGCTCGATCTCAGAGCGGACATCCTTCTCGTGGAGCGGGTTCACCGAGCCGGCCGGCACCAGGCGGTCGCGATGATCGCGCGTGAAGTCCGCGACCCAGTCGTTCACCTCGCGCGTGAAACCCATGACGTCGGGCGACACGTAATTGATGCAGCAGGCGCGCTCCACGCCGTTGGCGTCGAGAAACCGCAGCAGGTGCGAAGGCGACCTCAGCGCCTCGCGCGCGCCGGCATGGGCGGCGTCGTCGATGAGCGGAAGCACCTCCGGCTTCAGCATCGACCACGGTTGCACATGGATGTGTACGTCGAAAACTGTCACCGCCACCGCCAGCCCGGTCACCGGATTACCTGAGCATGATCAGTCTCATGCATGTGGCGCTGGCGGGGCAAGCGTCCTGGAGCTCGCGCGAGGCCAGCAGCTGCGGGTGCACTTCGTCGCGATCGATCTTCTTGAAACCCCGCCTGGCGAAGTACGCCTCCGCCGTCGTGGTCAGCAGGTAGAACTCGCGCAAGCCGCGGGAGGCCAGGCGGTCCAGCAATTGCCGGACGATCTTCCGTCCAAGCCCGTGCTGGCGGTAGCCGGGCTCCACGACGATGGAACGGATGAGTGCGGCGACCTGGTACGTCTCCGACCCGCCGCATCCGACTACCCGATCGCCGTCCCGCGCGACGATGAACGTCCGCCAATGCTCGTCGACGCCGGCGGTGGGAAGATCACTCTCCATTAGGAGCCGCTTGATCTCACCGACATCGCTCTCGGTCGCGGCCGCTATCACGACCTCGGCTGAGTCCATCGGGGTCGATCATAAGAGAAAAGGCCGCGCTCGCGCGCGGCCTTCTCTCACTTAAGCGCCAAAGGGCGGACTTCCACTGCGATCTTCAGTGCTCTCCCTCAGACCGGCCGCTGCGGCCGCCCTGTTTCCCGCCCGGCGAGGAGCGCTCGGTGTCGCCGATGCTGCTGACGTCGCTCTCGCTGCTTTCCCGGTCAGGGTTGTTCAGGCCCTCGGAGCGGCCGCTGCTCTGGCCAAAGTCCGCGCTCGAATCCTGCTCGGGATCGGTCGGGCGGTTGACGCTCTCTGAGTCGGTGGGACGGTTGACTTTGTCACGGTTACGGTTGTCCATCGAGTGGATCCTCCATGGTTATTAGTAGTGCAACAAGAATGCCTCAATCAACGCAACTCGAAGGTGACTGTGACGCTGTAAGTCATGTCCTGACTGCCGCTTTCGACGGGGATGTCCGAGACGGCCTGAGCCGATTCAGCCCGCATGGCCATCCGCGGCATGGGATACGGAGTGGGGGCCGACTGCCCGCCTTCGTTGATGGTCAGCGCGCGGCCGAGACTGCGACCCGCGGCCGCGGCGAGCAGCGTCGCTTTCGCCTTCGCGTCCTGGAACGCCGCGGTCATCCCCTCCCCACGCCCCCTGGCGGGATCAGAGACCTCGAACTGAAGGCCGGAGGACTGATTCACTCCGGCGTTGACGGCGACCTGAAGGAGTTTTCCGGCTTCGGCCACCTCGCTCTTGGTCACGGCGACGGTGTTCGAGACCTGGTATCCGAGAATGCGCGGAAGTTTTCCCTGGGTATAGTCCTGCTGCGGCCAGATCGCGAAGTTCGAGGTCCGGATCTCGGTGTCTTTCGCTCCCGCCCTTTTCAGAGCGGCGACGACGGCGGCGACGCGGGCGTTGTTCTCGTTGACGGCCTGGTCGACGGTTTGACCCACGGTCTGCACTCCGACGGTGAACGTGAACCGGTCCGGTGTGACCGTTGACCGGCCGGTGCCCGAAACGGTGATCGACTCGCCCCACGGACCGGAGTGCCGCGGGGTCTGTGCGAACGCAGATGCTGCCATGGTGACGACGAAAAGAAGGGTGAGTGCTCGTTTCATACTGCCTCCTCGATTTGACGACTCTAAATCCGTAGAATGCTGCCGCCTCTCGACGCCGCTACCTCTCTGGAGATATCCGCACATGGCAGATCCGAATGACAAGGTGCCGGGCCAGGCATCCGGCCGCTACTACGTGGACTCGCAGTGCATCGACTGTGATCTCTGCCGCGAGACCGCTCCCGCCAACTACATGCGGAACGACGAAGCCGGATTCTCCTACGTGTACAAACAACCCGAGACACCTGAGGAAGAGACGCTGTCGAAGGACGCTATGGACAACTGCCCGGTCGAAGCCATCGGGAACGATGGGGAACGTTAGGCCTTGGTCCTTAGGCCTTAGGCCTTAGGCGTTGGCGGTAGGGAAACGATTCCCCTAACGCCCAAGGACTAAGGCCTAACGCCTGCCTCAATGCATCCTCCGATCGACGCTGACCTGATCGTGCCAGTCGTCGGCGAGCAGGACCTCGATGAGCTCCTGCAGTTCTTCCATGTGAAACGGCTTGGTGAGAGCGGCGGTCATGTTGTTGCCCTTGGTGATGGTGAGGATGTCGCCCTTCCCCGATGCCACCACGACCGGCGTCCGCTTTCCCTGCTGCACGTACCAGGCGATCCACTCCTCACCGCTCATGCCCGGCAGATTGAGGTCGAGCAGGATCAGTCGTGTGTCCGGATGGCTTTGCAGGAGGCTCATCCCCTCGACCGCGCCCGCGGCGGAGAGGACTTCGTATCCCCGCTTCTGCAGGAACGATTTGTAGAGCGCGAGCACGTCGGGATCGTCTTCGATGGCGAGGATCTTGTTGGCCTTGTGCCTAGCGGTTTCGAGCATCGTCCGGTCTCCAGGTGGCCACTCTTGCGAATCCCGTGCTAACTGCTGAGCCATAATCGTTTCCATGGGTCTGGTCATGTGGCTCGTCAGCGGGGCCGCTTCCGGGGCGGCGGCGCGGCTGATCCGGGCGGGGCGTCCGGAGCGATGGCTGGGCGAGATGTTGCTCGGCGTGGTGGCCGGCGTCATTCTCGGAGTCACGGCCACGGCTCTCGATTTCGGCGGCTGGAAGGAGCCAGACTGGCGCGCGGGGCTCTTCACGTTATTTGGAGCTGCCGCCGTGCTCGGCGTGGCCCGCCTGCTCCGGATGCGCCGATGAACACCGTGCGCGGCGCTCTCGTTCTCCTCCTGCTCTCGATCAACCTCGTGGTGTGGGGGACGATCGTCTTCGTCTGCGCAATGTTCAAGTTCGTCCTCACCGGTCCGCCGCGGTGGCGTCTCATCGCTTTCGTCTCCAGGCTCGCGGACCGCTGGGTCGCCGCCAACAACCGGATCTTCGACGCACTGCTGCCCACTGAATGGGACCTGCGCATCGCCGGGGATCTCGACCGGGACGGCCACTATCTGATCTTCAGCAACCACGTGTCGTGGACGGACATCTTCGTCGTGCAGCGGCTCCTCCACCGCCGCGTGGCATTCCTCCGCTTCTTCATCAAGGCCGAGCTGATCTGGCTGCCGGTCGTGGGGCAGGTGGCCTGGGCTCTCGACTTCCCGTTCATGAGGCGGTACACGCCGGAGTACCTGGCCCGCCATAAGGAGAAGCAGGGCAAGGATCTCGAGACCACCCAGCGGGCCTGCCGGCGTTACCGCAGGGTGCCGGCCGCCATCCTCAACTTCCTGGAAGGGACCCGCTTCAGCCGCGACAAGCACGGCGAGCAGGAGTCGCCCTATCAGTATCTATTGCGGCCGCGCATCGGCGGCGCCGGCTTCGTCCTCGTCTCCCTCGGCGATCAACTGGACGGCGTCATCGACGTGACCATTTGCTATCCCGGTCACGAGGTCACGATGCGGGACTTCGTCACCGGGCGCGTGCCGCGGATCGCCGCACGGGCGCGCCTCCTGGACGTGCCGGCCGGGTTCTACGATCCGGCCATCGTCGAGCAGGGCCCGGCACGGGAGCGGTTCAAAGGCTGGGTCGAGGAGATCTGGCGGGAGAAGGATCGGGTGGTTGAAGCGCTCCTGTGATCTTGGTACACTGATACCATGGTCACGAAAGACATCCCGGTCCAGCGCGTCCAGACGGGCGTGCGCATGGAGAAGCGCCTTCTCAAGGTGCTCAAGGCTCTGGCCGAATACAACGACATGAGCCTGGGCGATCTCATCGAGGGAATCGTGCTGCACGCCTTCGAGGGCAAGGCGCCGTTCGGCGCGCAGTCGCGGGCCCTCATCGCGGAGCTGCGGAAGATCTACGGGCTCGATCTCGGCGCCGGCGCCAGTCATCGCCTCTTCGAGCGCTCGGTGCAGAAAGGACGGAAACGATGAGCGACGAAGAGTTGCTCGCCGCGCTCGACACCACCTCTCTCGATCCGAATGCGTTCCACCACCGCGACCACATCCGCCTGGCGTGGCTTCTGCTGAACAGGCATTCCTTCGCGCTCGCCCTCGGCCGATTCTCCGAGGGCTTGCGACGCTTCGCCGCGGCGATCGGACGACCGGGCCTCTATCACGAGACGATCACCTGCGCCTTCGTCGTTCTGATCCACGAACGCATGCTGTCCGGCCAGAGCTGGCCAGGCTTCGAGAAGGCGAACGCCGATCTCTTCGCCTGGAACCCGTCCGTTCTCGACCGCTTCTACACGCCGGAGACTCTCGCCTCCGATCGGGCCCGCCAGGTGTTCGTGATGCCTGACCGCGTCGAAGCCTCGAGAGCGCCCCTCCAGCGGCTGTAAGACGATGTCGGAGCGCCGGTGCCGCCGCCGCTCCATCCTCACGCCTACGAAGCGCTTCGTTGACGTTACGAAACCTTTCGTATAGTCTCCCCGTATCGAGGAGAGACCGATGGCAGAAACCTCACCGATGCCGACCGACGCGGAGCTTGCGATCCTGAGGGTTCTCTGGGACCGGGGGCCGAGCACCGTTCGCGACGTCCATGAAATCCTGAGCACCACGCAGGGCACGGGCTACACCACCATTCTCAAGCTGATGCAGATCATGACGGAGAAGGGTCTGGTGGTCCGCGACGAGTCGCAGCGCGCTCACGTGTACGAGCCGCGGCTCAGCGAACAGCGGACGCAGAGGCAGCTGCTTTCCGATCTCGTCGACCGCGCCTTCAGCGGCTCGCCGGCGAAGCTGGTCATGCAGGCGTTGTCGGGCCGCAAGGCAACCACGGACGAATTGAACGCGATCCGCGACCTGCTCGACCGCCTGGAAGGAGACAAACGATGAGCTACGCCTCGGCAACAGGTCTGGCAGTACTGCATCTGCTGTGGCAGGGAGCTCTGGTGGCGCTGTTTCTGGCGGCCGGTCTGGCGCTTACGCGGCGGGCCGCAGCCCGCTACTTCCTCGCCTGCGCGGCGCTCCTGCTCATCGTCGTGGCAGGCGTCGTCACCGGCGTCCGCTCGTATGAGCCGGCCGCGGCCGCGAATGCGGAGTGGAGCGGCGGTGTCCTCACCGCCGCCCTCGTGGCAGACGAACAGCCGGCGCCCGTGGGGACACCGGCGCTCGGTCTCTCACTACACGACTACGCGCCGCACGTCGCCTACACCTGGCTCCTCGGCGTGGCCCTGCTCACGCTGCGGCTCATCGTCAGTTGGAAAAAGACGCGGTCCGTCGTCGACCGGACGTCACGGCAGGCCGCAGACGAGCTTCAGACCGCTGCGGCCAGAGTGGCCAGGCGGCTGGGCGTCACGCGCGCGTTCCGGCTGATCGAGTCTGCGGCCGTGGAGGTTCCCAGCGTTGTCGGCTGGCTCCGGCCCGTCATCCTGCTGCCGCTCAGCAGCGTGACCGGACTGACGCCACAGCAGCTGGAGATGGTGCTGGCTCACGAGCTTGCCCACGTTCGGCGTCACGACTATCTCGTCAACGCGCTGCAGTCCGTGGCCGAGACACTCCTCTTCTACCATCCTGCGGTGTGGTGGATCTCGAAGCAGATCCGCATCGAGCGCGAGAACTGCTGCGACGACCTCGCGGTGACCACGTGCGGCGACGCGCTGCAGTACGCGCGGGCGCTCACGCAGCTCGAGCGGCTTCGCGGGGTGCCCGCGCCGGCTGTTGCCGCGAACGGTGGCTCGCTGTTCGACCGGGTCCGCCGGCTCGTGGCACGCGACGGAGAGACCCGGCTGAGCGCGAGCTGGGCCGGAGCGATCGCGGCGATGCTTCTGGTGGCCGGCCTCATCGCCATTCCTGTCCTGGCCGCGGCGCTCGACAATGAACCGCAGGCGCCACCCCCGCCCGAGCCGCCGCTGTCGCCTCGTCCCGTGGTTGTGACGCCGGCGGTTCCGGCCGTGAGCGTGACGCCGCGGGTCGCGATCGCGCCCATGCCCACGCCCCCACGCCCGCCCGTCGTCGTCACGCCGCGCGTGCGCCTCTCGCCCGCGGTCGCTCCAGCGATCGCCCACGTCGTGGTGGACGGCATCGAGGCGGCGTTCGACGACTTCGACACGGACGACGTCGACGAGAGCCGCAAGCTGGGCGCTTCCGGCAGGTTCACCATCGACGAGCTCATCTCGATGCGCATCCATCGCGTCACACCCGAGTACATCGAGACCATGCGCAAGGCCGGACTCGGCGACTTGACGCTGGGCGACATCCTCTCCATGAAGATTCATGGAGTGACGCCGCAGTACATCGACTCGATGCGCGCCGCCGGAGTGAACCTCACGAGGGCCAGGGACGCGGCTCGGCTGCACATGCACGGAGTGAAGCCCGACTTCGTCAGAGCGCTCTCCGCTGCCGGCTACAAGGACCTCACCGTCCGCGAGCTCACCCGGCTGGCCGTTGCCGGCGTCGATGCCGGCTACATTCGCGACATGGCCCGCTACCGCGACAAGAAGTGAAACGAGGAGATCGAAGAATGAAACGCCTGATCGTTGCCGCGCTGACTCTGATTCTCGCCGCCGGAACGGCTTCCGCGGAGACGCTGCGCGGTTCCTGGACCGGAAGCTCCGAGGAGGCCGGAAAGATCCACCTGAACGTGGCCCGGAAGCACAGCCAGAATGGACAGACGTTCGCCACCTCCGCCTTCTCCGGGCTGAGCGAGGCGCAGATCCGAAGCGCGAGCTCCATTCCCGTCCAGTTCGCGATGAACCGTGAAGCCGGGAACTTCTCGTTCGAGGGGACGTTCAAAGACGGCTACGGCGGCGGGGCGTTCACGTTCACCCCGAGCGCCTCGTATCTCTCGACGATCCGGTCGATGGGCATCTCCACGGACGGCGTCGTCGGCAAGCGCAGCAGCGTGGACGAGACCCTGATGCAGCTCGCCATCCACGACGTGTCCACCGCGTACATCCGGTCGATGCAGGCTCTCGGCTATCGTGTGCCGCTCGACAAGTACCTGGCCATGCGGATCTTCCGGGTCACGCCGGAGCTCGTGGGCGAGCTGCGCTCGCTCGGATATGACGAGGTGAGCGCGGAAGATCTGATCTCCTCGCAGATCCATCGCGTCACTCCCCAGTACATCCGCGAGATGCGCGCCTCGGGGATGACCAATCTGTCCCTCGACAAACTGGTCAGCACCAGGATCCACAGGGCCTCACCGGAGTTCATCGCCGAGATGAAGGCCCTGGGCTACGACGGCCTCTCGCACGAACAGCTCGTGTCGATGCGCATCCACCGCGTCACCCCCGAGTTCATCCGCGAGCTGCGCGAGCTCGGCTACACCGGCATCCCCGCCAGCAAGCTCGTGTCGATGCGCATCCATCGCGTCACTCCCGAATTCATCCGGGAGTTAGGTGAGGCCGGTTACAGCAAGGTTCCGGTCGACAAGATGATCTCGATGCGCATTCACGGAGTGGACGCCACGTTCATGAAGAAGATGAACGACGCGCAATAGTGTCATTCCGAGCGTCAGCGAGGAATCCGGGCGGTCGGGAGGCACGAATTCGTCCCCCCCTGCCCCCAGATCCCTCGCTACGCTCGGGATGACCGCTACTTCATCCTCACTCCCGTCACGTAGCGGATTTCCTTTCCACCCTCCACGAGCCGGAACGGGTGGACGGAGACCGTCTCGTCGCGCATGACGATGACCAGGCCGCGGCTGACTCCCATCGGGCCGGCCGCGAAATACCGCACGCCGACGTGATACGTCCCGGGGATCACGCGGCTCGTGCGGATCACTTCCGGACCAAGCCCCTGCGTGATGTCGCCGTACAGCTCCAGGCCTGACGCTGTCCGCGGGTTCGAGTAGTAGCACTGCTCGCCGGCCGGATCGATCACGTGGAGGTCGACGTCGTTCGCGTCGGTCTCCCACGCCAGCGACACGCGCAGCGCGTCCCGGCGCTCCAGGTCGACGTTGTGCTCCCGCGCCCTGTCCGCGATCTCGGCGCGCCGCTGCGGCACCTCCGCCGCCCAGCTCCGGTACACGTAGCCGAGCTCGTCGCGGACCACGCGCTGCGCGTCTCCGTACCACCCCGGGAACGTCTGCCGCGTCGCGCTCTCCAGAACGCGCGCCGCTTCCTCCGGCCGGCCGTCGAGCCAGAGCATCAGCGCCAGATGGCGATAGCTGTTCACGCGATCGGGGCGCAGCTCGAGAGCGCGCCGCAGCGGCGATTCGGCAACCCTGGCCCGGTTCACCCGCACGAGGAGCAGTCCGGCTCGTTGCAGAAGCTCGGTCTTCGCCGGCGCCACCTCGATCAGCGACGCATACGCGCGCGCCGCCTCCCCGTCCTTGCCGAGCTCTTCGCCCGCCAGACCCAGGATCTCGTAGACCTGCGGGTTGTCGGCGTCGTAGGGCTGCCACTGGAGCGCGAGAGACCGCAGCGCCTCCCAGCGCCCGGCCAGAACGAGCGCGTCGCTGAGCTGGTTGTACACCTCGCGGTCACGTGGATCCTGGCGCAGCCGCGCGTACAGCGCATCGATCTGCGCCCCGGACGGTCGCCGCACGTTGATCCATGCTTCATCAGACTTCTTGAACGGCCGCTGCAACGAGTCGCTCCGGACGAGGTTTCCGACCCGCGACCGCGGGGCCTGTGCCGTCGCCGGCTCATCCGCGGGCACCGCAATCCGTTCTGCCATCATCCCCGAGACCGCTCCCACCGGCACGCCTGCCGCGTCCCTCTCCTCCATCGGCGCTGACTGCATCAACGGTGGCGGAGGCGGCGAGGCCGGGAATGGCATCGGTGCCGTAGGCGGAGGAACGGCCTGGCGCATCTCGCGCCGAGCCACGCCGGCCGGCAGCGGCTGCTCGCGAGTGCGATCGATCCGCGTGATCCCGCCGGCGTCGATCGTCAGAATCGCGGCCAGGGCACGGCGGTCGATGCCGAAGCGCTGGTAGTCGAACTCGGTCTCCAGCACCAGCATCGTCGTCCGTGGAATGACCACGCGCTGCTCGGTGCTGATCCTCACCTGCTCGGTGGCCAGGGCCTTGCGCACGGCCTCCGACGGCTCATTCGCCTCGCGCTCCGCGAGGAAGTCGAGATAGGCGCGATAGCCCTCGCGCTCGAGCAGCGGCGCAAAGGTCCCGCTGGTGAGCGATGTGATGGAGGCGCCGGTGTCCTCACCGGCGCTCACTGCCTGCGCTAATCTGACGCCCGGCTGCGCGCCCGCGCGTGTTTTGCCGAGGATGATGACTTCGTGGCCGGGGTGGACGTCGTCGATACGGTGCGGGTAGAACCACTCCGCCCCCGCGTCGGTGACATCGACCGAAGCTCCGAGGGGAACGCGCAGCGATGCCGCGGCTTCACGGGCGCGCGCATCGAGAGTGTCGCTGAACGGAACGCGGATGACGCGCCCGCGACCGGCCGTCAGAGCGCGCGCGGCCGGGGCGTTGTCACGTGCTCCGAGTATGAGGGCGTGCGCCGCGGTGCCTCCAGGCAGCGCGCGCACCGCGTCGTTCACGTCGCTCGACGATGTCGCGCCGAGCGTCGGGACGAGATCGCTGACGAAGACGATCGCCGCATCGCGCTCGTTTGCCGCCGTTCTCCCGGCGTGGCGGATCGCTGCCGCCAGGTCGGTCCCGCCGAGGAACATCCGCGCCCGGAGCAGTTCATCGATGGATCGCGCCAGGTCGCGGGCCGTTCCGCTGCGGAGCTGGACGACGTCGTTGTCGAATGCGAAGACGCGGACGCGGTCGCTCTCCGGAAGCGCTCCGAAGATCGACTGCAGGGCGCGAATCCGATGCTCGGTTCCTTCCGCCGCCGAGGCCGAGGTATCGATATAGAAGATCCAATTGTGGAGGACAGGCAATCTTGCCTGTCCAACCGCCGGACGGAACGCTGCCAGATAGAAGTCGCCCGCGCGGAGGATCCGGCTCCGGTTCGCTCCGGAGGCCGGACGCCACGACAACTCGATGTCGCGCGGCGGCGTGTAATCGCGCTCGTCGACCGTGAAGACGTCCACGCTGCTGCGGGTCACGCCCGAAGCCCGGAACGAGTCGCTGGCCGCCGCGGTCGTGCTCTCTTCGCCCGGGAGCGGCGCGACCTGCGCGCGAAACGAGAAGTGCGCCATCTTCGGCATTCCGCGAAGCGGCACGTCGTACGTGCGCACGCCGTCGCGAAGGGGAAGGAGGCGCGTGTACGAGAGGATCAGGCGCACCGGCGCATTCGGCTCGATCGGAAAGATGCGCGCCGAGAAGCGATTCCCCTGGTCCTGCTCGAGCAGCGCCGGGTCGCGCATGCGGTGCAGGAACTGCTCGTAGACCTGATTGGCCTTCAGGCGCTCGATGACTTCGCCCTCCATCAGGCGGCCGTTGACCTCCATCGCCCACCGCGAGATGGCTGAGTCGGGAGGAAGCGTCGTGGTGAAGCGTCCCTCGATGCGTCGCGAGGTGGGATTGCGGAAGCGGAACTCCATCTCCGTGAGAGAGAGCATGCCGTGGATGGCCGCGCGGATCGACAGGTCTTCGAGGATGAGCTCCTGCCCGTCCGGGTCGCACATGGAAATCGGGGGCTGGATCTCGGACGCCGGCCGTTGGGGCGCCCAACCTGACTGCCGGGGCGCCGGTGTCCCCACCGGCGCTTGGTGGAGCGCCGCCGGCCCGGCGGCCGTCCCCACCGCGGCCGAAGCCCCAGCCGCGGCCCGGCCCCGTTCCTCCGCCGGCGCGGCAGTCATGAGCAGCGAGACAGCCGCCCCTACCAGGAGCGACGCAGTGAGCAGGAGCGAGCGACTATAGCCTTGCATGACCGGTTAGACGCGGTCACCGCCTGAAGGGAAACCGCGGATCAGCGCCCCACCGAACGCCGCCGTGCGGCCGGGCGTCGCTCCGGCT
>DATKCA010000041.1:0-8137 GCA_035544675.1 Thermoanaerobaculia bacterium | reverse complement strand
TCCAGAAGGTCGGGCCGAATCGGCGCGACGGTCCAGTCCGACTCCCGGATCTGCCTGGTCTCGGGCAGGAAGTCGGGAAGCTTCCCACCGTCGAGCTGTCGCTTCACGCCCTCGCGGCGCTCCAGCAGCTCGAGCCTTCGTCGATTGAACGCCCGCTGCAGCCCGGCCACGAACGCGAGCGCCTCCGGGGTGAGGATCTCGTCGTATCCCGGGGCCTTCCGGCCGGTCAGCTCGATGTCCGTCGCCACGTTCGTCATCCTGTCATAAAGATGAGCAGGGAATGCGCCATCGTCAACAAGTACAGCGCTTTTCGATTGTTAGGGTGTCGGAGCGTGTAAAGGTATTCGTGTAAATCTGTAAATTGGTGTAAATTTGCAGGGTCATTCCGAGCGTAGCGAGGAATCGCCGACGCTCGAGATGACTCAGACAATATTTAAAGGATCGTGCCATGCCCAAAGCCACCCTCCGCCTCGGCGGCAAGCTGCGGGGACTCCGGCGTCGTGAAGGTCTGACCCAGACCGATCTGGCGGCCCGGCTGGAGATCTCGCCGAGTTACCTCAATCTCATCGAGCACAACCAGCGGCCTCTGCCGGCGCACCTTCTGGTGAAACTGGCGCAGACGTTCAAGCTCGACGTGGCCTCGTTCGCCGACGAGAGCCAGGGACGGATCGCCGCCGACCTGCAGGAGATCTTCGGCGACGCGATGTTCGAGGAGCATCCCCTCACCACGAACGACGTCCGCGAGCTCGCCGACCACCCTTCGGTCGCTCGCGCGGTGGTTGCGCTCTATCAGGCTTATCGGTCGTCGATGGAGTCGACGCGCGCGCTTTCGGCGAAGCTCTACGACGGGCGCGACTTTCAGGGAGTGAACCCGGCCCACCTGCCGTCCGAGGAGGTGTCGGATGTGATTCAGGCAAACGCGAATTTCTTTCCGGAGCTCGAAGAGGCGGCCGAGGGGATTGCCGCCGGTGCGCACTTCGATCGGTCCGACATGTATCGCTCGCTGGTGCGTTTCCTTGGCGATCGCCACGGCATCGACGTCGTGCTCACGCCGGTCGGTCGCGATCGCGGCGCGCTCCGGCGCTTCGAGCCGGACCGCAGACTGCTGTCGCTGTCGGAAGTGCTGCCGCCGTGGAGCCGCAATTTCCAGATCGCGCATCAGATCGGGCTCGTGGGCGTGCAAAGCGTGATCGACGCCGTCCTGGGCCGCAACGACAAGCTCCTCACCACGCCGGAGTCAGTCCGACTCGGACGCGTGGCCCTGGCGAACTATTTCGCAGGCGCGCTGCTGATGCCGTACGACGAGTTCCTCGGGACGGCGGAGGAGATCCGCTACGACATCGAGCTGCTGCAGCACCACTACACGGCCAGCTGGGAGCAGGTCTGCCATCGCCTCACCACGATGCGGAAGCCGGGCGCGGCGGGAGTGCCGTTTCACTTCGTGCGGGTCGACATCGCCGGCAACATCTCCAAACGCTTCAGCGGAACGGGGATCCGCTTCGCGCGCTTTTCCGGATCGTGTCCGCGCTGGGACGTGCACGCCGCGTTTCTCACGCCGGGCCGCATCCGCACGCAGCTCTCGAAGATGCCGGACGGCACCGCGTACTTCTGCGTGGCCCGGACGATCCGCAAGAGCTACGGGTATGCGGCGGGTGATGCGCTGATGGCGGTCGGCATCGGCTGCCCGGTCAAGGACGCGCGCCATCTCGTCTACGCGGACGGCTACGTCCTCGACAACCTCGACGCCGCGGTCCCCATCGGCACGTCGTGCCGGCTGTGCGAGCGCGTCGACTGCGAGCAGCGCGCGTTCCCGGCGCTGCAGCAGGGCATGTCGATCGACGAGAACGTGCGCGGCCGCTCGTTCTACGCCCCGGCCGCAAAAACCTGACGGGTGGAGCGCCGCCATTCCTGGCGGCGCCCGAGCCCGAGCCCGTGCCCGGTTCGAGCCGCGGCCCAGGGGGCGCCGGTGAGGACACCGGCGCCTCCATTCCGAGGTCGAGACCGCGTCAGCGTTACAGCGACTTGAGGAATTCGACGAGCGCGCTCTTCTCCGCCTCCGTAAGGCCCAGTCGCTTGAAATTGTCGTAGTGGTTGACGACATCGCGAAGGGTCGCGAAACGTCCGTCGTGGTAGAAGCCACCCTTCTGATGTGACCAGAGTCCTCTCAAGGGCGCCGTTCTGTAAGTGCCCTCGGGCGAGCGCTTCGCCTGGAAGTCATCGATCCCGATGTCCTCCGCGGGATGCGTGTTCCAGCCCGGCTCGGTGTAGAGCGGCGGCACGTGGCAGGTGGCACACTGAGCCTTCCCGCTGAAAAGCTTCTCTCCCTGCGCAGCCATCCGTTCATCAAAGGAACCGGCGGGCGGCACCGGCGTAGGCAGCGCCAGCTGATAGAAGTGCAGCGCGCCGAGCTTGGACGTAATCATGTCCACCGCGCTGCGTTTGTTGCCTGCCCCGCTCTTCGCCGCGATCGGATACTGCTCTCTGTTCATCAGGCGGCGATCGAAGAACGTTCCCTGTCCTCCCAACTCGAGATTCGCAACATATGCATTCCAGTACGTGGTCGTTCCCCAGCCACCGGTCCACGTGTGCTGGTTCACGCCTGCCAGGCCGAACGCCGGAGGGATCAGCGTGGCCGCAGGCTTGCCGTCCGGACGGAACGCTTTCCCGTCGATGTTCAACTGTGCGTCGAACTTCCCGGGACCCCAGCTCGCGAGGACCTTTCGCGTCGTGGCGTCATCGACTCCCAGCAGCTCGCTGATCGCGGAAAGACCGGGCGAAAGCGCGATGATCGCGCCTGAGTCGAGATCACGGTTGGCCCACCCGTCCAGCCGCCGGCCGATGCCTGGCGCGAACGAGTCATCGACCGTGGAGTGACAGACCGCGCAGGTGAGTCCGATCGATTTCAGACCTCCATCGGCGCTGAACGTCCCCTTCACGCCCAGGACCGCATTCAATTTGATGAGAGCCAGGGTTGTGGCCGGATCATCGAGGTTGACCGTCCCCGACTTGATCCCCTCCACGACTGATTTGGGCAGCGCCTCGGCGTCGACCTTGAGACCGACGGAAAGCGCCGTCTTCGGACTGACCCCTCCGCCGACACCTCCCAGCTTTTCACCTGCGATCGCCTGATTGAGCTTCAGTGTGTCGGTCCAGAACACTTCATCGCCGAAGGTGTCGAAGCGGAAAATCGCTTTCCCTTCGGCGAACATGCTCACCGCATTGCGGTCCACTGCCGCGCTCCAATTCTGCTTCGTCGCTTTGATCTCG
Organism: Thermoanaerobaculia bacterium; assembly: GCA_035544675.1. Taxonomy (GTDB): domain Bacteria; phylum Acidobacteriota; class Thermoanaerobaculia; order Gp7-AA8; family Gp7-AA8; genus DATKCA01. The sequence goes on along the minus strand of DATKCA010000041.1, from coordinate 4,870 downwards.
CCTTGTTTCCGAGCTGGATCCGCGCCTTTTGTGCCTTGCTGTCCGGAAACATAAAGCGCTGATGCGGCGATCAGGCAGAGGAAAGCAACACGTCCCGGAGATTTGCGGTCGAGTATCCACATGAATGATTTCGCTGGATTCTGGTTTGTTTGGGGAGGAGCGGGGCGACGCGCCCAGCCGGTTCGGAGTTATCCATCCGCGACCTTGCATAATTCGAACCCGCCGCTCCGAGCTGACTTATTTGTCGTGGAGCGCCGTCTCACTCACACGGTGAAGCACTCCGAACGACCTTCCGCAGGCGTGGCTCTTGGCTGTTGGCTGTTGGCTCTTGGGGAGAACCCGTGCCCGCGCCCGTGCCCGCGCCCGAGCCCGGCTTTTGACCTTCCCGAGCCCGATCCCGATCCCGGCAGCCGGCGCTCCATTCCTCCCGGGAGGTCCGATCCCGATTCCGCACAAAAAGAAAAGAGCGGCTCGCGCCGCTCTTTTCAGGACTACCGGACGAAACGATTCAGGCTGCGACGACCTTGTGGTTCGTCGAGTTCGTGACTTCGTACGTGCGCACGTCGGGCGTACCGTTGAAGAGCGGCGAAAGAATCTTCACCACCTGCGCATCGGTGTCCTTCACATACGCGTCGAGCTGCTCTCTCTTCTCCCACAGCGAAATGCCGACGATCTCGTTCTTGTCGCGCGAGAGGGTGATCTGGTCGCGGAAACCGTTGGCCTTGCGCAGAAGGGGAAGAACTTCCTTCTCGAACTTGACGGCGATCTCGCGGTCCATGTCGGGCTTGATGCTGAACGTTACATTGCGTGCAAACATTGTGGCTCCTTTGGGGGGCCCAAGTTACGTGAGAGTCTTGATGTCTGCTTGGTTCAGATCACAGGACTGTCCGAGGACCTTTTCTAAGACTTGACTATTCTAGTTCAGTACCAATGGTCTGTCAACATTATTTGAAGCTCATGTATAATCATTTCAGTTAAGTCATGGATTTCGCTCTCGTCGTTCGTCAACGCCTGGATGAGCTCGGCCTTGGGCAGCGCGAGCTGGCCGCGGCCTGCGAAGTCACCGAGTCGTACATCTCCCAGCTCCTGGGCCGCAAGAAGCTCCCTCCCCTGCCCAACCGTACCGACCTCTACGAGAAAATGAGCCGGCTTCTGGGGGTGCCACGTGATGAGCTCGCCCGCATGGCAGCCGTTCAGCACCACGAAGTCCTCGATCGCACATGGCGCGCCGCACCCGCTCCCCTCCTCGGGCCGATGCGCGAGCTGATCCTCAGGAAATGCCGGGCCGCCAGTCAGCCGGCGATGCGCTCCATCTTCGAGAAGGAGGAGTTCGGTTACGTAGAGCAGCTCATCACGCGCGCGTTGATCGAGGCGATCCGGGATGAAGCCCGCACTCACGCTCGCGATGAGCAGTGGCTCCGCTCCATCAGCGCTACCGCCAAACACAGTTACCGCACCATGCGCGTCCGCCTGATCGATCTGCTCGACAGCGATCCTGCGGTCTCCATCGGTGACTACTCCCTTTTCATCGATTCGATGATTCGATCGTGGGAGTTCAGCCTGCACCGATTCAACCTGACCATCCAGTTGACCGGCGGAACCACGCGCGCATTCGGCTTCGAGCAGAGGGCGAAGAGAGAGCTCCTCGCCGATGAGCCCGCGTTACGCTCGTTCCTCCGCGACGCTCAGCTCAGCGCCGGCATCACCGCCGATGAAACCGAGTTCCTGAGCCGGATCCGCTTTGCGGGACCGGAGCGGCCGACCGCTCTCTTCTACTACCGTACCTTGCAGAATCTCCGCGATCCGCTCAATTTCCGTGCGCAGCAACCGGCGCCGTGACCGGCTTCCCTCTGCTGGACCGCACCTGCAGGTGATCGCCCCATGCCGGGGGCAAGAAAAAAGCGCCGCCAGGAATGGCGGCGCTCCCAGAGAGGCGGACTATGCCGTTGCTTTGGCGCAGTACTGGTCGAACGCGGTGGTCAGCTCGACGGCGATGTCGTGGGCGTTGCGCCCTTCGATGTTCCAGCGCTCCAGCATCTTCACCACTTCGCCGTCGCGGATGAGCGCGATGGCCGGTGAAGACGGGCGGTAGCCGGTGAAGTACTCCCGCGCGCGCGTGGTCGCTTCCTTGTCGTTGCCGGCAAAGACGGTGATCATCTTGTCGGGCCTTGTGTTGTGCTCGAGGGCCATGGCCAGGGCGGGGCGGGCGTTGCCGGCGGCGCAGCCGCAGACCGAGTTCACCACGACCAGCACCGTCCCCTTCTTCGTCCCGAGGATCGCGTCGACCTCGGCCACGGTCCTGGTTTCCTCGATGCCGAGGCGGGTGAGCTCCTCGCGCATCGGCGCAACAATTCGATCGTCATACATCATGGGCATTCTCCTCCGTCGCTGGCCTCATCATAACGCGAGTCTAATGATGCCGGTCCTCGTCGATCTGCAGCGAGTTGATCATGGCCTGCATGACGTTTCCGTAACGGCTGGCGTCCTTCTCCGGCGTCACGAACAGCATGTAGACGAGATGATCGTCGTGCAGCTGGCGGGTCACGACGGTGACGCGCTCCTGCAGCCGGGTGTTCGGGTTCGTGCCGCGAAGGCCGGTGGCCATGGCGGCCCCTCCGGTGATGCGGAACGTCTGTGTCGAGTTGCGGATGGGACTGAGGTGCGGGCTGGTGTTGCGGATCTGGGCAACGAGGTCGTTGCTGGCGTCCCGCAGCGTGATGCTCGAGCTGTAGACGTCGTTCGTGCGGCCGGTGCGGAGGCCGAAGCGGGTCGATCTCGACGACGTGGCCGCGCCGAACGGATCGTAGTGGTTCACGATCGCCCCATAGACGACTTCCGTCTTCCCGCCGACGTTGCCGATGCCACCCTCGGGCGCAATGGTCACGCCGGTCGTTCCCTCTTCGTACACGCGCCAGTTGGACGGATGGTTCACCTTGTAGATGCCGGAGCGGCTCGTGTAGGCGCGCATCGATGACGACGGCGCCTCGACGCCCTGCAGCACGCTGCTGCCGGCGCTGCTGGTCTGGGTCCGATTCGCGGTCGTGGGCGTGGTCGAGCGCGCGGTGCCCTGCGCGATCTGCGCCGTGGTCGGCGCGGCGCCGTAACGGGCCATCTGCGTCTTGACCCGGTTGAGCTGCGCCACGTTCTGCGTCGGATTCGAAGTCACGCGCAGCAGCTGGGCTTCCTTCTGGATGCGGGCCTGGCGATCCGGCGGCGCGGGGTGATGCGACATCCACGTCGTCTTCTTCGACGAGTCGACCTTGGCGAGCTGGTTGAAGAAGCTGATCATGTCCGTCGGGCTGTAGCCGCTGGCGGCCAGGATCTGCGCGCCGCGGACGTCCGCCTGCGTCTCCAGCTCCCGGCTGAACTTGAGGAACAGCGCGTTGAGGCCGACGCCGCCCAGGACATTCAGGATCTGCGCTGTGTTGTTGCCGACGCGGCCGCCGAGAAGGCCGCCCAGGATGCTGATGCCGGCCTGGGCGCCGTAGGCCTTCGAGGCCTGATGCGTTCCGTGCCGCAGCGCGACATGTGCGATCTCGTGTGCCAGCACGCCCGCCACTTCCCCTTCGTTCCGCGCGTTGTCGATGATGCCGCGGTTCAGGTAGATCGGTCCGCCGGGAAGCGCGAACGCGTTGATGTCCGACGCGTTCACCACTTTGAACGTGTAGGGGAACTTCGGCCCTCCCGCGTTCGCGGCGAGCTTCCGGCCGATGTTGTTCACGTACGCCTCGACCTCGCGGTCGTTCAGGATCGGGAGCTGGCGCTCCGCCTCGGCGGCCGACTGCCGGCCGATCTCGACGTCCTGCTCCGCCGAGAAGAGATTGAAGCCGCTCTTGATCTGGGTCTGTCCGTTCGCGACGGCCACGCTCATCATGAGCGCGAGTGCCAGTGCGAACGATTTCTGTCGATTCATGGTGCTCCTCCTGTTGGTGCTCGGGAAAGTCAAAGACCGTGCTCGGCTCCCTCAAAGCTGAGAGCTGAGGGCCCAGGCTACACACAGCTAGAACGATGCCGTTCTCAGCGGCCCGGGCGCGCGGCGCGCCGGCGCCAGGACAGCGTGCGGACCAGCTCGGTCATATCTGCCTGCGAAATCAGCCCGTCGCCGTTGACGTCGCAACCCAGGCTGCCTGGAAAGTCTCCCTTGTGGGCGTCGGTCGCCGGCTGGCCCTCCCCGTCGGCGAGCTCTTTTGCCAGCGCCTCGATGTCCAGAAGGTCGGTCACACCGTCACCGTTACAGTCGCCGCGGGACGGCCAGATCAACCGGTAGATCGCGTTTCCGGTGGCGAAGAAGATCTTTCCGCCGGCGTCCTGGACGACGTCGATGACGGACGCGGTCTCGCGCTCGATGACGGCGACCGGCTCCCGGAGCGGCAGCGTGTCGATGTCGGGGAAGTAGTAGATCGCGCGCGTCACGAATGTGCCGAGGAGAAAGCCGCCTTCGCGAAGCTGCGTCATGCCGGTCGGGGCTACCGTGGTGGGAAACACGTAGTCGGGCTTCGAGGTGTCCGGCGTCTGCTGTTCGAAGCCCCACGTGATGGGCCATCCGAGGTTCGCGCCTTCCTGTTCGACGATGTGGATCTCGTCCCCGGCCAGCGGTCCGTTGTCGGCGACCACGAGTCGCTGATTGCGCGCGTCCCAGAAGAGGTCGAACGGGTTACGCAGGCCGATCGCGAACTGCGTGACCTGGCCGTCGGGGGTGATGCGGAAGATCTTTCCGCCGTTCCACTGCTGCAGCGCGGCGAGCTTCGACGAGCCGTAGTCGCCGATGCCGACCCAGATCGTGCCGTCTTCGGCGACGTGCGGGTTGCCGCCGTGGTGCTCGCTCGACGAGCCGCGCTCCGGCACTTCGATGTCGCAGGGGAAGCTGTGA
>DATKCA010000040.1:0-20620 GCA_035544675.1 Thermoanaerobaculia bacterium | reverse complement strand
GAGGGGTTGGCCGCGGGCCTGGCTCGAGACGGGCGGACACTGATCACCAGCAACGACCTCGAAGGCGCGGAGCTGGTGGTGGAGTGGCTCAAGCCGAGCCATGTCGTCAGCGACGTCCGGCTGACGGGCGCGTTCGGCTACGAGGGACTCGACTTCATCCGCTTCGTGAAACGCCACTCCCCCGACAGCCGCATCATCCTGATGACCGGAGACGCTCCCGAAGCTCTCCAGCTGGAGGCCTCGGAAAGGGGCGCGGTCGGATTTCTTCAGAAGCCGTTCGAGATCTCCGAGCTCGACGCGGTGCTCAACATGCTCGAGCCGCCGCGCGTGGGCAGTCCCGACTGGCCGGACATCATCAGGATGCCGCTGCTCGACGACGTTCTCAAGCGCGGGATGCTCCGGTCGGTCTTTCACCCGATCGTGCGGCTGCCGTCGGCCGCTCGGGTCGGCTACGAGGCTCTGACGCGATGCGACTCGGCCTCGCCGCTGCGCAATCCCGAGACTCTGTTCACGTACGCCGTGCGCAAGGATCGCGTCCTCGACCTGGAAGTGAACTGCTTCGCGAGCAGTCTTCGCGAAGGCGCGCCGCTCGCCGTCTCCTCGCCGCTGTTTCTGAACATCCATCCCGAGGCATTCTCGGCCGGAGGCCGGCTGCACGATGCGCTGATGCTCGAGGCCGGGCGGTTCGGGGTCAGCCCGAACCGCATCGTGCTGGAGATCACCGAGCAGGGCTCGCTGCAGAGAGACCGAAAGGTCATGGAGTCGATCGAGAAGCTGAAGAGCGCCGGCATCCGCTTCGCGTTCGACGACGTCGGCATCGCCTATTCGCACCTCCCGTTCATGGATGCCGTCCGGCCGTCGTTCCTCAAGATCAGCCAGGAGTTCGGCACGAGCTTCGAGTCCGATGCGACCAAGACGAAGATCGTGCGCAACATCCTGGCGCTGGCGGCCGACTTCGGCTGCGATCTCATCCTGGAGGGAATCGAGAGCGAGGAGACGGCCGCCGCCGCCGCCGAGCTCGGAATCAAGTACGGCCAGGGGTTCCACTTCGGGCAGCCGGAAAACGCGGCGTTCTACATCAAGCAGTTGTGAGGCGCCGCTCCATCACCCAATTCCGGACTGCACATCCGGCAGCGAAGGGCTCCCACTCCACGCGATGAGAACTTCACGAACGGAGCGCCCCCGGCCCGTGTTTCCTCTCTGAAATGACGGAACGCGACTACATCCTCGGCACTCACGACGTGGAGGTGGAGAGGCTGGCGCTGCAGCACCGCGTCTGGCGAAGCCGCGCCCTCGATGCGTGGGCGCGGGCCGGGTTCACGGCCGGCCAGACGATCCTCGACGTGGGGAGCGGTCCCGGCGAGGCCACGCTCGATCTGGCCGAGATCGTCGGGCCGGAGGGCGGGGTGATCGCCATCGAGCGCTCCCGCCGTTTCCTCGAGACGCTGCGAGATCGGACGTCCGGCCGCGATCTGCGGCAGGTCCGCGCGTTCGAGCTCGATCTCGACGACGACGACCTCCCCGCAGTCGCGGCTGATGGCGCGTGGGCGCGCTGGGTCTTCGCCTTCGTCAAACGCCCGCGCGCTCTTCTCCAGAAGGTCGGTGAGGCGTTGCGTCCCGGCGGGCGCTTCGTCTCGCACGAATACTTCGACTACGCGACATGGCGGCTCATCCCTCGCTCGGCCGAGCTCGAGGACTTCGTCCGCATCGTGATGACCAGCTGGCGGCTCGAAGGGGGTGAGCCGGACATCGGGCGCGACCTGGCCATGTGGTTGCCCGAGGCCGGCTTCGAGATCCAGTCGATCCGGCCCATCGTCGAGGTGATCAGACCCTCGGACTTCATGTGGCAGTGGCCGAAGGCATTCATCGACAGCGGCACACAGCGCCTCGTCGACCTCGGCCGCCTCTCGCCGAACGACGCGAAGGCCTTGCTCGACGCATTCACCAGGGCCGGAGAGTCACCTGACACGCTGCTGGTGACGCCCGCGGTCCTGGAGATCATCGCGGTCAGGTAGGGGGTCAGGTCTTTCCTTTTGCACTTTTCTACTACCTGGAGACCCCGAGGTGAGTGGCCTCACTGCGGATGCGGCAGGCAGACCGAATGATGTCGGAATGCGCCGCTGCTTTCTGACCGCCGCCCTTCTCCTCCTCAGCGGCGCGGCGCACGGTGCGACGCAGGGCGGCCCGATCCCCGTACCCCAGCCGCTGTTTCCGCCCAACAACTGGTGAAAACCGATGTGAGCGCCGCGCCGCTCGACGGGAGCTCCGACTCGTTCATCACCTTCATCGGAGGATTCGACAGAAAACTGCACCCCGACTTCGGCGGTGACGCCGGTGGCGGAGACGTGTTCGGCTTTCCGTACATCATCGTCGACGGCGCCGAGCCGAAGCGGACCGTGACGTTCGGCTTCGACGACGAGAGCGATGGCCACGGCGTGCCGTTCTATCCGATCCCGGACGAGGCCATCACGATGAACGGATGGATCGAAGGGGGGCTGCCGGGCAACGTGGACCAGGAAGGCGATCGCCACATGCTCATCGTCGACAAGACGAACAACACGCTCTACGAGCTGTTCGACGTCTTCTACAACGGCACGAGCTGGGTGGCCGGCTCCGGCGCGTTCTTCGACATGAAGACGAACAACCGCAGGCCGGAGGGATGGACCTCGGCCGATGCGGCGGGGCTGGCCATTCTGCCGGGGCTCGTGCGATACGATGAGGTGTTCGGGCCGGACGAGATCCGCCACGCGTTCCGCGTGACCGTGTAACAGACCAACGGGCATGTCTATCCGGCGTCACACACGGCTGGATCGACGGCCGGCGCGCTGCCGATGGGCGCGCGGCTGCGTCTCAAGGCCGGCACGGACATCTCCATGCATCCCCCTTACATCCAGAAGATCTTTCGCGCGTTCAAGAAGTACGGACTGATCGTCGCGGACAACGGCTCGAACATGTACATCAGCAGCGTCTACGACACCCGCTGGAGCAACGACGAGTTGAATCCGGCGTTCCGCTCGCTCCGGGCCACCGACTTCGAAGTCGTCCAGCGCGGATGGGCTCCGCCGGTCTCGCTGGTGCTGACGATTCCGCAGACGCTCGGCTCGGGCGATCCCGCCGATGCCACGGTCACCGTGCGTGACGTCAACGACAACATCGTCACCGCGTACAGCGGAACGATTCACTTCACGTCGACCGATGGCGCTGCCACGCTCCCGCTCGACTACACGTTCATGCCGGGGGATGGTGGAACGCGCGCGTTTCCGAACGGCTTCATTCTGCGGACGGCGGGAAGCCAGGTCATCACGGTGACGGATGTCTCGGATGCGACGATCACCGGATCGCGAGGCGTCACGGTGGAGCCGCCAGCGCCGGCGGCGCTCATCGCCACCGCGACGAGTCTGACCAGCGCCAGTCTCACCTGGGATCCGTCAGCCGGCGCGACGCAGTACGAGGTCGTGCGCAACGGCGCAACGATCGCCACGACCATGGCGGCGAGCTACGCGGACGCCGCACTCACACCCGGGACGACGTACGTCTATCGAGTGAGGGCCATCGACTCCGCGTCCCGCCCATCGCCCCTCAGCGCCTCCGACGCGGCCACGACGATCGCGTTCACGGACGAGCCGCTTGTCGCCGGCAGCACGGAGGAGGTCCGCTCCGCGCTTGCCGGCGCACGCAGCGCTCTCGGACTCGGCTCCTCCGTCCTGACCGATCCGGCTCTGGCCTCCGGCGTCACGGCGGTAAAGGCCGCGCACGTAGAGGAGCTGCGCGCGGCCGTGAAGTGAGGGGGCGGTCACGACCGCGGCCAGGCCCGGGTTGCCAAATCGATTGACTTCAAACGACTGGCCCTGTGCCACAATGCCGCCGGATGGGGTTGACGCGGCGCAACCGGGGAGCGATGGACGATGCGAAGGCGATCCTGAACCGCATCCGGCAACTGGTCCGCGCGCTCCGATCGTTCGACAAGCAGGCCCAGTCGCGCTATGGTCTGGGCGCGGCGCAGATGTTCATCCTTCACGTGCTCCAGCAGGACGACGATCTCACGCTCAACGAGCTCGCCGACCGCGCCGCCACCGACCAGAGCTCGGCCTCGCTGGCCGTGGGGAAGCTCGTCAGCGAGGGGTACATTCGCCGGGTCACCAGCACCGAAGACCGCAGACAGATCCGGCTGTCGCTGACGCCGAAGGGGCGGGCGCTCGTGAAACGCTCGCCGCCCGCGACACAGGAGCGGATCATGGACAGCGTTCAGTCCATGCCTCCGGCCGAGCGGGCCATGCTGATGGGCCTCCTCGACAACCTGATGGCGGGGATGCAGATCGAGAACGACGGACGCAGCCCCATGCTCTTCCAGGAAGATTCCGCGTCGAAAACACCGCGCCGGCGGCCCGGCAAATCACGGCGGTGAGCCGCCCCGGCATCATCCCGGCCCGCCCGGAACGCCGTCGTCATATTGAACTCAATCTTTAGTGAACGGCTCATGCATGAGCCCGCAGGTGATGACTCGGCGGCAGGGCTGTACGTGGGCGACGTGGCCGCGCGAGTGGGTGGCGACGAGTTCGTGGTGCTTCTGGTCGGCGTCTCGGCCGAGGACGCGAAAGAGGTGGCCGCACGAATCGTTCGAGCGGTGGCCGAGGAAGCGCGCGCATTGTGGCCAAACACCACGGGAAGGCCGGCGTGGTCGCGCACGTTACCTGAGCCATCCCCCGGGCACGAGAAATAGTTTGAATTCAATTTGTATTGTGATAGATTGAACTCAATCCAAGGGTGCGGAGAACGTCCGCAGGCATCTGTGAGTGGTCGGGCCACCACTCACCCCGGGAAACTCCGGCACCGCCGGGCCCGTCTCCCGGAATCCAATCGTGAGGAGGTGTCATGGACCTGCGTCCCTGGGGAAAGACTCCCCCCGGATCGAGAACGATCCGCCCCGAGGTGCGCGCACCATCCGATGTGGGGCGGCTCATCGAGGCCGCCGGCGGCCTCGGCCGCGCTCCCCTGGTCGTCTTGGCCAACCGCGAGCCCTACGTCCACGAGCGCGCCGGCGACGGCTCCATCACCGTACGACGGCCGCCCGGCGGTCTGGTCACCGGGATCGAGCCCCTCCTCCGCGCCTGCGGCGGCACCTGGATCGCCCACGGCTCGGGCTCGGCCGACGTGGAGACCGCGGCCCCCGACGGGACTGTGGCCGTGCCGCCCGGGAAACCCTCCTACACGCTCCAGCGCATCTTCCTCTCGGATCGCGAAGTCGACCGGTACTACAGTGGTTTCGCGAACGAGGCGCTCTGGCCGCTCTGCCATCGCGCCCACGTCCGCCCCATCTTCCGTTACGAGGACTGGTCCGCCTATCGGGACGTGAATCGCCGATTTGCCGATGCCGCCGTTGCGGCCGGCCCTGACTCGCCGATTCTCGTCCAGGACTACCACTTCGCGCTCGTGCCGCAGCGCATCCGCGAGAGAAACAGCGCGGCAGTCGTCGGCCTCTTCTGGCACATCCCCTGGCCGGAGCCGGAGATGTTCGGCATCTGTCCGTGGAGCCGCAATCTCATCGAGGGGCTGCTCGGCTCCGACGTGATCGGGTTCCACACCGACGACGACGGCCGGTGCTTTCTCGAGTCGGCCTCGCGCCTTCTCGGGCGCGAGGTCGACTGGGAAGAGAGGGCCGTGATGCACCGCGGCTACCGCACGCTGGTTCGGACGTATCCGATCAGCGTCGAGTGGCCGTTCCCCGCGGCCGGGCGCGACGAGGGAGTCCGGCTGCGCCGCGAGCTCGGCATCGACGCGGACATCCACGTCAGCGTCGCGGTCGACCGGGCCGACTACACCAAGGGTCTCGTCGAACGGGTCCTTGCCGTCGAGACGCTGCTGGACGGCGCGCCGCACCTGGCCAGGCGTTACGTCCTGGTTCAACTGGCCGCCCCCTCGCGCCAGAGGATCGGCCGTTATCGCCACGTGATGCAGGAGCTGCGCGACGAGGTCGCTCGCGTGAACCAGCGCTTTGAACGCGGCTCGTGGCAACCCATCGTGCTCCGCGACCAGGGCGCGTCACCCGCCGAAGTGCGCCGCTATTACGCGATGGCGGACAGTGCGCTGGTGACGCCACTGCACGACGGGATGAACCTGGTGGCCAAGGAATACGTGGCCTCCTGCACCGACGATCGAGGCACGCTTGTGCTGAGCCGTTTCGCCGGCGCGGCCAGAGAGCTGCGCGACGCTCTCATCGTCAATCCCTACGACGTCCGTGACGTCGCCGCGGCCATTCTGCGCGCCGTGGAGATGCCCGTTCCCGAGCGCACGCTGCGCATGCGCTCTCTCCGATCGGCCGTGGCGCGCAATACCATCTACGACTGGTCGGCCAACCTGCTGACGGACCTCCGGCGCGTTCGCACGGCGCGCGCCGGCCGAAAGGAGGATCATGAGCTGCTGCACGCTCGAGGTGCCTGACAAACTCACGAAGGACCCCGGCTCGACGCTGCTTCTGGCCACGGACTTTGACGGCACCATCGCCCGCATCACGCCACGGCCCGACGACGCGTTCATCGAGGAGAGCGCGTTCCGGCTCCTGGAAGAGTGTGCGTCCTCGCCGTCGATCGTCCTGGCCGTCGTCAGCGGCCGCGACGTCGACGACGTTCGCTTCCGCCTGGGCGGGGTCCCGGCCATCGTCGCCGGATCGCACGGCCACGAGTGCGTGGACGCCCACGGCCGGATGCTCTGGTCCGCGCCGCGCGTCATTCCCGATCTCGACGCCGGGCTGCTCGTGGAGCTCACCCTCGCAGGCCTGCTGATCGAGCCGAAGAAGTTCTCCGTGGCCCTGCACTACCGCGGCCGTGAGCCGGACGACCTCGCGCCGCTTCTGAGCCGCTTCGCGCGGTGGGCGGGCCACAACGGCCTCGATCTCCTACCCGGCCGCAAGGTGGTGGAGGCGCGGGTGCCGGGCGGCGGCAAGCGCGCCGCGATCCGCGCCATCGCCGGCCTCGTGCAGGCACGCCGCGTCATCTATGCCGGCGACGACAGGACGGACTTCGAGGCGCTCGCGCTCGCCGCGGAGCGCGGCAGCGCCATCTTCGTCAGGAGCAGCGAGCGAAATCCTCCCGCCATCGAAGGGTTGCAGGTAGTGGCAACCGTGGACGGCCTCTGTGCCGCGCTGAGAAGTGAGATCGGCAAGCCGCCGCGAGCGCCGGCGCCTCGGTTCTCCGCCATGTGACACCGCCCAAACCGCCGTCGAGGCACTCGGCTCGCGACTGGCCGATCAGGCCATCTATCTATTGATGGCGTTCGGCGCCGTGTACATGGTGTGGGGACTGTGGGGACTGCGGCGCCATACCCATCACCAGCCGCGAAAGAGCCCTCATCGTGGCGCTGCTGGGGATCTGAAGGGGGTCAGGTCTTTCCTTTTGCACTTTTCTACCGGGTGTAGAGCGTCCCGAGAGGAACGGTCCGCCAGAGCCTGGTTCGGCGGCGCGCCAGAAACGACACTCCTCTCTGCAATTCTACCGGTCGCAGGAAAAGACAAAAGGAAAGACCTGACCCCAGGACTTACAATGCCGCGCGCATGCCGAACCTCTTCATTCCGAAGGAGTCTGGCGATGGCGAGACGCGCGTGGCGGCGACGCCGGAAACGATCCGCGCGTTCGTCAAAGCCGGGCTGACCGCCGCGGTCGAGCGCGACGCCGGAGCCTCCGCATTCTTTCCCGATGACCAGTTCACCAGCGCGGGGGCCAGCATGGCGGCGCGCGCCGACGGATTCGCGGCGGCGGACATCGTGGCGTCGGTCGGCCCACCCTCCCCGGCCGACATCGCGCGGATGAAGCCGGGCGCGATCCTCCTGGCGCTCCTCGCTCCGTATCGCAACCACGACGTGGTCCGCGCCCTCGCCTCCGGCCAGATCACCAGCCTGGCCCTGGAGCTGCTGCCGCGCACGACGCGCGCGCAGACGATGGACGCGCTCTCCTCCCAGGCCAGCATCGCCGGATACAAGGCCGCACTCATCGCCGCCACGGAGCTGCCGCGATACTTCCCGCTGCTGATGACCGCGGCCGGCACGATCAAACCGGCCAAGGTCGTGGTGATGGGCGCCGGCGTGGCCGGACTGCAGGCCCTGGCCACGGCCCGGCGCCTGGGCGCGGTCGTCGAAGTCAACGACATCCGCCCGGCGGTGAAAGAGCAGGTGCAGTCGCTGGGCGGCCGCTTCATCGACCTGCCGATGGAGGAGAGCGGCGAAGGGAGCGGCGGCTACGCGCGCGAGGTCAGCGCCGACTTCCTCCGGCAGCAGCGCGAGATCGTCAACCGCCACGTCGCCGCCGCCGACGTCGTGATCACCACGGCCCTGGTGCCGGGGAAGAAGGCGCCGGTCCTGGTGACGCGGGAGATGGTGGAGACGATGCGGCCCGGCTCGCTGGTCATCGATCTGGCCGTGGAGGCGGGCGGCAACTGCGAGCTGTCGAAGAACGGCGAAGTGGTCCACAACGGCGTCCGGATCCTCGGCTACACGAACCTGTCCGCGACGATGCCTCACGACGCCAGCGTGCTCTACTCGCGCAACATTCAGTCTCTGCTGTTCGAGCTCGTCCAGAAGGGGGCCGTGAATCTGGACATGAGCAACGAAATCATCCGCGGCGCGCTGCTGACACACGGCGGAACCGTCACGCACGCGCCGACGGCCGGGCTTCTGGAGGGGAACGCATAGTGGGTGCGCTGCTGATCGGTATCTATCTTTTCGTTCTGGCGATGTTCGTCGGCCTGGAGATCATCAACAAGGTCCCGCCGACGCTGCACACGCCGCTGATGTCGGGGGCCAACGCCATCTCCGGGATCACCATCGTGGGCGCTCTGTTGGCCGCGAACAGCGGCAACATCACCATGAGCAACGTCCTCGGCTTCATCGCCATCGTGTTCGCGATGATCAACGTGGTGGGCGGGTTCGCCGTCACCGACCGCATGCTCAAGATGTTCGGGCGGAAGAAGGCATGAGCGCGCAGTTCCTTCAGAGCCTCGCGCAGCTCCTCTATCTCGTATCGGCCGCGCTCTTCATCATCGGATTGAAGGGCATGACCAAGGTGAAGTCCGCCCGGCGCGGAGCGGCTCTGGCCGCACTGGGGATGCTGCTGGCGATCGTCGGCACGCTCGTCGAGGCGGGACGGATCGACTACCGCTGGATCATCGCCGGGGTGGTCGTGGGATCGACGATCGGCTGGATCGGCGCGATGCGCGTGCCCATGACGATGATGCCGGAGATGGTGGCCATCTTCAACGGCTTCGGCGGAGGCGCCTCGGTCCTGGTGTCCGTGTCCACTCTCTACCTCGTCTACATCGAGCCGGGCCGGACCGATCGTCTGGCCGACGTCATCGGCGGCTCATCGGCGCTCACGATGGCGCTCTCGATTCTCATCGGCGGCGTCACCTTCAGCGGCAGTGTCATCGCCTACCTCAAGCTGCAGGGGAAAGTCGTGAAGAGCGAGCCGATGATTCTCCCCGCCCGCCACCTGATCAACGCCGTGCTCTTCATCATCCCTGTGGCCATCGGCATCTGGTTCGCGTTCGGCACGCTGGCGCCGCTGACCTACGCGCTGCTGGCCTGGCTCGTCGTGAGCCTGGCTCTCGTTCTCGGCGTCATGCTGGTGATTCCGATCGGCGGCGCCGACATGCCCGTCGTCATCTCGCTGCTCAACTCGTATTCGGGCCTGGCGGCCGCGGCCACCGGTTTCGTCATCAACAACCCGATGCTCATCGTGGCCGGCGCGCTCGTGGGCGCCTCCGGCCTGATCCTCACCAAGGTGATGACCGAGGCGATGAACCGCTCGCTGGTGAACGTGGTGTTCGGCGGATTTGGAGCGGTAGCGGAAGGGGCGGCCGGCGGCGGCGAATACGGTCCGGTGAAGTCGGGCGGACCGGAAGAGGCGGCCATCCTGCTCGATGCCGCGGAGACCGTGATCGTGGTTCCCGGATACGGTCTGGCCGTCGCTCAGGCGCAGCACACGGTCGCGGAGATCGCCGATCTTCTCGAAGGCCGCGGCGCGCGCGTGCTGTATGCGGTCCATCCCGTGGCCGGGCGCATGCCCGGACACATGAACGTGCTGCTGGCCGAGGCGGACATCGAATACGAGAAGCTGCTGGAGCTGGAGGAATCCAACCGCGAGCTGAAGTCCGCGGACGTGGCGCTCATCATCGGCGCCAACGACGTCGTCAATCCCGCCGCGGAGAAGAACCCAGCCAGCCCCATCGCCGGCATGCCGGTGATCCAGGCCTGGAACGCGCGCTCGGTCATCGTCATCAAGCGCTCGCTCGGGGCCGGCTTCGCCGGCATCAAGAACGAGCTGTTCGAGTACCCGAACACGATGATGCTGTTCCTCGACGCCAAGAAGGCGCTGCAGGGGATCGTGGGGGAGTTGAAGCAGTTGTCGTGAAACGCCGCCAGGAATGGCGGCGTGCTCAACGCGGCGGCGGAGGCGGCAGCGCGTCGACGAACTCCGCCATCCGCCTTCTCATCGCCGCATCGGGAAGGCGCCCGCTGCCGCCGCCGATGTTGTCGATCATGTGTGTGACCTTGCTGGTAGCCGGTGTCACAGTCGTGACGGCCGGGTGCGCGGCCACGTACTTGATGAAGAACTGGGCCCAGGTCGTGGCGTCGAACTCCCTGGCCCACTCCGGCACCTCTTTGCCCGCCACGCGTTGGAACAGTCTGGTCCGGCCGAACGGGACATAGACCAGCACGCCGATCTTCCGCTCCTGCGCCAGCGGCAGGATCGTCTGCTCGACGTCGCGGTTGTCGACCGCATAGTCGACTCCGATGAAGTCGATCGGCTCGGTCCGCATCACTTCGATCAGCCGGTCGTACTGGCTCTTGCTGGTGGACGTGACGCCGATGTAGCGCACGCGCTTCTGGCGCTTGTAGTCCTTGAGGATGCCGAGCTGGGTGGGAATGTCGGCCAGGTTGTGGACCTGGATCAGGTCGATCTGCGGAACCTTGAACTTGGCGAACGATCCCTCGATCTGCAGTTTCGCGGCGTCCGGATCGGCCGTTCCGCCGCCACGGCCGGCCACGTTGACCTTCGTGGCCCAGAAGATCTTGCCGGCAATGCCGAGCTCGTTGGCGATGCTCCCCGCCACCTGCTCCGACGCGCCGTAGGCCGGCGCGGTATCGAACACCTTTGCGCCGTGCTCGACCATCGCCTTCAGCACTTCGCGCAGCGCGCTGACGTCCTCGCTCCTGGCCACCTGCGAGAACGTCGCGGAGCTGCCAAGGCCGATGACCGGGACGCGCTCGCCGCTGGATGGGATGGCGCGCATGATGAGCCCTTCGCTCTGCGTCCCCTTCACAAGACCCGCCTTCAGAAGACCGGGCCAGAGAGAAACGGCCGCACCAGCACGGAGAGTCACGCCAAACCATTCACGACGATTGATCATTTCGCGCTCCTGTGGCCGAATCGTACCCCATGACGTCCGTCCTGCAGCGCCTGGCCAACGTCCGCCGCGAGGAGATCGGCCCGATCGTGTTCGCCGCGCTCTACTTCTTCTCCATCCTCACGGCGCTGATGGTCCTGCGCCCGGCGCGCGAGGCGCTGGGGATGCAGCGCGGCATCGAGGCCATCCGCTGGCTCTTCATGGGCACGCTCGTGATCACCGCCGCGGCGAACCCGCTCTTCGGCTGGCTGGTCAGCCGCTTCCGGCGCATGGTGTTCATCGCCGCGACGCACGTCCTCTTTGCCGCGAACCTGCTGATGTTCTACGGGCTGCTGGTCTTTGCGCCGGACGCTGTCGGCGAGACCACCGGCCAGGTTTTCTACGTCTGGATGAGCGTGTTCAACTTCTTCATCACGATGCTCTTCTGGGCGCTGATGGCGGACCGCTTCTCGCTCGAGCAGAGCAAACGTTTGTTCGGCGTGATCGCGGCCGGCGGCACGCTCGGCGCGATCTTCGGTTCATGGCTGGCATCGGTCCTGGCCGAGCGCATCGGCACGCCCGCGCTGCTGCTCGTCGCGGCGGGGTTCCTCATGCTGGCGGTCGTCTCGGCCTGGATGCTCGTCCGAATGAAGAGCGACCACAGCGCCGGTGCCGGAGCGGTGGATCGCGCGATCATCGGCGGCAGCGCCTGGGAAGGATTCCGCGCCGCCCTCCGCTCGCCCTATCTCCTGGGAATCTCCGCGTACGTGCTCATCCTGGCGGTGATGGTCACGTTCCTCTACTTCACCCGCCTGCAGATGGTGGCCGCCCTCGGCGAAGACCTCGACATGCGGACCGGCATCTTCGCCCGGCTCGACCTCATCGTGCAGACGTCCACCCTCGTGCTGCAGCTCGTGATCGCGGGCCACCTCATGAAG
The DNA here is from genome assembly GCA_035544675.1 of Thermoanaerobaculia bacterium. GTDB lineage: Bacteria > Acidobacteriota > Thermoanaerobaculia > Gp7-AA8 > Gp7-AA8 > DATKCA01. Next base: position 8,309 of record DATKCA010000040.1, on the reverse strand, counting down.
CGTCTCGGCGTTCACGTGGCGCTGGCGCTGGTGCCGGTGATCGTGGCCATCGGCTACGCCGGGCTGGCCATGGTGGGCTCGCTCGTGGCCCTGGTGATCTTCGAGTCGGTCTTCCGCGCCACGCAGCGCGCCATCATGCGTCCGGCGCGCGAGACGTTGTTCACCGTGGTCAGCCGCGAAGACAAGTACAAGTCGAAGGCGTTCATCGACACGTTCGTCTACCGTACCGGCGACGTGGTGGGCGCGCAGACCGAGGGACTGCTGGGGCGCATCGGAGCGGGACTCGTGGCGCTGGCGTCGGTGGCGGTGCCGCTGGCCATGGTGTGGGCGGCGCTCGGTATCTGGCTGGGACGGACTCAGCTCAGAAAGGGCCGCGCCTTAGTCCTTAGTCCCTAGTCCTTAGTCCTTGGTCCTTAGTCCGTGGTCCTTAGTCCTTGGTCCTTAGTCCTTGGTCCTTAGGAAGACCGATTGGTCTCCTAACGCCTAAGGACTAACGACTAAGGACTAAGGACTAACGACTAGGATCCGCCAGCCGTGGGCGTGGTGGCGCGCCACGACCTGCTCCGGGCCATGATGCTGGCGGCACCAGTGGCAGTCTGAGCGTGACCACGTGACTGCTGTCATGTGCGGCGGCAGTGCCCATCACAACGCGATGTTCGTGATCTGAAGGATGCTGATTCCATGCGATCGCACACCAAAGCCATTCACGGCGGTTTCGAGCCCGGCGAGCACCGCGGGGCAGTCTCGGTTCCCATCTACCAGAGCTCCACGTTCGTCTTCGAGTCGGCCGAGGAAGGAGCGGCCCGCTTCGCCGGCCGGTCGAAGGGGCTGATCTACACACGCCTCGGCAACCCGACGAACGAGGCGCTGGAAGAAGCGGTGGCCGCGCTCGAGGACGGCTGCGGCGCGGTGGCCACCGCCACCGGCATGGCCGCCATCAGCACGGTTCTCCTGGCGCTGCTTCGCCAGAACGATCACGTGGTGAGCACCCGCCCGCTCTACGGCGCGACCGCGAGCCTCATCGCCAACAGACTCTCGCGCCTCGGCGTCACCTCGACGTTCGTCGCGGCCACAGACACCGCCGCGCTCGAGGAGGCCCTCCGTCCCGAGACACGCCTGATCTACATCGAGACGCCGGCCAACCCGACGCTCGACCTGGTGGACATCGCATGCGTCGCGCAGATCGCGCGCGCCGCGGGCATCCCGCTGGTGGTCGACAACACGTTCGCCGGACCTCACCTTCAGCGTCCCCTCGAGCTGGGGGCCAGCATCGTCCTGCACTCGATGACCAAGTCGCTCAACGGACACAGCGACGTCGTGGCTGGAGCCGTCATCGCGGCGGACGCCGCCATGCTGCGGACGCTGCGCGAGACGGCGAGCAGCTTCGGCATGACGATCGATCCGCACCAGGCCTGGCTCGTCCTGCGCGGCATCCGGACGCTGGGCATGCGCGTGGAACGGGCGCAGGCCAACGCCATCGATCTCGCGCGCTGGCTCGAAAACGACCCTCGAGTGGCGTGGGTCCGCTATCCGGGGCTCGTATCCCATCCGCAATTTCACATTGCCAAACGACAGATGTCGGGACCGGGCTCGATGATCGCGTTCGAGCTTCGAGGCGGCGAGCAGGCCGGACGCGTGCTGATGAACAACGTCCGCCTGATCACGCTGGCCGTCTCGCTCGGCGGCGTCGAGTCGCTCATCGAGCATCCTGCCTCGATGACACACAAGAACGTCCCCGAGGCGGAGCAGCGAGCGGAGGGAGTGACTCCCGGACTGGTGCGGCTGTCGGTGGGGTGTGAAGACCTGGACGACATCCGCGCCGATCTGGCGCAGGCGCTGGACGTGGTCACGGCGATGGAAGGTGCTGTTGGAGAGTCAAAAACCGGGCTCGGGCACGGGCACGGGCACGGGTTTACAGGGTGACGGGCGAGTCCTGGCGGGGAACGACGAGCACGGGGCAGGACGCAAAGCGGATCAGGCGCTCCGTCGTCGTGCCGATCACGGTGGCGTCTCGAAACATCTTGTGCTGCGCTCCGATGACCAAAAGGTCGGCCTCGAGGTCGTCGGCACAGTCGAGCACCCGCTCGGCGGCGCCGCCGCGCACGACCAGCTCGCGATAGGAGACGGCGTTCTGGACCTCCGGGGCAATCCAGCGCCGGACTCTCTCCTCGTCCGACTCCACGCTGGCGCCCTCATCGGTCTCCAGGACGTGGACGATGGTCAGATGCGCTTCGAATGTCCTGGCCAGATGACTGGCGAACCGCAGCGACTCCCGCGCCACGCCGGTGAAGTTCACCGGGCAGATGACGTTCGTGATGACCCGCGGAGTCGCTCGCGCGCCCTGATCGCGGCTGGCCACCGTCAGGACCGGACAGCGGCTTCCGTGCAGCACACCGTCACTCACCGAGCCGAGCAGCGCGCGGCGCCAGCCCTGCCGCAGGTGCGTCCCCATGACCAGGAGATCTGCCTTTCGCTCTTTGGCCGCGGCCAGGATCGCCGCGATGGGCTGACCGACCGTCACCTCGATGTCGTAAGGCCGCCCCTCCATCGCCGGTCCGGCGTGCTGCTCCACCTCCGCGCGCAAACGAGCCTGGTGCTCCGGCGTGACGTCGATGTAGTGCCCGCCCGTCACGCCGGCGTAGTCGACGGGATAGACGATCGGGTCGCTGTACATGACGGTGAGACCTGCGGAGAAGCGATCGGCGAAGAGCCGGGCGTAATGGAGCGCCGGGATGTTCGAGTCGCTGAGGTCGGTCGGCGCGAGGATGCGGCTGATCGCGGGCTTCATCTGAGAACCTCCAGGCACAACGGCGGTGAGACGGATCAAACCGGCGGTGGGCAACATCGATCGTCACATCAGAGCGACAGCTCCCGGAACTCGCGCGGCATGTCCGAGGTGAAGCTCACCTTCGACGCGCTCCGGGGATGCACGAAGGCGAGGTGCCGGGCGTGCAGGCCGAGCCGCCCCAGGGACTCGTCGCGCCCTCTTCCATACATCGTGTCGCCCACGACCGGATGACCCGCCTCGGCCAGATGAACGCGGATCTGATTGCGCCGGCCGCTCTCGATCGTCACCTCCAGGATGGAGAAGCGGCGGCCTGACGCGATGGTGCGGTAGTGCGTGACCGCCTCCTTCCCTTCCTCCGCATCGGCGACGCTCCGCACGCGAAGATCGCGACCCTCTGCCAGGAACGACCGGAACGTCCCCGACGGGTCCTTCAGCTTGCCGTGCACGATGGCGATGTAGACGCGCTCGATGTCATGCGCCGCGAACCGCTTCTGCAACTGCTCGCGCGCCCACGTGCTCTTGGCGAAGACGAGAACGCCCGAGGTGTCGCGGTCGAGACGGTGGACGTGGTGAATCCGCGTGTCGCCGGAGTGGCCGCCGAGGTAGGTGTTGAGGAAGGTCTCGGCGGTCTCGTGCAGAACGTCGGGGCTGGGGACCGTGAGCAGACCGGCGGCCTTGTCGACCACGACCAGGTCATCGTCTTCGTAGATGATGCGGATGCGCGGGTCGATCGAGCGCGAGGTCTTCGAGGCGATCTCGACGCGGTCGTCCGGCCCGATCTCGCGCTTCGCGTCGCGCTCCGGCGCCCCGTTCACGCGGACGCGATCGCCCTGCAGCATCTTCCGCAGCGTCGTCTTCGACGAGTCCGGGAAGAGCTCCTGCAAAGCGTCCATCAGCGTGGTAGCGGCCACTGTGCGAACTCTATTACCGCAGCCGTGCCGGAGCCCGGCTTTTGACTTTCCCGCGCCCGTGCCCGCGCCCGAGCCCGGCCTTTCGCCGTCGCCCCCCACGAGAGCGCCGGTGAGGCCACCGGCGCCTCCATTCATCCTGCCGAGGACACTCACCTCCGCACAGCTCTTCGCTTTGGCAGCGCCGGTCCCTCGATGAACGCGCTGCGCAGCCCTGCCGGCCGCCCCTCGTCGTTGTAGTAATGGTTGACGATCCAGCGCCAGTCGCGGCCTCGCTCCGTTGCCCAGCGCTGCGTCCCCCACTGGCACATCCCGCGGCCGTGACCGAAACAGCTGAATCCCGAGCAGAGCGGGTCGCTCAGACAGGGCCAGCCGGCGTTCGGCGAGCCGGCGAAACCGTCGCCGCAGGTGCGGTCGACGTTGCTGCAGGAGCGGTCGCCGAGGAGGTTGTTGTTCTCGGCGGAGTATTCGGAGCGGAAGATCTGGCCGTTGCTGACGAGGACGAAGCCCGCCGTGGCGTCGACCGCGATGTCGGTGGCCAGCGAGGTATCGGCGTCGTTCACCTGACACGAGGTGGTGCTGCAGATGTCGTAGGCCGTTGTGCGGGGATGGGAGACGTGGTACGCGCCGTAGCTGCGGTAGGCGACCGCGCCGGCGCGCAGGGACTCCTGGTGCCACGATGCGATCCACTCGTCGTTCAGGCCGCGCTTGACGTAGGTCTCCAGGCTGAAGATCTCGACGGAGGTGCACGTCGTTGCCGTCGCGCAGCCGAATCCGACGCGGATGAATTCAGGGACGGCGGCGTCATTCCCCTGCTGCAGCGGCGGCTCCGCCTCGTGTGGATGGTCGCCGCCCGGCCGGTGCAGCCAGATCTTGTGACTGTCGTCGCGGTGCGTCGAGCTCTCGCCGCGATCCAGCCGGACGATGAAGTGCGTGTCGGCGCCACCGAGGATGAGGGTGTTGGTGATGACATGGGTGGCGTGTCCGCCGGACTCGATGGTGAGGTCTTCGCCGCGGGGAAGCGCGGCGTCCACGTGCATCCAGAAATAGCCTGCCTCGTTCGTCTGCGCGGAGACGCCGCCGCGTGTGACCACGCGCGCGCCGGCCAGGGGAGCACCGCTGACGCGATCGCTGACGTGTCCGTGCAGCAGCATGGCGTTGCTGCGGAGGCGCGAGGCCACCACGTCCCGCCGCAACTCGGCCGGTGGCTCTTCCGGATCGACCCACAGCGTGACTTCGCGGGCGTCCACGGCCGCAGCGACGCGCAGCGTTTCGGCGCCGGCCGCGACGGCGAAGCCGGTCGTGCTGTCGCGAGCGGAGACTGTCGCTCCGAGGAGGATGGCGGCGAGGAGGATCATCGTGCTTTGGCCCGCCAGGCGCCGTCGATGCTCCAGGTCTGCCTCACTCCCGGCCAGCATATCGTCTTCATGGGACCCCCCTGGAATTCATCAGCCGCGCCAGCTTCCCGGCTGTGGTGAGAAACCCCACCACGTTCGTCGCGTCCTATTGCTGACTCTCCAATGATCCTGCCACTCCTGCTGACGCTGGCCACGACCGTGATCCTGCAGCAAAACGGCGTGCCGGTCGAGCGAGGCGAAGTCTGCCGCTTCGCCGCGCGCGACAGTGAGAATCCGTTCCAGCGCTGGCTCGCCTCCCAGGACGTCGTGTGTGTCGCGGCCGGCGGAGAGCTCGAGCTCCCTCCAGGACTCTGGAACGTCTTCGCGAGATCGGGCGATGGGGTCTCAGCCACTCCCCTTCTCGTCGATGGCGCCGCGCCTCCGCGGTCGCTCTCGCTCGCTCTCGACCCGGCGGGCGCGATCGCGCCGCTGCTGCCGGCGGGACGCCACGGCGTGATCTATGTTCCCAGGCGCGGCAGCGCGATTCCCGTCGCGGGGATGCAGCGCGTCCTCGTCCCGGCCGGAGAGGCGCTGTGGCTCTTCGTGGTCGAGAAGTCCGTTCCGGTTGCCGTGTTTTCCATCGGCACGCTCGGGCCCGGCGAGCTGCGGCGCGTTGACGCGCGAGATGAGGGCGCGCCGGCGGTCATCGGGTGGCTGCGGGTGCCGGAAGAGGATCGCGCCGCGATTGCCGAAGCGCGCGGTCTTTCGCCGCCGTCGATTCGCGCGACGGGCGGCCAGACGGCGCGCCAGGCCGAGCCTCTTCCGCCCTTCGACATCCTGCACGGCGCGTTCATTCGAGCAGGCAGCCTGCCGGCGGGCGATGGCGAGCTGACGATCGAAGGGCGGGGATGGGTTCCCGAGCGGCGCCGTCTTCGCGTGCAGCCGGGCCTCACCCTCGTCGCCGATGCGCTGAACGCTCGCGCCGCTGGAAGGCTGGTCGTGAACTGGGGCGCCGACCGCGGCGCCCCCCACCTCGAGCGCTCCCTCGGCTCGTGCGATTCACCGCGGAAGAGGCCTCTGTTCGAGCTCACGGTCTCGGCATGCCCGCCGCCGGAGCGCCGCGGCGCACCGGTCGATCCGGCCGCCTGCTCCGTTGTCCGGCAGGAGACGTACGAGCCGGAGATGGTGATGGGATCCGTGTCCCTGGACGACATCCCGCCCGGCCTCTATCGCACCGAGTTGAGGCTGGGTGTGCTGCCGCCGGTCAGCATCGTCACGCCGGTGAGGGCCGCGCAGCAGGGGCTGGCGCCGTTGTTCGCGTCGTACATCGAGATCTACGGGAGCGTCACGCATGGTGGAGAAGCCATCGAAGAGGATGTAGCGATCGAGTTTCCGGGCGGCTATGGATTCGCGCCGCGCGGCGCGGCGGAGTATCGGGCCGCCCTGCTCGCGCCGCTGCCGACGGACGCGCCGATCACCGTTGCCGCGTGCGACGGCGCGCCGCGCGCGGTCGTCCTGGTCGATCAGGTCATGCGGCGCAATGCGCGCTTCAACATCGACATCCCCGGCAACGAGATCACCATCTCCGTCACCGACACGTTCACGCGCGAGCCGCTGGGCGGCGCCATCGTGAGATTCACGGCCATGGCGAAGTCCAACCGGCCGCCGCGCCGTCCCGTGATGAATCGGACCGTCACGACGGACCGCAGCGGAAAAGCGGTCATCGCAGCCGTCCCGGAGCGCGACATCCATCTCGACGTCAGCAACACCGGCTACGAGAAGCGAAGAGTCGCCACGTTCACGATGGCAAAGAGCGAGAAGAAGAGCGTGGACGTCGAGCTCGTTCCGCTGCGCGGCAGCCGCGGGAGGATCCTCTCGGACCGCGAATTCGAGAGCGCGGCGGTCTTCTGGCACTCCCCTTCCGGCACCGAGAGGGAACGCGCCGAGCTCTCGCCCGACGGGACGTTCGTCTACGGGGGCGCGCATGGGCCGGAGGAGACGATGAGCGTGGTCTCGCAGTCCCATCCGCTGTGGGTCTTCCGCGCTCCGGCGCTGGAGCGGCGGCAGACGATCAGCCTCCGTTTTCCCGACGCGCCGGTGCGTTCGTTCGATGTCGCCGTGACGGGCGCCGATCGGCGCGAGAGCCGGCATGTGGGCATCGCCATCGGCGGCGTCGCCGTGCCGCAGCCGGTGCTGCGGCAGCATCAGTTTCTGCGAGGCCAGTCGGCGACGATTCGCGGGAGCGGACCACTTCTTATCCGCGATCTCGCCGAGACCGGCCCCATCGACGTACTTCTGGGAACCCTCATCGACGATCGGTCGCCGGATCCCTTCGCGGACGCGCCGCGCCGCCGTCTCGCGGCCGGCGCGACGGCGGTCGTGTTCCAGTAACGCCGGCCGCGCCCGGCCACTGACTCATGGCATACCATACAAATTGCATGCGATTTGCGCTGGTGAGAGAAATGACCAGCCAGGACAAGGCAGCCTCCTGATGGCTCGAGGACTGGAGCTCAGCCAGGACGCGCAACTGAACCGGCCAGTCTGCCGACGATGAATCCAACCACGAGAGTGGCGCCAAGGGCGGCTGCTTCGGTCCCTCCGAACGATCGCTCTGCCGGCGGATGCACGATCGGCTGAAGGTCGGCGGTTTTGATCTGGGTCATCTTGGGGATCTCTGCGAGACCATAGACACAAATCTCGCCGGTCGGCATGGAACAGAAGCGCTCCGGCGGGCAGGCGGTGAGAATCTTCTGCTCGACTCCCTCTCCACAGCGTCCTCCCGCGCCCTTCAGGACCGCAATCGTGACCTCGGGATACTTCGAGATCTGCTCCGGCACGACGCTCAGCCGCCGGCGCCGTCGGCGCCGAAGTACGCTTCGAGCGAGTCTGCCTCGCTCCGGGCCTTCTCGAGCTGATGCTGCAGCAGGTTGCGAATCGACAGCACGCCGAGGATTCGATTGGAGTGGTCGGTGACAGGGAGATGACGGATGTGCCGATGCATCATCGTCTCGAGCGCCTGGGCCGGATCGTCATCGGCCCGGACACTGGTCACGGGCGACGTCATCACGTCGGCGACTCTCGTTGACGCGGGCGGACGGGTCTTCAAGACGACACGCTCCATCAGATCGCGCTCGGTGAAGATGCCGACCAGTTCGTCGTTTTCGACGACGCCGACCGCGCCGACGCGGTTCTTGGACATGAGCTCGACGGCGCTGAGCACCGGCGTATCGGGAGCCACCACGACGGGCGGGTGGTGAGAAAGACGCGCGAGGTAGT
>DATKCA010000039.1:0-42543 GCA_035544675.1 Thermoanaerobaculia bacterium | reverse complement strand
CCGTGCCGGATCATGTTGGCGTCGATGCATCGAGCGAGATGGCCGCGTTCGCCGCGGTCACCGGAGGGGTCTCATTCAATGCCTCCACGGGGCTCGATCGACGACTCGAGAGAGTCCGTGACGATCTCGAAAATTACTATTCGCTCGGCTTTCGAGCGCCTTCACGATCCAACCGAAAGGGGTCGAATCTCGAGGTTCAGGTTCGCGTCCGGCGTCCGGATGTGCGAGTTCGGCACCGAACATCGATCCGTGTTCGCAGCGACGACGAGACGGCAAGTGATGCGACTCTCGCGGCGCTTCTGACGCAAGGTGAGCCGGCCAACCCCTGGAAGTTGCACATCGAAATCGGTGCGATTCGGCCGGCGAGAGGACGAGGGCGTTTGGCGCGAATCACGATTCATATCCCGCTCGCAAACGTAAGGTTCGTTGAGACAGCCGGGAAAAGATCGGCGCGACTTTCACTGCACTTTGCGATGCGTGACGCCAGTGGCAATTATCAGATCCTGGACTCACGAAATCTTCCTCTCGAGATCGAGAAGACACGGGAAATATCCGGCAACACGATCGAATATCACGTGGACCTTCCAATTCGTGCGGACGCCAACGACTTGGCGGTGACAGTTTTCGACCGACACGGAAGCGCGTACTCAACTGTTCGGCGATCTGTCGGCTCGCCGCGCGGATAGGCTCTCGAGATCAACCGCCGGCGTTCCCTCGATCGAGATCAAACGAATCGCCGTAAGTGCTCCCGCCACCACGGCCAGTCGTGGCCGAACTGGCCGCCCCAGATCTCCAGATGGTTCGGCACTCCCTTTGACCAGAGCAGCGCCGAGAAGTCGCGGTTCTGCTGCGCCAGGGTGTCGTGTTCGCCCGTGGCGATGACCCAGCCCACGCGGGCCAGCCGCGCCACCCACTCGCCGTGCATGTTCGGGATGTACGCCGTGGGGCAGTGGAAGTAGCAGTTCTCGTCCCAGTAGCCGTCGAGGAACGAGTGGATGTCGTACACGCCGGAGAAGCAGATGGCGCGGCTCACGATGTCCGGGTAGCGAGCGGCGAAGTTGGACGCGTGGTACGCGCCGAAGCTGGCGCCGAACACGACGAGATCGCCTCGCTGGGCGCGGCTGTGGATGTAGGGCACCATCTCGTGGCGCAGGTAGGAGTCGTACTGCGCGTGACGCGCGGCGCGCACGGAGGGGAAGATTCCCCTGTTGTACCAGCTCTCCTCGTTGACCGTGTCGACGAGGACGAGCTGAATCTCACCGGCGTCGACCTTGTCGGCCAGCGAGCCGGCCAGTCCAAAGTCCTCGTTCTCGTGGTAGCGGCCGGCCGACGTCGGGAAGAGCATCACCGGACGGCCGAACTTGCCGAACCAGAGAAACTCCATCACCTTGCCGAGGGACGGACTCCACCATTGACCATGCTCGCGAAACATTCTCGTTCGTTGCCGAAAGCGCGGGCGATTCTATACGATGCCCGGCGCGGGAGACGGGCATGCGCAAGAAGAAGATCGGGCTTCTCTTCGGGATGGAAGACAGCTTCCCGTGGGCTCTCATCAATGCAATCAACGAGCGCGGCGGCGACCAGGTGGAAGCGTCGGCCGTCGAGCTCTCGTATCTGAAGGACGACGGCGTCTTTCCTTACGATCTGATCCTCGACCGCATCTCGCACGAAGTGCCGTTCTACCGCACGTACCTGAAGTGCGCGTACGCCTCCGGCGTGAAGATCATCAACAACCCCATCTGGTGGTCGGCCGACGACAAGTTCTTCGACAACCTCGTGGCCAAGGCCGCCGGCGTGGCGGTCCCGAAAACGATCCTCCTGCCGCACAAACAGCACCCACCCAACACCGAGGCGAAGTCGTTCCGCAACATGACGTGGGTCAACTGGGACGAGGTCTTCACCTACCTCGGCTTCCCGATCTTCATGAAGCCGGCGTACGGCGGCGGCTGGAAGGACGTCTACAAGATCCACAATGCGAACGAGTTCTTCGCCGCGTACGACCAGACGCGCGACCTGACGATGATGGCGCAGGAAGCCATCGAGTTCGAGACCTATTACCGCTGCTACGTCCTCGGGCGGAAGCGCGTCCGCATCATGACCTACGATCCCAGGCAGCCCTTCCACCAGCGGTACGTCCTGAATCCGCCGCCGATGGACCCGGCCTTCGAGAAGCGTCTGCGACGTGACTGCATCGCGCTGTGCGAGGCTCTCGGCTACGACCTCAACACCGTGGAGCTCGCGGTGCGGGGAGGGATCCCCTACGCCATCGACTTCATGAACTGCGCGCCGGACGCTGACGTGCACTCGGTCGGTCGCGAGAATTTCGACTGGGTGGTCAGGAACATGGCCGAGGTGCTGATCGAGCTCATGACCACTCCCCGCCCCTTCGAGACGACAGGCTCCTGGCCGAAGATCCTGCAGACCGACAAGCCGGTGGACCGGGCCATCTCCGTGAACACGTCCTACTCCCCGGCCCTGCCGGGTCCCTCATGACCGCCCCCTCCTTCACGCTGGGCATCGAGGAAGAGTTCCAGATCATCGATCCGGCCACGCGTGAGCTCAAGTCCCATATCCAGGAGATGTTCGCCGAGGGGGAGAAGCGGCTCAAGGACGAGATCAAGCGGGAGATGCACGACCCGGTCATCGAGGTCGGCACTCCGATCTGCCGCGACGTCGCTCACGCCCGGCGCGAGGTCACACGGCTTCGCGGCGAGATCATCCGCCTGACCCGCGAGAGCGGCCTGCGCATCGCCGCGTCGGGGACGCATCCCATCTCGCACTGGGCCAACGTCCCCATCACGCCGTCCGACCGCTACGACCAGATCGTGTACGACCTGCAGATGGTGGCGCGCGCGAACCTCATCTTCGGACTGCACGTGCACGTGGCCGTCGAAGACCTGGAGACGCGCATCCAGATCATGAACGCGGCGCGCTACTTCCTGCCGCACATCTTCGCGCTGTCGGTCAACTCGCCGTTCTGGTGCGCGCACAACACCGGTTGGAAGAGCTATCGCGCCAAGGTCTTCGAGCGCTTTCCGCGGACCGGGCTGCCGGACTACTTCCGTTCCCATTCCGAGTTCGAGGAGCACGTCAACCTCCTCATCAAGACCAACTGCATCGACAACGCGAAGAAGATCTGGTGGGACGTTCGGCCTCACCCGTTCTTCCCGACGCTGGAGTACCGGATCTGCGACGTGCCGATGCGGATCGACGAGACCATCTGCTTCGCCGCCATGTTCCAGGCCCTGACCAGGAAGCTCTGGAAGATCTACAGCGCCAACATGAGCTGGCGGCTCTATCGCCGCTCGTTGATCAACGAGAACAAGGCGCGCGCGGCGCGGTTCGGCATCGACGCGCAGCTCATCGACTTCGGCAAGGGTCGTGAAGTGCCTTTCGAGATGCTTCTGGACGAGCTGCTCGAGTTCGTGGACGATGTCGTGGATGAGCTCGGCTCGCGCAAGGAGGTCTACTACGCCCGCGAGATCATCAAACAGAAGCCCGGCGCCGACCGGCAGCTCGCCGCGTACGAGGAAAGAAAGGACCTTCGGGACGTCGTTGACTACATCGTGAGAGAGACCGAGCACGGCGTCTGAGCATGCACCGTCGCGATATCCACCAGCAGTCCGACTTCCACGAGTACGTCCGCATCGACGACGGCTCGGTTCCGCCGGCCGATCCGGCCCGGATCGACGTCGCCGTGCTCGACATGAACCACTCGTGGCCCAACGTCGGCCATGACGCGCTCGTCCACGCCGTGGTCGAGGCGGCGGAGGAATACCGCCCCGCCCTCACCACGGCCGGGTTGACGGTGCGCGTCATCTCGTACGACGTGCGCCGCCGCTTCCAGCTCCCCGAGGCGCCCAACGGCCGCTTCTCGCTGTACCTCGGCACCGGCGGCCCCGGGCATCTCGACCCCCGCCGCAACGACGGCGTGCAGCCGTGGGCGCAGGGAATCAAGGAAGACCCGGCGTGGGAGAAGCCGCTCTTCCGCCTGTTCGAGTCGATCCACGGGAATCCGCGCGCCGCGCTCGTCGCCGTCTGCCACTCGTTCGGCCTCCTTTGCCGCTGGTCCGGCGTGGCCACGCCGCAGATGCGCCCGCAGAAGAGCAGCGGGATGCCGATGAACGTGCTGTCGGGCGAAGGGGCGTCGCATCCGTGGTTCTCGCGGTTCTCGCGCTCGCTGCAGGATGGCCGCACCTTCCGCGTCGTGGACAACAGGCTCTTCGACCTCGATCTCGAACGGCGCGGCTCGGCGGTGGCCCTGGCGTTCGACGCCACTCACGAAAATGCGGTCACCATGATCGAGCTGGCGCGCGATCCCGACACCGGCATGCCCCGAGTCCTCGGCGTCAACCACCACCCCGAGATCATCGACCGCGAGCACATCCTGGCGGTGCTCGAGGAGAAGCGGGTGCACCGCGACGTCAGCGAGGCGTGGTACCGCGAGCGCGCCCACACGATGAGCGAGCTGTTTCAGGGGGAGAGCGAGCGCCAGAGCCGCGTCACATCCGAGTTCACGCTCCTCGGAGTCCTGCGCCACCATGTCGGACGGCTGGTGGAGAGCAGGTCGCAGATCCACCCGTGATCGCAGGCCCTGGTCTCCTACGATCTACAATCCAACCGTGCGCCACCCCGGCCTGAACATCGTCACCATCGGCGGCGGCACCGGTCTGTCGACCCTGCTCCGCGGCTTGAAGACGTTCGTCAACGCGGAAGGGGCGTGGTCGATCGGTCACCTCACCGCCATCGTGACTGTGACCGACGAGGGGGGCAGCTCCGGGGTGCTGCGCAAGGAGTTCGGGATGCTGCCGCCCGGCGACATCCGCAACTGCATCGTCGCGCTGGCCGAGGAGGAGCAGCTCCTCTCGCGGATCTTCAACTATCGCTTCGATACCGACTCGGCGCTGAAAGGCCACTCCCTCGGCAACCTGCTGCTCACGGCGATGACCGACATCACGGGCGGCTTCGACCACGCCGTCCTGGCCGCCTCGGAAGTTCTGGCCATTCGCGGCGAGATCATCCCGTCGACGCTCTCCGACATCCGGCTGCGAGCCACCCTCGCCGACGGCTCGCAACTGATCGGCGAGGTCGAGATCAGCGGGTCGCCGATCGGCCAGACCCCGCCCAGCGTGATCCGCCACGCGCGCATCGTTCACCTCGGAATCGATCCGCCAGATGCCGAGCCACCCGAGCGCGCGCTGGCCGCTCTGGCAGCCGCCGACCTCATCCTGGTCGGCCCCGGCTCGCTCTACACGTCCGTCCTGCCGAACCTCGCCATCAAGAAGATCGCCGACGCCATCCGGTCCGCGAAGGCACTGCGCGTGTACATCTGCAACGTCATGACCCAGCCGGGCGAGACCGACGGGTATGCGGCCGAGGATCATCTCAGCGCGATCGTGGAGCACGCCGGGCTGGTGCTGGACGTGATGGTGATGAACGGCCGGAAACCGTCGGCGTCGATTCTGGAGACCTACGGGGCGCAGAACCAGTTTCCCGTGCAGTTCGACATCCACGCCGTGCGCGACCTCGGCGTCACCCCGTTCTTCGGCGACATCATTGCAGAGGCGAACTACGTCCGGCACGATTCCGCCGCGCTGGCGGACACGATCTTCCGCCTCTACGACCGCTACGGCCGCACGCTGGAGCGGATGCGAAGGCACGAAGGGTAACGATGACCAGGAACCTCGAAGTCGTCATTCTGGCAGCGGGTCTGGGCACCCGCATGAAATCGTCCACGATCAAGATCCTGCACCGGGCCGCCGGCAGGCCGATCGTCGACTACGTGCTCGACCTCGCGGCAGGCCTGAGCGACACGCCGCCGGTCCTGGTGATCGGCCACCAGCGCGAAGAAGTGCAGAAGGCGGTGGGCGGGCGCGCGCGCTACGCCGTTCAGGAGCAGCAGCTCGGCACCGGTCACGCCGTCCTGCAGGCGGCGCAGCTTCTGGAGAGCGGCGGCACGACGGGAAAGCGTGTGCTGGTTCTGTCCGGCGACGTGCCCCTCACGCGGCCGGAGACGCTGAAGAGCCTCGTGGAGGAGCACGATCGATCCGGCAACGCGCTGACCCTTCTCACGATGAAGCTTCCCGATCCCGGCCTGTACGGCCGCATCGTGCGTGAGAAGAGCGGCACTGTGGCCAGGATCGTCGAGGCCAAAGACGCGACGCCGGACGAGAAACGCATCGACGAGGTGAACGCGGGGATCTATCTGTTCGACGCGCGATATCTCTTCGACAACCTGCGCGGCCTCTTGAACGAGAACACCCAGGGTGAGTACTACCTGACCGATCTCCTGGAGGTGCTGCGCGGGAAGGGACAGCTCGTCGGCGCCCTCGTCGTCGACGATCCTGTGGAAGCCCTGGGCGTGAACTCGCGCTCCGATCTGGCCGCGGTCGACGCCGAGATCCAGCGGCGCGTCGTGGACCGCCTCATGACCGAAGGGGTGACGTTCCGCAATCCCGGGACGGTCGTCATCGACTCGACCGTGACGATCGGGCCCGACACCGTCGTCTACCCCTTCGTGACGCTGGAAGGTTCGACGAGCATCGGCGGCGGCTGCGTCATCGAGCCGGGCGTTCATCTTCAGAACGTCCGCATCGGGAACAACGTGCACGTCAAGACCGGCACCGTGGCCGAGGATGCCGACATCGCGGATGAGGCTTCGGTCGGACCGTATGCGCATCTCCGTCCCGGAACGAGGCTCGGCCGTCACGTGAAGGTCGGAAACTTCGTCGAGACGAAGAAGGCCGTGTTCGGCGAAGGAGCGAAGGCCTCACACCTCTCCTACATCGGCGATGCCGAGGTGGGCGCGGACGTCAACATCGGCGCGGGCACGATCACGTGCAACTACGACGGCGTGAACAAGAACACGACGATCCTCGAGGACGGCGTCTTCATCGGATCGGACACCCAGCTCGTGGCACCGGTGCGCGTCGGCCGCGGCGCCTACGTCGGCGCAGGCTCGACGATCACCAAGGACGTCCCCCCCGACGCCCTCGCCCTGAGCCGGACGCCGCAGAGGGTGATCGAAGGATGGGCGGCCAGGCGCCGCGAAGAGATGAAGGCCAGCAAGAAGAAGAAATAGGTGGAGCGCCGCTGACTCAGCGGCCGCCGGGTCGGCGGCGCTCCACCGCCCGGCCGGCGGCGCTCCACTCACCGTCTCGACAGGTTCAATCTCATCGTTCCGAAGTCCATCACCACGTTGAACTTCTGCAGGAAGTTCTGGCCGATGATCCCGATGCTCCGGTCATGCTCGCCCGCTGAGTACATCGGGATGGTGCGAAAAACGCCCGCCCAGCGATCGAAGCCGAGCTCCACGTTCTCGATCTTGGCGCCGCGTTTCTTTGCGCCGCCCAGACCCTGGAGCGTGGCGCTGTGCACGCGCGGAGCGAAGGAGTTGATCGGCAGTCGCGACATCTGGGCCTCGTTGAGGTACGTCACCTCCGAGCCGGTGTCGATCACGAAGAGAAACCAGCCATGGCGATTGACGGTGCCGCGGACGTGCGGACGGAAGTTGTCGAAGAACAGATTCTGATCGGGTGCCGGGTTGCGATCACGCGACGTGAGGCGCGTGAACGTGGCGCGATTGCGCGAGAAGTTCAACTCCATCCGGAACTCCTTGAGCAGGTTGGCGCCGAGGAGCAGGTCGATGTGGAATTCCTTGCGGTCGCGTACGACGAACCGCATCTTCTCGTCGGGCATGATCGCGACCGGAACGTTCTCAACGACCACCGCCCCGAGCTCCAGAGAGTCGAGCAGGCCGAAGCGGACGAGGATCGGCTCGCCGAGGAGGCCGTAGAACGTCCCTCTGCCGATGGGAAGGATCCGGATGCTCGTCGTCGCCGCGAGCCGCTCGGACATGATCGACAGCACCGCGCCGGAATCGATGACGGCGCTGTGCGGCTCGCCCTCCCTGTTGATGCGGACGTTCACGCGGGGGACGTCGGGCCGTCCGATGAAGAGCTGGATCTCGTCGCTCGGCATTCCGCCGAAGCGGTATGCCGGCACACTCGACATCGCCTCCAGATACTCGAGGTGCCATTGCAGCACGGTCAATCCGGACTGTGAGGCGAGCCTGGCCCACTCCAGACTCGTGGCATAGCTGTTGGTGAGGTACTCGATCTGCGAGAGCGCCCACGCGATCTCGGCGTAGGTCTGCCGGTCTGGACTGAGGTCGAGAGCGGTGCGCAGGTGTTTGCGCGCGGAGTCGAAGCGAGCCGACGCCAGCTCGGCGGTCCCCAGCGCCAGCAGGTCCGTCGCGTTCGGGCGCTGGCGCGCCTCGATGCTGGAGGCCATCCCCACCGCGCGAAGGTAGTCGGCCTTCCGAAGCATGGAGTGGATGTCCGCGCCCCGCTCGATCTTCTCGGGAGAGACGATCAGTGGCTGAATCGTGACGTCCGTGTAGAGCGCGCAGCGTGTGGCGCAGAGGATCAGAGCGGCGAACACGATGGCGTGACGAGGGGACATGGCCGGGTGTCCGGAATTCTACGGGTGTTCTCCGAGTGGCACGAAACGAAGGGTGCTTCGGCACACGCACTTTGGAGAAACGTCACAAGCGCGGCAGGGAAGCCTTCTTCACCATGATGCCCAGTTCACGAATCTGGTAGGCGAGTGCCTGGCGGGAGATGTTGAGCAGGGCGGCGGCCCGGTTCTGGTTGCCGGCGGCCTCGAGCAGGGACTTCTCGATCAGGTCGCGCCGGAACCGGGTCACTGCATCCTGGTAGGAGCCGGCCGATGCCCGGACCACCACGCAGTTCCGCACCCGCGCGGGGAGGTGCTCGAGCTCTACCTCGCGTCCGTCGCCGGCCATGGCGTGCGCGGCGCGGATCGTGTTCTGCAGCTCGCGCACATTCCCCGGCCACCGGTACGCCCTGAATACCGATTCCACCTCGGAAGAGAGGGCCGCCGGGCCTGACCGATGCCTGCTCCGTTCCTCCGCCAGGAAATGATGGGCGAGCAGCAGCAAGTCATTGCCGCGCTCGCGCAGCGCGGGAAGCTCGATCTCGACGCCACGGAGCCGGTAATAGAGGTCCTCCCGAAACGATCCATTCTCCACTGCGCCTTCGAGCTTGCAGTTGGTGGCGCTGATGATGCGCACGTCGGCGCTGCGACTGACCGCTTCGCCGACGCGGCGAAACTCGCCGTCCTGGAGAAAGCGAAGCAGCTTGGCCTGGGCGATCAGCGGCAGCTCTCCGATCTCGTCCAGGAAGAGCGTGCCGCCGTCGGTCGTCTCGATGAGACCGGCGCGATCGCGGTCGGCACCGGTGAACGCGCCTCGCACGTGTCCGAAGAGCTCGCTCTCGATCAGAGTCTCCGGAAGGGCCGCGCAGTTGACCGGCATGAACGGCTTCGTCCTTCGCGCGGAGGCCCGTTGAATGGCTCGGGCCACCAGTTCTTTTCCCGTGCCCGATTCGCCGAGAATGCAGACGGCGACGTCGCGCCCGGCCACGCGGTCGATGAGGTGGAAGACCTCGCGGATCGCCGCCGACTCGCCGACGATGTCGTGCGAGCCTGCTTTGCGGGGGTTCGTCTCCCCCTCGCCGGCGTCGACGAGCCGGCGCAGCCTCGCTGCTTCGGCGTGCAGGGCAAAGGTCGCGCGAAGCGCGCGCTGTGAGACGTCGGACCACGTGCCGGCTCCCTCGAAAAAGAGCAGCTCGCGGTCGCTGATGGAGAGCCAGTCCGTTCCGCCGGAGAGGGCGATCGCGTCGAGCTCTTCGTTACCGATCTGAAGAGAGCCGGTCGCGCTCCAGTGTCCGAGCCGGTTGCGCGATGCGAAACACCAGCGGCGATCTCCGAAGACATCGCTCTGGTATGGAAACCTCGACGTCGCTGCGATCGACAGAACGGTCAACTCATCCGTCTTCGACGCCTCGGGGAGCCGCTCCATCGTCAGATCCAGATCGGCGGCGATCGAGGTGGCCAGGTCCTGCCGGCCGGCCGCGACGGCGGCGCGGAAGAGCTGCAGCTCTTCGGAACGCGAAGCCGGAGAGGTGTGCTCGAGATCGACGCGCGCGCCGGCGCGCCTGTTGAGCAGGATGCTTCTGCGGCGCTCCAGCTCGCGATTGCCGCAGTCCCCGCTCGAGCGCGGAGGAACTTCGCGACCACGGATCCATTCGATCTCGTCGACGATGAGCGCTGCCGCTTCGCGGATCTGGGGCGCCAGCTTCGGCACCTCGAGCACCGCGGACGCGCAACGGTGCGCCTCGGCGAACCGACCGCGGCAGAAGTCCAGATGAGCCTCCAGCAGGTTGGCTTCCGCCAGTCGTTCATCGCGGTCGGAGCCGCCGTAGTGCTGCCGAAGACGGCTGATGAGGTGCTCCGCCACGCGCCATTGCGCGTCGTCCGCGGCGAGGTACGCGAGCGTGTACAGAATCGCCGCGGCGGCGCGGTCACCGGGCGCGTCGTCGATCACGGTGAGGGCCTCGAGCGCGAGCGTGCGCGTTTCACTCCACCGGCCGGCGGAGAACGAAGTGAAGACGCGATCGAGCCAGGCGTCGATTCTCTCGATCGTCGACCGCGCCGCGAGAACCGCATCGCCTGCAAACGCCGCCGCCGAATCGAAGTCGTCCGTGCGAAGAGCGCGATAGGTCTCGAAACGGAGCGAATGGTACTCGCCCGGCACGAGCCACAGCGTGTCCGGTGGATCGCCCCGTTCCAGAGCGATCAGAGCCTGCTCGTAGGATTTGCCGAGCTCCTCCTCGACGGTGTGCGGTCGCAATGCGGATGCGGCCGCGGCTGCATCATCAAAGCGGTGCGCCAAACGCAGCAGCTCGCAGAGGAGACGCTGAGCTGTGAAGTCACGGCCGGTCTTCCGCTCGAGCCGCGAGAGCGCCGTCGTGTACTCGCCGCGGCGCCGATCCACTCTCGCTTGGATCCCCTCGCCGGCGTGATCCACCTCGGCGGCCTCGCGATAGCGCCCGCACTCGATGAGTGCCGTGGCCAGGGTGCCGGCCAGCGGCGGAGGCACCGATCGCAGCGGCAGGAGTTTGGCGACGATCTCCTCCGGGTCACTCCAGACCACGCGCTCGAGCAACTCGAAGGCGCGATCCCGGTCTCCCGCTTCAAACAGGAGCAGCGCCGCTCGCTCAGGCTCGCACAGGGCGGCGGCAGCCCGGAACAGCGCGGGCCGTGAGGCGGATGGGATGTGCGCGGCGCACTCGGCACGGATGTCGTCGCTTTGAAAGAAGAATGCTTCGCCGTCCATCCCGCATACGCCGTCGACCAGGAGCTGTTCGAGCGGCTGATCGATCAGGCACTCCTTGACGAATCGCGCCGCTACCTCGCGTGGGATGCATGATCCGAGGAGCGCGACCGCGGCGATCAGCGAGCGCTTCGGCTCGGGAACGCCCGAGAAGTTCGACGCCGCGGGCGGCACCTTCGCCGAGTCCAGATAGCGATCGTAGGCATCCGATGCCACGAACGACTCGAGCCATTTTCTCGGTTCGCTTTCGGCTTTCAGGCGCGTTTCCAGTTGCGACTGGCCGCCCATTCGAGCGGAGAGCGCGAAGTAGCGGCTGCTGCCGAGCGAGTCGTCAGGGGCGTGAATGAGCCATGTCGCGGTGCCGAGACGGGCTGTGATGTCGACGACGCTGCGCGAGGCAGGATCCAGCTGTTCATCGGGTCTCACCACGACGATTGCGCGCTGCGACTCGAGCAGCGTGCTGACTCGTTGCGCGACAGCGGCCTCACCCGCCGTCGAGCTCACCAGCGACGTGTCCAGCGTTTCGAGCGCGCTATATCGTCGCGCCGGAAATCGCGTGCCGATGAACACGACACGCACGGCGTCGTCGATCGCCGCCATCGCGGCCAGACTCTCGGCCACGGCCGATTCACGATAGACGTGCCTTCCGCTGCGTTGCGTCCAGATCTGCCGCAGCGCGGAGGCCCCTGGCGCGACGACCTCGCCGGCGGCGGCCTTTCGCATCCACCGGAGGTCCGCCGCGACATCGCTTCGCAGGCGCTGTGCGACTTCGGCGTACACCGCTTCGGCGCGCCACCATGGCTGGCGAAAGACGTCCAGCGCAGGCGCCGCGATCGCCCGTGCGAACTCCTCCATGACCGTGCCCAGGGACAGCAGAAGACCGGAGTCACCGCCCGCGGCGGCCACGCGGACGAGCCTGCAGTCCTGACCGCGCTTCCGCACCACGACCCATTCCTGTGGATCGAACGCTCCCTCGCCGATGCCGGCGAACTGAAGAAACGCCTGGTGCGCGGCGAACTGCGCCACGAGAGAGAGCCGGTCCCGCGCTCCGAGATCGTTCGGGGCGCCGAGTGCGATCGCGGGAATCTCCCACTCCGCTGTCACACCGTCGGCCCATGGAAGAGAGCAATGGCGGAGCGTGGCCACGGCGAACCGCGACCATGAGAAGTCGTTCAGTGAGACTTGCACGGCGCCGGACCCGCGGCGCGGTGCCCCCCGCATGGACATTTACCTACGGAGGATCGCAGCGCAGGCTTTGCCTACCGCCAATAACGGAAACGGCTAGAATCGGCCCTCTCTTGGGGGTGACCCCATCACGACATGAACGACATCGAGATTGCGACTGAGGCGGCGCGCCGCGGCGCGGAGGTCCTCCTCCGCTACTGGCAGCAGCTCGGCAAGGACGACGCGGACGTCAAGGCGCGCCACGACTGGGTCTCCCGCGCCGATCGCGAGAGCGAGAACGCCATCGTTGCCGCCATCAGGGAGCTCTCCCCTGGCGACGCGTTTCTGGCCGAGGAGACCGGCGCGGCAGCCGGCGCGAGCAACCGCACCTGGATCATCGACCCCCTCGACGGCACGTCGAACTACCTCCAGCACTTTCCCGTCTGGTCCATCTCCATCGCCCTTCGACGCGGCAACGAGACCGTCGCCGGGCTCGTCTACGAGCCGCTGCGCGACCTCTTCTTCACCGGTGAGCTCGGCTCCGGCTCGTACCGAAACGGCGCGCGCATGCGCATCTCGGAGCAGCGGACCGTCGAAGGCTCGTTCCTCGCCACCGGCTTCCCGTTCCGCGCGCAGGACTACGTGGAGTACTACTGCTCGGTCTTCGAGGACGTCATCCGCCGCGCCAAAGGCGTCCGCCGCGCCGGCTCCGCCGCCATCGACCTCGCCTACACCGCCGCGGGGATTTTCGACGGCTTCTTCGAGCTGCACCTCGCCCCGTGGGACGTCGCCGCCGGCGCGCTGCTGGTCAGCGAGTCCGGCGGCAAGGTCACCGACTTCTCGGGCGGCGACCGGTGGCTGGAGCGCGGCAACATCGTCGGAGCGGCGGAGGGCGTGCACAGCGAGCTGCTGACGCTCATCAGCCGGCACGTGAGAGAGGATCAGCTCGACCGCCGGGTGGCGCCGCGCATGTAGCCGATGCCGCGCAAGCTTCCGCGCTCGTTCTACCTCGAGGACACGGTCACGGTCGCGCGGGCGCTTCTCGGCTGCGTGCTATGGCGGAGGCTCGACGGCCACCTCCTGGCCGGGCGCATCGTCGAAACCGAGGCGTACCTCGGCGCCAACGATCCGGCCAGCCACGCCAGGCGCGGGCTGCGATCGGCGCGGAACGAGTCGATGTATCTGGCCGGCGGCCACGCGTATGTCTACTTCACGTACGGCATGCACTGGTGTCTGAACGTGGTCACGCAGGAACAGGACGTTGCCGAGGCCGTGCTGCTGCGCGCGCTCGAGCCGGTGCGCGGCATCGACCTGATGCGCGAGCTGAGGCCGAAGGCGAAGCGCGACTCCGACCTGATGAACGGGCCTGGCAAGATCTGCATGGCCATGGACATCGACCGGAAGGTGGACGGCGAGCGACTGGACGGCGTGACGCTGTTCATCACGCCGCGCGACGCCGAGGTGCGCGAGGATCGGATCGCGGTGAGCCCGCGTGTCGGCATCGACGGCGCCGGCCAGGAAGCGGCGCGCTGGCCGCTGCGCTTCTATCTCCGCGACAATCGTCACGTCTCTCCGCATCGCCATGTCCGCTGACCACTACCGGACGCTCGACGAGCCGCTCGAGCTTCGCCACAAGGTGGAGCGATCCGAGTTTCTCGGCATCGCATTCAGCGTCAGGAGCGAAGACGACTTCCAGGCTGCGCTCCGCGACATCGAGAAGCGCCATTTCGACGCCACGCACCACTGCTGGGCCTACCGGCTCTTCGGCGACGGCGACACGCGTCAGCGAAGCTCCGACGCCGGCGAGCCTTCCGGCACCGCCGGCAAGCCGATCCTGATGGCCATCGAGGGCGCGGATCTGCACGACGCCGCCGTCGTCGTCGTGCGGTGGTTCGGCGGAGTGAAGCTCGGGACCGGAGGCCTCTCGCGCGCCTATCGCGACACCGCGGCCGCGACGTTGCGCAATGCCAGGCTCGCCGACCGTTACGTCTACGAGCGCATTCGCGTCGTCGTTCCTTTCGCGGCGCTCAGCACGGCGTACAGGCTGATCGATCCGCCTGCGGTGATCCTCGCGGCCGAGCGTTTCGGCGAGACCAACGAGTTCGAGTTCGACGTCCGGCGGTCCCTCGCGGACGAGTTCCGCCACACGCTTGCCGAAAAGCGTCTCGCTATTCCTCCGCGACCGTAGTGCGCGCGATGCGGTCGCCCGTGCGCGGCTTTCCGGCCACCACGAGCACGAACTCGAGGAGGTTCCAGCCCGGCACGATGAGCGGAACGTTGCGGATCACAGACCGCACGTATCCGCAGCGCTCCCCGCGCGGCGTGATCATGCGGAGGCCAAGGAGCTGCTTTCCGATGGAGCGCCCGCGGAACCCGTCGCGGAGCAGAATGGCCAGGATGATCACAGCCAGTGCCCCCAGCCAGACCAGCTGGATCACCTTCACGGAACCGCCGATCCAGGCCATGGCATAGCTCACCGTCGAGGCGGGGAGGACGAGGATGATGGCGATACTGAGCGCGTCCACGAGGAAGGCGGCTACGCGCAACAGGGTGGTCTGGGAAGTGTCCATATCTGCTATGTCGAGCCGCTGAAACTGCTTGGCGGCATTTTCGTATCAAACTGGTGGTAGCGATGAAGAAGTTATCAAGACTTCCGCTGATGGCCATGGCGCTCCTCCTGGGAGCGTGCGTGGTCACCGAGCGCCACAACGCCGCGGTGGAGCGGACCTGGCCGGCCGCCGCCGTCCGTGAGCTCCGGCTGGAAGACGCAAACGGCAGCGTCAGCGTCAGCGCAACCACGGATAGTGAGGTCACGCTGCGAGCCGTCGTCCGCGCCTACGGGATGGCCAAACAGGCCGGCCAGGAAAACGACGGATATTTCGACACCACCCTCGACGGGGACGGCACACTCCGGATCGGCGCGCGGCGCAGAAAAGTCCGGGTGCGCTTCCCGTTCTTCTCCCACACGAACGTTCACATCGACTACGAGATCGGCGTGCCGCGGTCGATGCCGCTGCACCTGAAGATGGTCAACGGAAAAGTCACCGTGCGCGGCATCGCCGGAGAGACCGAAGTGGTCACCGTGAACGGCCCGATCGACGTGGAGGCGGAGGGCACGAGCCAGGTGTTCGCCAAGACGGTGAATGGCCGCGTCCGCGCCGTCTTCCTCACCAACTTCAGCGGCGCCTCCCTCAAGACGGTCAACGGCCCGGTGCAGGCCTTCCTGCCGACGAACGCGTCGTTCACGTGCTCGCTCTCGCAGGTCAACGGGGACTTCGAGGCATCGTCAGCGTTCCCGCTGACGATTCACTCGCATCCCGGAAGCCGGCGTGTTTCTGGTGAGGTGAACGGCGGACTCCACTCGCTGAGGATCACGACGGTCAACGGCAGCGTGGAAGTGCAGCAGATCCGGCGCGCGCCGGCAGCGGCTAATTGACGGTCTCGCCGGCGTGCGAGTAGCGCAGCTCTTCCTCCGGCCAGCGCTCCTGCAGGACCCGCTCGAAGTGCGGAAGGACGATGCGGTCGTAGCGCTGCTCGAACGACGGCAGCAGCTCGAGGATGGCCTTGCGGGCGCAGCCGACCAGCGAGCGGGCTTCGCGGTGCGAAACGGTCATGTCGCTGCTGATCAGGTTGAGGGTGAGCTCCACGATCATTCGAATGCGACGGAGTCTCTTGCGCTCGAAAATGGTCGCGCGCGGCTCTGGCAGATGTTCCGTCTCGAATTTCGGCATCGCTGGTTCACGGCGGGAAACGCCGGGTGCCGTGGATGCATTCCGGTTTCCCGGTTACAACTTCTTTCGCACGGACCGCATTGGGAAAGGCCGCCCGTTACGCGTGCTCGCGGTCGCCCTCGGCCCAGATTTCGTCGGCCAGGGCGGGCTCGATCCGCGACTCGTAGTACTTCATTGCAGAGCGCGCCACAGCGTGCACCGCGGCAAAGTTCAACGCCCCGCCGGACACCGCCCCGATGAACGGGACCAGGCGGGTGAAGCGGTCGCGGGCGAGCGTGCCGAGGCCCTGTTTGCCGATGCCGGCGCCGGAGGTGTAGGCGAGACACGAGAAGGCCTCGTTGAAGCGCTCGCGGCTCGAAGGCTCGTGGCCGTAGATCGTGGCAATCCCGAGGATCAGCCGGAACTGCTGATACATGAGGTAGGCGAGGTCGGCGCCGAGCGTTCCGATGGCCACGACACCGAGCGGCAGTCCAGTCACGGCGCCGGACGCCGCGCAGCGAATCGCAGTGCGCCGCGTCAGCACGCGAGCGTGATGCGCCGGGGAGAATCCGGGCGCGGAATCCCGCAGATCCGCCACTTCCTTCCGGATCTTATCCGGATCGATCTCCTCGAAGAGCGCGCGGAACACGTCCTCGAGCATCGAGTCCGCGCGCTTCTTGATCGACAGAACCTTCACCATACCCTACTCGCTCTTGGTCGTTGAACTGCTGTCCGCCGCCTTCGTTTCGGTCTTCGTCTCGCTCTTCGTCTCGCTCTTCGCGTCAGCCTTGCCGCCTTCGCCCTTCGCGTAATCGGTCTTGTAGAAACCCGAGCCCTTGAACTGGATGGCCGGCGACGAAAAGAGCTTCTTCATCTCGCCGCCGCACTTCGGGCAATGCGTGTAAGGGGGATCGGAAGCCCGCTGCAGGATCTCCACCCGTTCCCTGCAGGTCTGACACTCGAACTCGAACAAAGGCATGAGGACCCTCTTCTGCTGGATCAAGAACAACCGGCTGGCGCCGCGTCATCCCGCGTGGAGCGCCGCCGACCCGGCGGCCGCGAAACAGAGGGCGCCGCCGGGTCGGCGGCGCTCCACCTACAGCCCGATCTTGGCCTGCGAGTTCTCTTCGGCGGCGAACACCTTCCCCTCGCGGAAGTAGACGCCGGCGACCCCGCCGCTCGTGGTGCGGTAGTACCACGCTTCGGTCACCGCGCCGGCCCTGTTCTTCTCCACCGTCCAGCCGGGCACCGGCTTGCCGAGGATCTGCGCGACCTGGCGGTGGGACATGCCCTTCTCGAGCTGCAGAAGCTTCTCGCGCGACACCGCGAGCTGGTCGATCGCCTGGGCCAGACCGCGCTGCGCGGTCTCGTTGTCGGGATCGTGCGCCAGCACGGCGCGGTAGAAGCGGATGGCGTCCTGGTGGCGGCCGAGGGCGGCCAGATCGGAGGCGAACTCGAGTTGAATGCGCCGGTAGACCTCATGAGCCCGGCTGTGATTCGGATGGCGGCGAAGGAACGCCGACACGGAGTCGGCATA
The DNA here is from genome assembly GCA_035544675.1 of Thermoanaerobaculia bacterium. Lineage (GTDB taxonomy): Bacteria > Acidobacteriota > Thermoanaerobaculia > Gp7-AA8 > Gp7-AA8 > DATKCA01. The sequence goes on along the minus strand of DATKCA010000039.1, from coordinate 24,935 downwards.
TGCCTGCTTGTCGCGCGGCGAAGCTTCGGCAGAGACCGCGGCTTTCTTGTGCTGGAGGACGTCACGCCACTCACTCTGATGGTCGGGAGCGACCTCCGCCGAACAGCCGAGAGCGAGAAGCGTGACGATCGCGAGCGGGACGAAGGCGCGCTGCACGGATGAAAGGTAGCACATGTTCTATAATCGCAAGGACTTGGGACCGCCTCTTGCGGAGCGCGGCAAGCTACAGCAACCGGAGGATTCATGGCCGTGAGGGGCGAGGAAGTCGCGAGCTCGATTGAAGCGCACGTGCGCGAAGAAGTCGAGAGAATGGTCGGTGAGATTCGCTCGTCCATCGACGACGTTCGCACAGCTGTCGATCAGCAACTCAAGGCCGCCCTCCAGAGCATGCAGGCCGACGTGAAGTCGCTGTCGTTCCTGCCGCACATTCAAAAATCGATCGCCGAGCTCGCGCCGGCCTCTCCCGCCGCGGCGAAGACCGCCGATGCGACGCGCGTGAAGCGCGCCATTCAGGAAGTCGAGCGCGGCAAGTCTCAGGTCGACGTGCTCAACGCGCTGCTCGAGCAGTGCCTGCACTTCGGCTCGCGTGCGGCGCTGCTCATCCTGCGCGGCGAGACCTTCAGTGGTTGGAAGGGCGCCGGTTTCGCTGCCTATGGCGGCAGCGACGAGACGATCAAGCGCTTCAATGCAGCACCGGGAGCCGTGCCGCAACTCGACGACGTCCTCCGCCAGGAGCGAGTCGTGGAGTGGGACGGAGCGAACCTTGCCGGCCGTTTCGGCGTTGCCGCGCCGGACCGCGCGATCCTCGTGCCGATGGTCATCAAGGACAAGGTCGCCGCGGCCATCTACGTCGATGCCGACGCCAAGGACCGGGACAAGCTCGACCTCTCCTCGATCCAGCTGCTCGTGTTCGCCACCGGCCTGCTGGTGGACACCCTGGCCATCCGGAAGAAGATTCCTTCGCCGAGCCTGAGCGACGAAAGCTCCGCAGCGGCACCGAAGACCTCCGAGTCGACCGCGGCGTTCAGCGCGGCGCAGATTCAGGAGGCCACCACCGCCCTCCCACCTCCCAGACCCGCCCCCCGCCCGGCCGCCCCAGCCGCCTTCACCCCGCCGCCGATGGACTTCTCCGCACCCGTGCCCGCCCCGGCGCCCGCCCGCATGGGGTCCTCGGCCGGCACCGAGGACCGGCCCAGCACGCAGTTCGTCCCCGCAGCCGGCCTGGCCCGCGGCGGAGCCGCCGCCGCACCTGCAACCGAGGACACGAAGAAGCACGACGAGGCGCGCCGCTTCGCGCGGCTACTCGTCTCCGAGATCAAGCTCTACAACGAGTCGAAAGTCGAACAGGGACGGCGCAACAAGGACCTGTACGAGCGGTTGAAGGAAGACATCGACCGCAGCCGGCAGATGTACGACGATCGCATCGCCGAGGAGGTGCGGAAGGCGTCCAATTACTTCTACGACGAGCTCGTGCGGATCCTCGCCGACGGCCATTCCGAGTCGCTGGGTCTCTAGTGCGTCGTAGATCGACGTCCTGCCCCTTGGCAGCCCCTTCGCACCGGCGCTGAGACGTGAAGCGCAAGTGGCTACTGATCACCGGCGCGATCGTCGTCGTCGCGGCATTCCTTGTGGCTGCGTTCGTGTACCTGGGTCCGAGCGCGGCAAAACGCCGTGCCGAGACCGCTGCGGCCAAGCCGGACGCCCCGCCCGACCTGCAGAAGCTGCGTGACGACTTCACCGCCGGAGTGGCCGCGCTGCAGCGCAACGACGGCGAGGCCGCGACCAGGACCCTCTCTTCCTTCACGTTCGGGCCGCGCGCGGTGGAGGAGTACCGTCTCTACTACCTCGCCAACGCGCAGCGTCTGAGCGGCGACAGTGCCGAGGCTCGGGCCACGCTGGCCACCCTCTGGCAGCGCAACCCCAAGCTCGCGTACGCGGACGAAGTGGGCTTCTCGCTCGCGGGACTCCACACATCGGCCGGGTCCTGGAGAGAGGCCGCCGGCGTGCTCTCCACGCTCGCGGCAAGGCCGACCACACCTGAAGTCTCGGCCGTGGCCCGCTGGCAGGAAGCCGAATCGCACCTCGCCACCGGGAACCTCGGCGGCGCCCTGTCGGCGGCGCGTCTCATCGTGATTCGAACTCCCAAGACCCCGCAGGCGGAGCGCGCGATCGGCCTGCTTCGCTCCCTCCTCGCTCTGCCTGACGACGCGGCGCTTCCACTCAACGTCGACGAGCGGATGGAACGAGCGGTCAGCCTGCTTCGGGACGGCAACCCGCAGAACGCGCTTCAGGAGCTCACCGCCCTCGAGGCCGATGCTCCCTCGTCCCTGCGGATTCCGATTCAGCTCAATCGCGGCCTCGCGCTCCATCACCTCCGGCGCTACGAGGACTCGAACAAGGTCCTCGAGCCGATCACGTCCGGCCAGTACAAATACGCGATTCCGGCCCTCTACTTCGCGGCCAAGAACTACCGCATCGTCTCGACTGCGATCGATCCGACAGTGAAGAAGACGGTCAAGGAGAAGAAGCGCGTCGGCACCGTCAAGGTCAGGGTCGGAAAGGGGAAGAGCCGGAAAACGGTCTCGCGCCCCAAGTACGCCACCGTGAGCCGGACGATCCAGCTCGTGGACCTTGCCAAGAAGAAGAAGAAGGAGGAGTACGCGCAGCTGCACTCGGAGCGCCTCAAGGACCTGCTTCAGCTTCCCCTGGCCGTGCCCGTGCGTCTCGAGGTGCTGCAGGCGCTGATCCTGGTGGCGGAGTCGAAGAATCAGGACGAGTACATCCAGCAGCTCGTCCCCGAAGTGGTGCGGCTCGATCCGCTCGCCGATCCCGCTCTGCAGCGGCTGTGGAACAAGGGATGGGCCGCCTATTCGGGCGGTGACCTTCCGTCGGCGCGGAATCTGTTCCGGTTCATCGCCGACACCTACAGGAGCGAGAACGTGAAGCGTCAGTCGGAGTACTGGTTCGCGCGCACGATCGAGCGGCAGGGTCAGAAGGAAGAGGCGGCTGCGATCTACCGGAAGCTGGCCGCCGCGCCGTACGAGGACCTGTACGCGCTTCACTCGGTGGCGCGGGGAGCGACGCGCGAGGAGCGGCGCGGCAATCCGCTCGACTCGAAGCGGGAGGACTGGAGCGAGATCGCCGAACGGGAGATGCCACCCGAGCTGCGGCTGGCCTACGAGCTCACCGCGCTGTCGAACCTGCGCGACGCGCGGGTCGAGATCCAGCGAAACATGCGGCGCGAGAATACGCGCTACGCCGAGGCGCTGCTGGCCGACATCTACAACAGCACGGGCAACGCCCTGCTGATGTATCGATCGATCCGCCGCGCGTATCCGCAGCTCGCCACCGTCGAACAGGACACGGTGCCGCCGTACTTCATCAGGATGTACTACCCGGTGAAATACGAGGATGCCATCCGCAGGAATGCGGCGAAGAACGGCCTCGACCCCCATCTGGTGATGGGCCTCATCCTTCAGGAGAGCTACTACAACCCGACCGCGCGGTCACGCGTGGGCGCGACCGGCTTGATGCAGATCATGCCGGCGACAGGGAAGGAGCTGGCCGGAAAGCTGCGCATCCCCTTCGCCGTGTCGCGGCTGGAGAACCCGGAAGTCAACGTGCAGATGGGAACCCATTACCTGAAATCGCTGATCAACATGTTCGGCAACGAGCACCTGGCGGTGGCCTCGTACAACGGGGGGCAGGGCAACGTGGCGCGCTGGCGCCGCGCCGCGCGCGGAAAACCGCTCGACGAGTTCCTCGAGTCGATCCCGTTCTCCGAGACGAGGAACTACGTCAAGCGCGTGGCGATGCTGCGCTCGTCCTACTCACGCATCGCTGGGTAAAGCGGGCCTCGGATCACCCTCTCCACTTGATCGTGCAGCCGAACTCGCGCGTGATCTGCGTGGGAACTTCCCCGTCCGACAGCACGGCGTCCAGAGCGTCCGTCAGGCCGGCGCGCGTCCGCTGCTCGGGCCTGGCGCTGTCGTCGATGTAGCCGCGATAACGGAGGTTGCCCTTCCCGTCCACGACGTACACATGCGGGGTGACTTTCGCGTCGTACGCCCTGGCGATCGCACTGTCGGCATCCTTCAGATACGGGAACGGATAGTTGCGATCGACCGCGCGCGCCTTCATGTTGGCCGCCGACTCCTCGGTATAACGGCGATCGTCATTCGGATTGATGAGGTAGAAGACCACGCCCTTCTCGTAGTACGCATTGGCGACGTCGATGAGGCGGCGCTCGAACGCCTTCGCGTACGGGCACTGGTTGCAGGTGAAGACGACCACCGATACCTGCCCGTCTCCCGGCTTCAACTCATAGGTCTTTCCATCCACGGTGTTCATGAGCGAGAAACCCGGAACCCTGCTCCCCATCGGCAGATCCGCAAGGAGCGGAACCGCAACGATCAAGAGGACTGCCGCGAACCACTTCTTCATTCTCGTCTCCTCACAATTTCATGACTTGCCCGTGCCCGTGCCCGGCTTCCTGCTCTGCTTCGCTCGGGATGAATTCAGCAACTTGCGCAACTCCGCAATCGTTTTCTCTCGATCGATCCGGCCCTCGTGGCGCCAGACCTCTTTGCCATTCCTGTCGTAAACGATGGTCACCGGAATCTCCCCCCGGAAATTCAACTCCTCGCCGAGGGCGTCCGGCAGGCCGGTGTAGTAAACGTTCGGAAACGTGATGTGACGGTCCTGGAGAAACCGGACGACCGTGTCGCGCCTCGTCCCCGGAACCATGTCGTCGAGACTGACGCCGGCCACGGCCAGCTCGGGACCGAACGCGGCGCGGATGGCTTCGAGGTCCGGCATCTCCTCGACACAGGGGATGCACCACGTGGCCCAGACATTCAGCAGGCGCAGCTCGGCTCGCGCCGGAAACACGCTCGCAACGCGAGCGGGATCTTTCTCGTCGCGGAGATCGGCGGCGAGCACAGCGGACGCGAAGAGCGCCACGCTAAGGAATGTAGCCGCGAATCGTCCGTACTCTCGCATCAGGCCTGTCCACTTTCACTTCGATGGTCCGGTAGTTCTGGTCCTGCCGCGTCGACTCCGCGTAGTAGCTGAGCAGGTACTGCGACCGCAGGTCGTTCTCGAGCTGCTCGTACGTCGCGCCGAGCTGCTTCACGTCTCGGATCATGTATGCGACGCCGCCGGTCTCCGCCGCCAGCGACTTCATCTTCGAGGTGCCGCCCATGTCCGCGAATCCCATCCCCACGCCGATGAAGTACAGCGGCACACGCGCGGCGCGGGTATAGAGCAGCATCTCCTCGTAGGTGAGGCGCGAGGTGGTGTCCTCGCCGTCGCTGATGATGATGAGCGCCTTCCGCCCCTGCACGGCGCGGAAGCGGTAGAGACCGGTGACGATCGCGTCGTAGAGCGACGTGCCTCCCACCGCCTCGGGGCTGCTGTTCACCTGCTCTTCAATGCCCCCGGCGGAGGTGACGAAGGGAGCGAGCTTGGTCGAGTCGAACGAGAACGCCCCGAAGAAGGCGCGGTCACCCGGCTTCATGATGTCCTTGAAGAACTCCGACGCAGCCTGCTTCGCCTCCTTGATCCGCCCCCTCATGCTGCCGGAGTGGTCGAGGAGCACTCCCACCGAGATCGGCAGGTTCGACGCGTAGTTGAAAGCCGCGATCTTCTGCGTCTTCCCGTTCTCGAGAACCGTGAAGCTCGACTGCGTGAGGCCGGCGATGGGAACCCCGGCCACGTCGCTGACGCTCACCGGCAGCTCCACGAGATTCACGTCGATCTGCTCGATGAAACGGTCACCGCTCAGAAAGACGAGGTCGGATGCCTCGTAATTCGTGTCGTCGAGGACCGAGGCGCGGACGAACTCCACGCCGGCCAGGCTGGCCGTGGGAAGGTCGAGCGCGTACGGCGGCGACGACCACTCGTGAATCTTCTTCTGCCCCGCGTACAGGACCACGCTCCTGATGCGGCTGTTCTTCGGGTTCTGGATGCTGAGCTTGAAGTGCGTCACGCCGTCCGGAGTGGCCGTGCGGGTGATCTTCACTTCCAGCGGGGTCTCGCGCTCGTTGACCACGAACGCGTCAGCGTCGACGTAGCGACCCGCGCCGTCGTAGCCGATGACGCGCACTTCCACCCGCTTGGGCAGCTTGCCCAGGTCCAGCTCCGCGCGATAGGGCGCGGCGTTCCGGGTGAGGATCTTCTTTCCCTCCACCCAGAACTCGACGCGCCTCACCGGCGGCTTCACGTCGACGTCCACGATGAAGAGGTTCGGCGCGAGATCGCGGCGCGGCGGCCGGATCTTCACTGCCCCAACCGACTCGGGCACCACGCCCTCGGCGAAAACGCCCTCCGCCCCTTCCTCGAGTGAGGCCACGTACGGCTTGCCGACCCTGGCCAGCGTCGTCGTGGTCGCCGTCTTGCCGAGCAGGACCGGTGCCTGCTCCTCGAGCGGAATCATGAGCCGGGCTTCGATCTCCACCGCGCCCTCCGGAAACGTCTGCACGGTCCTGATGACCTCGCGCTCGTCCGGCCGCATCTGCAGCCGGAAGTTCCGCAGGACGGTGCCGTCCTTGAGGACCGAGCCCTGAACGACCAGGGGGACGTCCGCCGGCACGTCGGACGGGATGGAGTAGCGGAAGGTCAGCCGCGAGACGACGCCCTGTTCGCTGTCCCCGAGCGCCTCGACTTCGATCGTGAGATTGGCGCGGTTGGCCGGCTCTTCGGCGGCCCCGAGAGGCAGCGGGAGGAGAAGGAGCAGGGCCAGGGTCATACGCATCGCGAGTGAGAAGGGAGGATAGCCGGAGAACATTTCGCGCGGAGTGTCAAAACGAGAACACGATGTCATCCCGAGCGTCGCGGGATCCGTGGGGCCGGGGGGTACGAGTGGTCGCGCCACCCGCACGCCCGGATTCCTCGCTACGCTCGGAATGACAATAGAATCCGCCCTCCATGACATCGCTGCGGTACACCGCGGTGCTGTTCGATCTCGACGGGACGCTGGTGGACTCCTACGCCGCGCTCGCCGATGCGGTGAACTTCGCGCGGCGCGAGCACGGGCTCGGCGACCTCCACAGCAGTCGCATCAGGGAGCTCGTCGGCGACGGCCAGGAGAGGCTGCTCCAGCGCGCGTTCGAGATCACCGAACTTCCGCCCAGCGTCCAGGACGCGTTCGAGTGGCGCTACGACGCGATCTGCTGCCGGGAGTCGCGCGCGCTGGACGAGGTGGAGACGACGCTGTCGGCACTCTCGCGGATCGGGGTGGCCATGGCCGTCTGCACGAACAAGCCGACGAACTTCTCGCAGAAGATCCTGGACGCCCTGGACCTCTCCCGCCACTTCCGCGCCATCGTCGGACCCGATCTGGCCGGAGCGCGAAAGCCGGATGGGCGACACGTCCTCAGCACGCTGGAGAAGGCGGGCTGCCGGGCGGCCGGAGCGCTGTTCGTCGGTGACATGCCGGTCGACATCGAGGCCGCGCGCAACGGCGGCATCGATGTTGCCGTAGTGACCACCGGCTCCTCGACCCGCGAGCAGCTCGCTCCATGCCGGCCCGATCACATGCTCGACCGTTTCTCCGACCTCGTCCCCCTCGTCCGCGACGGAGCGCAGCGCTGATGCGCGCGAGATACCGCTTCGTGTTCTTCGATGTCGACTCCACGCTGGTCACCATCGAGGGGATCGACGTTCTGGCGGGCGGCAATCCCGAGATCGCCCGCCTCACCGACGCGGCCATGAACGGCCAGATCCCGCTCGACGAGGTGTACGGGCGGCGGCTCGAGGCCATCCGCCCGACGCGGCGCGCGGTCGAGGAGTTGGGACGGCGCTACGTGGACTCGCTCGTCGCAGGCGCCGCGGAGACGATCGACGCGCTGCGCAACGCCGGATCGGACATTCATCTCGTCACGGCAGGCATCGCCCAGGCCATCGAGCCGCTGGCCGAACACCTCCGGATTCCGCATCGCGCGGTGCACGCCGTCGCTCTGAAGTTCGACGCCGCAGGCGGTTACGAGGACTTCGACCGCCGTTCATTTCTGACCAGGACGGGCGGGAAGGAGCTGGTCGTCCGCGACGTGCGGGCGCGGTCGAAAGGAAACGCCGTGCTCATCGGCGACGGCGTCAGCGACCTGGAGGCCCGGCCGGCCGTCGATCTGTTCATCGGCTTCGGAGGTGTTCACACGCGCCCTCGCGTCAGAGACAATGCTGACGTATTCATCGCTACGCCGCGCCTGGACGCGGTTCTCTTACACCTCATCGAACCATGAAAACGACAGACTGCAGGTACTTCATCCCCGGCCCCACCTGGGTACGACCCGAGATCCTGAACGAGATGACCCGGCCGATGATCGGCCATCGCAGCGCGGAGTTCAAAGAGCTCTTCCGCGGCATCAACGCCAACCTGAAGTCGCTCTTCGTCACGGCGCAGGACACGTTCGTGGTGACGTCGTCCGGCACCGGAGTGATGCAGGCCGCGCTGGAGAACTGCGTGGCCCGCCGCGTCCTGGTGACCGTGTGCGGCGCGTTCTCGGAGCGCTGGTTCAACATCGCGCAGTCTCTCGGCTACGAGGTCGACCGCCTCGACGTGGAGTGGGGACAGGCCATCGACCCGGCCGCGCTCTCCGATCATCTCGTGTCGAGACGCATGCACTACGACGCGGTCACCATCACTCACAACGAGACGTCCACGGGCGTGACGAACGACGTGGCCGCGCTGGCCGCGGTCGTGCGCGACGAAGCGCCGGACGCGCTCGTCCTCCTCGACGCCGTCTCGTCGCTCGGCGGGATGCCGGTGCATTTCGACGACTGGGGACTCGACGTCTGCCTGGCCAGCGTTCAGAAAGGCCTCGCTCTCCCGCCAGGCATCACCGTCGTCGCCGTGTCGAAGGCGGCGCTCGAGCGCGCGGAGAAACGGCGGTACCGCGGGACCTACTTCGACTTCGCCGACTACAAACGGCACGCCGACAGCGACGGCGTCCCCTCCACACCGTCGATCCCGCACTTCTACGCTCTGGCCAGGCAGCTCCACTCCATCCTGAAGGAGGAGACGCTCCCGAAGCGCTTCGAACGGCACCGGCGCATGCGCGACATGACGATCGAGCGCACCGCGAAGTTCGCCAGGCTGGCCTCCGATCGCGAGCACGCCTCGGTGACGGTCACGGCGCTGGAGCCGCTCACGGCGCCCGAGGCGCTCCGCACCCATATGAAGGAACGCGGCTTCATCCTGGGTGGCGGCTACGGTCAGTGGAAGGAGACGACGTTCCGCATCGGCCACATGGGCGACATCCCTCTCCAGTCGCTGGAACGGATGCTCGACGCGCTCGTGGAGATCGCCACCGCATGACGCAGTTCCGCGTGCTCGTCACAGACTCGCTGGCCGAGTCGGGTCTGGCCATCCTCCGGCAGGCCAGGGATGTCGATCTCGACTATCGACCCGGCCTCGAGGGCCCCGACCTGCTCGGGGCAGTCGCGGAGTCCGATGCCTTGATCACGCGCAGCGGCACGGCCGTCACGCCGGGGCTGGTCAATACCGGCACGCGGCTGCGGATCGTGGGAAGGGCCGGAGTGGGGCTCGACAACGTCGACGTCGACGCGTGCACTGCCCGGGGGATCCTGGTCATCAACGCCCCGACGGCGAACATCATGTCGGCCACCGAGCACACGCTGGCGATGCTGCTGGCCCTTTGCCGCAACATTCCGGAGGCCCACGCCTCGGTGAAACGCGGAGAGTGGACGCGTTCGAAGTTCCTGGGCATGGAGCTCAATGGAAAGACGCTCGGCATCATCGGCCTCGGGCGCATCGGCACGCGCGTGGCGACGCGGGCGCGCGCGTTCGGCATGCGCGTCATCGCCTACGACCCGTACGTCGCAGCCACGGTCTACGAGCGGGTGGGGGCGGAGCAGGCCGGTCTCGACCAGCTACTGGCCGAGTCGGACTTCATCACCGTGCACACGCCGCTGACGGACGAGACGCGCGGGCTGATCGGGAGAGTCGAGATCGCGAAGATGAAGGACGGCACCGTCGTGCTGAACATCGCGCGAGGCGGTATCTACGAAGAGACGGCCCTTGCAGAGGCGTTGAACTCCGGAAAGATCGCCGGCGCCGCGATCGACGTGTACGAGGCCGAGCCGCCGGGGAAGGATCATCCCCTGGTGACCGCGAAGAACATCATCCTCTCGCCGCATATCGGCGCGAACACGATCGAGGCGCAGGACCGGGTGGCGGTGCAGACCGCGGAGATGGTCGTGGAGGCGCTGCGCGGCTCGATCTTCGTTTCCGCGGTGAACCTGCCGTTCGAGGGACTGGCCGACACCGATGCCGGACCGATGATCGATCTCGCCGAGAAACTCGGAGGCTTCGCCGCGCAGCTGCTGAGCGGTCCGGTGAATCGGGCCGAGGTGGAGTTGTGGGGCATCGAGGAACGGCTGACGAAGATTCTGTCGGTCGCGGCGCTCAAGGGAATGCTGGCGCCGTTCATGGCCGAGTCGGTGAACTTCGTGAACGCGCAGTCGGTGGCCGAGGCGCGCGGGATCGCCATCAGCTCCACCACACACCCCACGCCGCTCAACTACACGAACCTGATTACGTTCCGGGCCTCGTCGGGACGGGAGGAGATGTGCGTCTCCGGTACGCTGTTCAGCGAGAAGAACCAGAGGATCGTATCGGTGAACAACTTCCGGGTCGAGTTCAAGCCGGAGGGGCACCTGATCTACATCATCAACAAGGACGTTCCGGGCGTGGTCGGCAAGGTGGGCACACTCCTGGGCGACCGCGAGATCAACATCGCCGAGTACAACCTTGCGCGCAGCGAGGATGGGGGAAAGGCCATGGCCATCATCACCATCGACTCGCCGCTGGACAACGACACGCTGAACTTTCTCAAGTCGTATCGCGAGATGGAGGAAGTGAAGCAGGTACGGCTGTAGGAGCAGGAGGACAGGCAGGATTCGCTGACCTCCACTAAGCTGATCAGATCGATGGAGTACCGAGAGCTCGGCAGAACAGGACTCAGGGTCAGCGCCATCGGATTCGGCGCCTGGGCCATCGGCGGCGCATCCGAGGCGGGCGGGACGCCGTTCGGCTGGGGGAAGACCGACGATCAGGAGTCGCTGGCCACGATCCGGCGCGCACGCGAGCTGGGCATCAACTTCTTCGACACCGCCGACAGCTACGGCTTCGGCCGCAGCGAGTCGCTCCTCGGCATCGTCCTGGCGCGGCGCCGCGAAGACGTCGTCATCGCCACCAAGGTCGGCGTCGTCAAGAGCGGCGCCGAGCTCCGCAAGGACTTCTCCCGCCAGCACATCTCCCTGGCCATCGACGGGTCACTCAAGCGCCTGCGCACCGACTACATCGACCTCTACCAGATGCACAATCCATCGATGTCCGATCTCCGCCGCGGCGAGATCCAGGACGCCATGGAGCGCCTGCAGGACGTTGGGAAGATCCGGTTCTGGGGCATCTCCGTCTCCTCGGTCGACGAGGGAGCGGAGATCGTCGAGAAGGACTGGGGCCACACCCTGCAGGTCCTCTACAACGTCCTCAATCAGGCGCCGGCCGAGCAACTGTTCCCGCTCGCCAAGGAGAAGGGATACGGCGTCATCGCGCGCGTCCCGCTCGCCTCCGGCCTGCTGACCGGCAAGTACCGGCAGGATGCCGTCTTCCCCTCCGACGACGTGCGGCAGAACTTCCTGACGCCCAGGCGGATGGAGGAGGTCGTGGCCAAAGTGGACGAGGTGAAGTCGATCATGGGCGGCGCGGCCCAAAGCGCGGCGGAGGGAGCGCTGCGCTTCGTCCTCGCCCACGACGCCGTCTCGACCACGATTCCGGGCGCGCGCAACATCCGGCAGGTCGAGGCCAACGCCGCCGCCGCGGAAGAAGTCCTGCCGCCCGACGTGGTCGAGAAACTCCGCGCCCGCCTGGGCAGCTACAACTTCTACCAGCGACACGGAATCCGGATCTGATCGTCTCATCGACATGCGCCGTGTCATCCCCACCACGCTCATCCTGCTGGCCGTCGCCGGGGTCGCCAACGCGAATACCGCCGAGCAGTGGCTGGAGGACTTCCACTTCATCCTCGCCGAGATCTCGTCGCACTACGCGAACCTCGATTCCGTGATCGAGGACCGCCGGGTCGATCTGCCCGGCGTGCGGAAGCGAACCGAGGATCGCATCCGCGCCGCCAGGGACGACATCGAAGCGCAAAGGGCGATCGAATGGTTCATGAGCGCTTTCGGTGACGGTCACGCCTACGTGCGCTGGGCCGGGCCGCCCGCCCCCGCCGGCGCGGTGGAAGCGAAGCCGCTCTGCCAGCGCCTCGGCTACGTCAGCCGCGACTTCGGCGGCATCAACTTCGGCCGCCTCGATGACTACGTGCCGATCGAGGACGCCGACGCCGCATATTTTCCCGGCGGTGTTCTCGCCGGCCGCACCGGCATCGTGCGAATCCACGACTTCAGCGAGACAGCGCATCCCGCGCTCTGCTCGGCGGCTGTCGCGGCGCTGCAGCTCTCCGAAGACGCCCAGTGCGAATCCGATTGCCCCTGGCGCGTGCGGCTCAGGACCGCCGATCTGCTGACCGCGGCGCTGGAGCGGCGCCTGAAGTCGCTGCAGAAAGCAGGGGCGCGCTCGATCGTCGTCGACATCACGCGCAACGGCGGCGGATCGGACTGGGTGGAGCCGGCGGCGCGCGTGATGACGCCCGTGCCGCTGAAGGGGTCACGAATGGCGTTCGTCCGCCACCCGCACTGGGTCAGCCAGCTCGAACAGCGCGCCGCCGACGTCAGCGGCAACGAGCGTGCTGTCTCGGTGTTCTCGCGTGCCGCGAAGGAGGCTGGCAAGCCGTGCGACCGCAGCGGGCTGTGGGCCGATCCACCGAAGCAGCCCGGCTGCTCCCAGCTCGTGGTCTCCGAGTTCTACGCAACAGGATTCCTGCCGTACGCGAAGCCGGGCTCGCTCGACGGCATTCCGAACAGGAACGTCCTCTTCAACCCGAGCCAGTACCGCTATAAAGAAGGCACCAACCGCCTGCCGCTCACGGTGCTCGTCGATGGAGGGACCGCATCGGCTGCCGAGTACTTCGCGGCGATCCTGCAGGACAACAAGGCGGCGAAGATCGTGGGCCTGCCGACCCGCGGCTCAGGCTGCGGCCACACGAACGGAGGGATCTTCGTGAACCTGCCGAACTCGCGCGGCCGCCTCGCACTCCCCGACTGCGCGCGCATGCGCGCCGACGGATCGAACGAAGTCCTCGGGGTCATGCCGGACGTTCTCGTTCCCTGGAGAGACTTCGACAGCGCCCACCAGCGAGCGGCCAGAGCAGCCGCGGTGCTCCTTCGCCCGATTCGCTAGTGGCCTAAGGAACCTCTGCGTAAGCTCTGCGTCCTCTGTGACTCTGTGGTTTGACGTCAACCACAGAGTCACAGAGATCACAAAGTTGCGAGAGAGGCTCCCTAGTGGCCTCGCCGCCAGAAGGAACAGCCGTCACTCCCAGCGGGTTGTCATCTCGATATGCCGACCCGCACCATCGCCATCCGCGGGGCACGCACGCACAACCTGAAGAACGTCTCGGTGGACATTCCGCAGCGCCAGCTGACGGTGGTCACCGGTCCCTCCGGCTCGGGGAAGTCGTCGCTGGCCTTCAATACCCTCTATGCGGAGGGGCAGCGGCGGTTCGTCGAATCGATGTCGACGTACGTGCGGCAGTTCCTCGAGCGCATCGACCGCCCCGACGTCGACGAGATCGACGGGATCCTGCCGGCCATCGCCGTCGAGCAGAAGAACTCGGTCAAGAACGCCCGCTCCACGGTGGCCACCGCCACGGAGCTGGCCGATCACATCCGCCTCTTCATGACCTACACCGGCGAGACGCGCTGCCCGGAGTGCAACGTGCCGGTGCGCAAGGAGTCGCCTGAGTCGATTACCCGCGAGATCGCCGGGATGCTGAACGGCCGGCGCGCGGTGGTCCTGGCGCCGATCTTCTTCGAGGCCGAGAACCGCGGCGAAGTCCTCAAGCAGCTCATGAAGGCGGGCTTCTATCGCGCCTGGATCGACCACCAGGTGAGGGACCTCAAGCAGTACGACACCTCCGGGTTCACATCGCTCGAGCTGGTGATCACGCGGCTGCGCATCGACAAGGAGCGCATGGCGGAGATCACCGAGGCCATCGAGGGGGCGTTCGAGCTGTCGAAGGGAACGGTGAACGTGCTCGAGGAATCGGACCAGGGCTGGGTCAGCCACCGCTTCACGTCGCGATTCGCGTGCAACAGGTGCGGGACCGAGTTCATCGAGCCGACGCCGCACCTGTTTTCGTTCAACTCACCGCTCGGCGCCTGTACGCATTGCCAGGGCTACGGCCGGATCATCGGCATCGACATGGAGAAGGTGATCCCCAATCGGGCCCTGCGTCTGGACGAGCTTCCGATCTCGCCGTGGAACTCGGCCGGATACGAAGACTGCTACGAGGATCTGGAGAAGGCCTCGAAGAAGTACGGACTGCGACTGGACGTTCCCATCGACGAGCTCACCGCCGCGGAGTGGGATCTTCTCTACAACGGCCGCAGCAAGTGGTACGGCATCAAGGGATTCTTCGAGTGGCTGGAGACGAAGAAGTACAAGATCCACGTCCGCGTGAAGCTCGCCAAGTACCGCCGCTACGACTCATGTCCGCACTGCCACGGCTCGCGGCTGAAGACCGCCGCGGCCAATGTGCGGTTCCGCGACCTCACCGTCGGCGATCTCTTCGCCATGAACGTGAAGACCGCGCGGCGCTTCTGGGAGTTCCTCGCGCTCTCGAAAACCGAAGAAGCCACGGCTGGACATCTTCGCCGCGAGATCGTCAATCGCCTCGTCTATCTCGATGAGGTTGGCCTCTCCTATCTCACGCTCGACCGCCAGACGCGGACCCTCTCCGGCGGCGAGGCGCAGCGCATCAACCTCGCCGCGGCCCTCGGCAGCGCGCTCACCGAGACGATGTACGTCATCGACGAGCCGACCGTGGGACTGCACGCGCGCGACAGCGAGCGGCTGCTCGCGGTCCTGCGCCGCCTGCGCAACGCCGGCAACACCGTGATCGTCGTCGAGCACGACCCGACCATCATCGCCGGCGCGGATCATCTGCTGGAGATGGGGCCGGGCGCGGGCGAGTATGGCGGCCAGATTCTCTACGCCGGAAAGACCCGCGTGACCGATGGAGCGCCGGTCTCGTCACCGGCTCCCCGGGCCGGGCGGGAGGATGAGCGAGGCGCCATCCGCATCGTCGGCGCCCGCGAGCACAACCTCAAAGGCGTGGACGCCGAGATTCCGCTCGGACAACTGGTCGCCGTCACCGGTGTCTCCGGCTCCGGCAAGTCGACCCTCATCCGCAACTGTCTCTTCAACCGCTACCAGCGCGACCTCCGCGGCGTGAGCGGCCTCGAGACCGGCATCATCGATCGGCTCGAGGGAGTCGACGAGGTCCACGACCTGGTGTTCGTGGACCAGTCGCCCATCGGCCGCTCCACGCGCTCGAACCCGGCCACCTACGTCAAGGCGTGGGACGAGATCCGGAAGATTCTCTCCGAGACCACGGCCGCCAGGCTCAACGGAGTCACGCCGGGGATGTTCTCGTTCAACACCGACGGCGGACGCTGCGACGCGTGCCAGGGAGCAGGAACGGTCACGATCGACATGCAGTTCCTCGCCGATGTGGAAGTGATCTGCGACAAGTGCGAGGGCAAGCGCTTCAACGACCAGGTCCTCAGGGTCAACTACAAGGGCCGGAACGTCGACGCGATCCTGAAGATGACCGTCGAGGAGGCGACGAAGTTCTTCGTCGACAAGCGCCCTCTCCTCCGCAAACTCGACGCGCTCCGCTCCGTCGGCCTCGGCTACCTCCGGCTCGGCCAGTCGACGGAGTCTCTATCGGGTGGCGAGGCGCAGCGGCTGAAGCTCGCGTCCTTCCTCAGTGAGAACGCGAAGTCGGACGCGCACCGGCTGTTCCTCTTCGACGAGCCGACCACCGGCCTGCACTCCACCGACGTCGAGCAGCTCATCGGGACGTTCCGCGACCTCATCGACCGCGGCAACTCCGTGCTGGTGATCGAGCACAACCTGCAGCTCATCGAGGCCTCCGACTGGGTCATCGACCTGGGACCGGAGGGTGGAGACGGCGGGGGTGAGATCGTGGGCGTGGGCACGCCCGCGGAGATCGCGGCGAATCCGGCCAGCATCACCGGTCGTTACCTCGGAGGACGCGTGTCCTCGCCCGCCCCGGTGCGCCGGTGAGGACACCGGCGCTCCATTCTCACCTCTAACCTCCTTCGTATCTTGTACTTAGCAGGCCGCGCCAAGATCCTGACGCATCGCCCGGCGGAGTAGCGCCGCGGCGGAGTATCCTTGGTCCCGGTCCATGGATCTCGGATGCTTCGGCGTCATCTTCGGCGCCCTGTCGATCGTCGCGCTCGTCGTGGCCGTGGGCGCGAGCAACCGCGCCAGCGCTCTCGCCAGTCAGCTTGCCGAGCTGAAGCGTGAGCTGGAGTGGCTGCGGAAGCGCGAACAGAGGAATGGAGCGCCGGTGTCCTCACCGGCGCCTCCCGTCGTCCCCCCCACCCCGCCAATGGCGCCGGTGGGGACACCCGCGCTCCACCCACCACCCGAGCCCCCACCACCCGCCCCCGTCCCGCCCCCTCCACCCTCGCCGCCGCCCCGACCGGCCGCCACCGCCGCCGCCTCGCCACCATCGCCCCCACCACCCCAGCCGCCCCCACCGCCCGCCGCCCCTGCGCCACCTGCGGCGCGCCCGTTCGACTGGGAGAGCCTCGTCGGGGTCAAGCTGTTCTCGTGGATCGCCGGGATCGCGCTCGTCCTCGCGGCCGTCTTTTTCCTCAAGTATTCGGTCGAGCATGGATGGCTCAGCCCGACCGTGCGCGCCACGCTCGGTCTGGTCACCGGCGCGGCGCTGCTGATCGTCTGCGAGCTTCGCGTCGCGCGGAACTACGTCTTCACGGTCAACGCGCTCGACGGCGCGGGCATCGCCATCCTGTACGCGACGCTCTTCGCCACGCACGCGCTGTGGCATCTGCTTCCCGCTGCCGTGGTCTTCGCCCTGATGCTGGCGGTCACGGCGGTCGCGGTGCTGCTGTCCATCCGGCGTGAATCCGTATTCATCGCCCTGCTCGGCATGATGGGCGGATTCGCAACACCCGCTCTGCTGTCGACGGGCGAGAACCGCCCCATCGGGCTCTTCTCGTATCTGCTGCTGTTGAACGCCGGACTGGCGTGGGTGGCGTTCAAGAAGCAGTGGCCGGCGCTCACGCTCGGGAGTCTGATCTTCACGGTCGCTTACCAATGGGCGTGGATCGGCAAGTTCCTCACGGTGTCTCAGCTCCCGCTCGCGGCGGGGATCTTCGCGCTGTTCGCGGTGGTGGGCAGCAGTGCCCTGTGGCTTCGCGGCGCGGGGCGCCGTGATGGACGGCAGTCGGGGTTCGACAGGATCTCGCTCGCCGCGTCCGTTCTGCCGCTCGCGTTCGCGATCTTCGGAGCGGCGGTCCCGGCGTACGGCAGCCGCTACAACACGCTTTTCGGATTCCTGCTCTTCATGGTGATCGGCCTCGCGGTGATCGCGCGGATGCGCGGGCCGCAGTGGCTGCACGTTCTCGGCGCGGTCGCGGCGCTGCTCACGTTCGCGGTGTGGAGCGCGGCCTCCTACACCACGGGTGCGTGGCCTGGGATCCTGGCGTGGGTCGCGGCATTCGTGGTGGTGTTTCTCGCCGCCGGCATCAGGTTCCGGACCGAGGCGACGCAGGGGGCCGGGGCGTTGTTCTTCATGTTTGCGGTGATCGCCATCCGCGAGCCCGCGACCGCATCGCCCGCCGTTCTCTTCGGGACCATGTTCGTTCTGCTCGCGCTGGTCGGTTTCAGCGCGATTCGTTTCCAGAGCGGCGGCGTCGTGTACTTCGTGGCCGCGTTCTTCGCCATCGTCACGCAGGCCATCTGGTCCGCCCGGCATCTGTCGCCCGAGACACTCATCGGCGGGCTGCTCGTTTACGCCGGCTTCGGTCTGCTGCTTCTGGCCGTTCCGGCCATCGCGCGCCGGATGGGAAGGCCTCTCATGCCGGCGGCCGGCGTTCCCGTCACGGTGATCCTCAGCCTTCTGGTCCTGTTGTTTCTCACCGGCGACCGGATTGCCGCTGCGGCAATGTGGGGACTGGCCGCGATTCTCGCGGCGCTCCTCATCGGGGTCTTTGCCGAGGCGCGGGCGACGTCACGTCCTCTCTTCGCGGTGGTTGTGATCGTTCTCTCGTGGGTGGTCCTGGCGTCGTGGTGGGAAGCCGCCCCGCTGGCCGGCGCCCTCATCCCGGCGCTCTTTCTCATCGCCCTCTTCGGCATCATTGTGTTGCTGGGGAGCGTGTGGGGGGCACGAGGGGGCGCGGGGGAGGAATTTGAGAGCGCGGCCCATCTCGCCATTGCGGGACATCTCTTTCTGATGTTCGTCGCGACGCAGACCGAGCTGTCCATTCCGCCGTGGCCGCTGTTCGCCGTTCTCTTCATCCTCGATCTGGCCGCGGGCGCGGCCGCGATTCACCTTCAGCGCGGCACGCTGATGATCGGCGCGACAGTGGCCTCACAGATCGTGTTGATGCTCTGGGCTGGACGCAGCGGCGTTGCACCGTGGCCGAACGTCGCTCTCGCGGCGACGCTGCTGGTCATGGCATACGGAGCGGTCTGGTTCGCGCTCGCGCGCAGGATGTTCCGCGGCCGCGAGGAGCCATTCCTGTTCGCAGCGGCCGGCGGCGCCGTCCTGGCGCACCTGGTGGCGGTCGTGGCCGGGCAGCGAGCCGGTGACCCGCTGTTCGCGACTCTGCTGCTCACCCACCTCGCTGCCGCCGTCCTTCTCCTGGCGCTGGCCTGGACCACGGGAAGACACATCCTGGCCGTTCTGGCCGTGCCGCTCACGGCGTTCGCCACCGCGCTGGCGCGGACGCAGTCGCCCGGTGAGATGCTCCTGTTCGCCGCGACGATGTACGCGCCATTCATCCTCTATCCGCTTCTGCTCGGCCGCCGGGCCGCTCGCTCGCTGCAGCCGCACCTGGCGGCGGTGCTGGCCGGAGTTCCCTTCTTCTTCGCGGCGCGGGCCGCGATCGAAGACGCCGGGTACGGCGATCTCATCGGCCTGCTGCCGCTGGCGCAGGCGCTTCTCATGCTGGTGCTGCTCACGCAGCTCCTGCGCCTCGAGCCGCCGTCCGAGCGCACGCTGAACCGCCTGGCCCTGGTGGCCGGGACCGCGCTCGCGTTCATCACCGTCGCGATTCCCCTGCAGCTCGACAGGCAGTGGATCACCATCGGATGGGCGCTGGAGGGAGCGGCGCTGGTGTGGCTGTTCTCACGCATTCCGCATCGCGGTCTCATCGCCTGGGGAAGCGCGCTGCTCGCGGCGTCGTTCGCGCGGCTCGTCTTCAATCCGGCAGTGCTCTCGTACCACCAGGAGACGAACCGGCCGCTGTTCAACTGGTATCTCTACACGTATCTGCTCTGTGCGGCGGCGTTCTTCGTCGCGGCCTGGTTGTGGCCGAGATCGATCCGCCGCGGTGTCGCGCTTCTGAGCAGCGGCGGGACCGTGCTGCTCTTCCTCCTCGTCAACATCGAGATCGCCGACTTCTACTCGAGGGGCCGCGCGCTGACGTTCAACTTCTTCTCGTCCACGCTGGCCCAGGACCTCACGTACACCATCGCCTGGGCGCTGTTTGCGATCGGCATGCTCGTGGCCGGCATCATTCTCGGCTCCAAGTCCGCGCGCGTCGCGGCGCTCGTCCTGCTCGCCGTCACGATCCTGAAGTGTTTCCTCCACGACCTGGGACGGCTGGGCGGCCTCTATCGCGTTGGGTCTCTTCTCGGGCTTGCCGTGTCGCTCGTGATCGTCGGTTTGCTGCTGCAGAAGTTCGTGATGCGCTCCGCCGGCAAGCCCGTGGAGGAAGCCGGTTGAGAACGGCACTGCTGGCCTTGCTTCTGGCGGCATCCGCGGCATCCGCCGGCGGCGCCTTCCGGTACGAGCGCCAGGTCGCGCCGGCCGGGCCAGGTGCGAACCGCCTCGATGTGGACCTCCTGCTCCTGTCCGGCTCCGCGCCGGACCTTCGTGATCTCCGCCTGTTCGGAGCGTCAGGAAACGAGATCGCTTATCTCGTCGTCGCCCCGCAGGCATCCTTCGCCAGATGGGTGGGCGGGACGATGCTGGACACCGTACCGACGAAGCGCAGCAGCGGTTTCGAGATCGACCTCGGCTCGGTGATCCTGGTGGACGCACTCCGCTTCGAAGGAATCGCCGCGCCGTTTCTGAAGCACGTGACCATCGAGGGAAGCGGCGATCGGACCCGCTGGTCGCTGCTCTCCGATACGACGCTGTTCGACCTTCCCTCCGACAACCTCCGCCGCCGTGACATCGAGTTCCCGCCCGGGATGTTTCGATATCTTCGCGTGACGTGGGACGACCGCTCCAGCGCGCGCGCCGGCCGGGCCGCGGTCCGGGCACGCGTACACGGATCGGGGATTCCAGCCGTTCCCATGCGCGCGCCCGTCTCGTTCCGAATGAGACCGGGCGAGCGCGGCCGCACTCGCATCCGGGTGCTGCTGCCGGCGCGGTCGCTGCCCGCCACCGCTCTGGAGATCCGCGCCGGAAACGGCGACGTCTTCCGCCAGGCCGCCGTCACCGAGCCGCGACTCACCGGTAGCCAGATCGTTCCCACCCCCCTTGGCACCGCGACGCTGCGCCAGGCACAGCGAAACGGGATGGTCGCTTCGAACATGATCATTCCGATCTCCCAGCCCCGGTCGCGAGAGCTGGAGATCGTCATCGAAGACGGCGACAAAGATCCGCTGCCGGTCGACGAGGTCGTGCTGAGGCTCGCGCCGCAGCCTTCGATCCTGTTCGAGTCGCCCGATGGCGAGCCGTTGACCGCGCGCTACGGCGACGATTCGCTCGCCCCTCCGGTGTACGACCTGGAAGCGGCTCGCGAGATGCTCTCGCGCACGCCGGTCCAGACCGCGAAGTGGTCGCAGGCGGCAAAGCGGAGCGCCCTCGATCCGCCTCGGCCGCCGCTGCGCCTGGAAGGCGCACCGATCGACCGCCAGCGCTATCGGTTCTCGCGGCATGTCGCGCCAGCGCGGGCCGGCCTCACCGTCCTGCCGCTCGATGCGGATGTTCTCGCTCGAAGTCGCGACCTCGCTGACGTGCGGCTCGTCGACAGGACTGGCCGCCAGGTCCCCTACGTCATCGAGCGCCGCACGTCACCGGTGGTCGTCCATCTGCAGATCCGCAGGTACACGGAGCGCGAGCGCGAGCGGAACGTGTCGATCTACCAGCTCGCGCTGCCGTATCCGACGATGCCGGACGGAGCGGAGCTGTTCATCACGACATCGGCCCGCGTCTTCAGTCGGGATGTCGAGTTGTGGACGGCCCTGGATGAGAGCCGCGGACGAGAGGCCCGGAAGCTGGGAAGCACGACCTGGCGGAGCGTCGATGCCGAGGAGCCTGCGCCGGCCCTCGAGTTCGATTTGCCGCGGAACGTGGAATCCGTCGAGCTCACCATCGATGAGGGCGACAACGCACCGCTGTCTCTCACGTCCGCGGAGGTTCATCTTCCCTCGTACGCGCTGCGGTTCTACAGCCCCGGCTCACGGCTCGACCTGCTCTACGGCCACGCGACCGCCTCGCCTCCACGATACGACCTCGCCCTGCTGGCCCCGCGCCTGTTCACCGAGGCGGCGCAGGAGATCGGCTTCATCTCGCCTCCGCCAATGTCGATTCCAGCGGAGACGAGCGGGGAGCGGAAGTTCTTCTGGATCGCCATCGGGCTCGTGGCCCTCTTGCTACTGGTGCTGGTAGCGCGCCTGCTGGCGCCGCTCGTTCGCGAAGAACCGCGCTCGCTCGGATAGACACCACGTCGTCGCGATGCGGCGCGCCGCCCACTTCGGCATCAGGCGGGACATCGCGATGTGCGTCAGGACCAGCGCGTTGGCCAGCGCCACCACGATCACCGTCATCTCGCGGTCGAGCATCGGCACGTGGGTCAATGGCCACCAGACGAACAGATAGTCGACGGCGGCGAGAAGGAGGAGTTGCGCGCCGTCACGAAGCGTCGCATGGATGCGCGCGCGTCTGATCTCCCGGCGTGATGTGAGGACGACCCGCGGCGGACAATCGTCCGGCCGGACACCTGGGAGGAGATCGCGTTTCGCCATGACCACTGCGACAAGGAAAGGAGGTCGGATATTCCGAATAACTTCGTGGGGCGGGGTGGGGGGTGGCGCCGGTGGGGACACCGGCGCCTCCATTCCTCGGCCACCATTTCGCGAAGCCGCCCGAGGCCTAGGGTCTCATGCGGATCGTCTGCGCGATCAGGTTGTTGTCCTCGTCCCGGAAGGCCTTGATGAGCACGGCCTCGCCGACGGCCAGGCGGTCGGCGGTGGCATAGCCTCCCGTTTTCGTGCGGTAGACGAAGTCATCCGTAACGAAGATCTCGACATTTCGACCGGAGGCGCGGTCGCGAATCACCAGCACCGGCGAGGTCTGCAGTGACTCGGTCACCGTCCCCGACAGACTGAAGACCGCGTAGTCGCCGCGCTCGTAACCCTCGTCGACGGTCACCGTCGAGTCGGTGCGGTCGGTGAACACGTCCCCCGTGCCGAAGCGAACCGTCGACGCGAGAAAGATCTCGGAGCCGGAGCCGTCGTAGCTGCCGCTGATGTCGACCTGGTCGCCCACGCGGAGGTCCGATGCGCGAATGCCGCGGCCCGTCGCATCGGCCGCGCGGCTCATGTCGACGCGGACCTCACCGCGGCCCGTGTCGACCCCAATCGTGTCCGCGGCCCGCTCCACGCGGGTGACACGGCCGGCGAGCGAGGTCACGCGCCGGTCGTTGGGGAGAGCGGACGATTCCTGGACGCTCTGGACGACATCGATGACGCGCGCGCTGATGTCGCCGGCCGCCGCGTCGCGCTCGTTGGCCTCGACGCGGATGCGGTCGCCGACCTCGAGGTTGTCGATGCGGTAGATCTCGCCGCGGTAGTAGACAGGGGTCGTCCGGGTCGCGCGCACCGTGATCATCCGGCGCTGCGCGGTCTGAATCACCATGCGTCCCGCGTTCGGATTGATCTGGCGGATCGTCCCTTCCGCAAAGCCTGCGGACCCCGTGGACCGCGTCGTTTGCGTCGCGGTCGGCGTCGATACACTGGTCGGACCTCTCGTCGTGCCGATGCCGACCTGGCTCGCCTCGACGGCGCGCCCGAGCAGCGTCATCTGTTCCGCCATCAGAACGAAGTTGGCCCGTCCCGTCCCCCGAACGTCCAGGCGGTCGCCGACCCGCACGTTGGCGAAGCCGCTCGACCCCTTGAAGATCTCCGGGGCGTCGTTGATGATGCCGCCGAACCCGTAGTAGACCGTGCTGACCGAGTCGCTCATCACCGTCACGCGCTGGGCCGGGTTCTCATCAGGCTCGAGCTGGAGCTGCCGGCGGGCCTCGTCGACGTCGACGACGGTCCCGCTGATCGACCCTGCCGAGCCCTGCCGGATGTCGGCCGCTGTCCGGTAAACGGTACGGCTCTGTCCAAAAGCGGACACAGCCACAATCAAAGACACAGTGACAACAGAGATGCTTCGCCTCATGCGAACCTCCTGGTGATGCTGGCAGGCGCAATCAGTGTGCCGACCAGACCTCCCGGCCGGCAATGAACGCCTTGGCGACCGCGCGATCATCTCCCATGAAGACAAGACCGGCGAGCAAATCCTCCACGCCGCCCACCCTCTCGCTTCGCAGCTGGAGGAGCGGCGTCGCCCGCAGGTCGAAGATCAGGAAATCCGCCGACTTCCCCCGTTCCAGGCTGCCGGTCTCCGAATCGAGTGACAGCGCCCGTGCGCCGCCGAGCGTAGCGAGATACCAGAGCTGGAAGGGGGTGAGCGAGATGCCCTGCACCTGCTGGACCTTGTAGGCGTCCGCCATGGCGGTCAGCATCGAAGGGGTCGTCCCCGCTCCGATGTCGCTGCCGAGCCCCACGATGACGCCCGACCGGAGGACCTGAGGCAGCCGGAACAGACCGCTGCCGAGGAAGAGGTTGGAGTTGGGGCAGTGGGCGATCCGGGCGCCGCGCCTGCTCAGCAGATCCAGCTCCTCGGGCGTGAGATGGACGCCATGCGCGAGGATGGTGCGTGCGTCGAGCAGACCATAGCTGTCGTACACATCCGCGTACTCGGCGTGCTGCGGAAAGAGCTCGTGGACCCAGGCCACCTCGTGGCGGTTCTCCGAGATGTGAGTGTGAACGTAGGCGTCGGGGAACTCGCGCTTGAGGTCGCCGGCGCGATCGAGCAGCTCCGGCGTCGACGTCGGCGCGAAGCGGGGAGTGATGGCGTAGCGAAGCAGTCCGCGGTTGTGCCACTTCTGCAGCAGCTCCCGGCTGCTGCTGTAGGCGTCGCCGGCGTTCTCGAGGAGGAAGTCAGGAGCGTTGCGGTCCATCATCGTCTTGCCGATGATGGCGCGGAACCCGCGCCGCTCCGCCTCCTGAAAGAAGATGTCGGTCGCCTCGGTGTGAATCGTGGAGAAGATCAGCGCGCAGACGGTTCCGTTGCGCAGAAGCTCGTCGAACAGCGCTCGGGCGATCCTCGCGGCGTGTCCCGCATCGGCGAAACTCGCCTCGGTGGGAAACGTGTAGCGATTGAGCCACTCCAGCAGGTGGCCGCCGTACGAGCCGATCATCTCGAGCTGCGGTGCGTGCAGATGCGTGTCGACGAAGCCCGGCGAGATGAGAGCGTGGCGACCGAGGTCGACGATCTCGCCGTCCGGCTGTTCACCCCATGCGCCGGCGCCCGCGATGCGATCGCCGTCGACGGCGAGAAATCCGTCGTCCCAGCTTTGACAGGAGGAGCTGACGTCCGTCGTGAAAGGATCGGAGACCGGCGTGTAAACCCGCGCGCGGTAGATCTTCACCGGCACATTCTACG
>DATKCA010000038.1:0-5538 GCA_035544675.1 Thermoanaerobaculia bacterium | reverse complement strand
GCGATCAGGACCGCGACTCCCTCGCCGCGGCGGGTCAGCTCCACGGCCTTGCCCGCTTCGGCATCGCGCACGAGCTTCGGCAGCTTCATGCGCGCCTCGGAGATCGAATGCTTCCTCGCCATCGTCAGTTCATGTACATCTCGATGTACATGGGATATTAGCACCGGATCTTCGGAAAGTCTCCACGAAACCGGAATGTCGGGCCCGAAGCGTGATTGGTATGGTAATATGGTAACAATATGGCAAAGAAGGTCACCTTCACGCTCGACGACCGGACCGTCCAGCGCATCGCCTCCGCCGCCGAGCGTCTGGCCAAGCCGAAGAGCGAAGTGGTGCGCGAGGCCGTGGCCGACTACTACGAGCGGATCGGCAGGCTGAGCGAAGCCGAGCGGCGCCGGATGATCAGCGTACTGGACGGGTTGGGCCGGTCCCGCCCCACACGCACCGCGGACGAGGTCGACGCGGAGATCGAGAGCATCAGGACGGCCCGCCGCGCCGGTGGCCGGGCCGCGGCCCGCCGGCGCTCATGATCGTCATCGACACCTCCGCGCTGATCGACAGCCTGTGCGGCACGCGACGCTCGGCTGCCCGGTTGCGCGAGCACATCATGGAAGGCGACCGGGTCGTCCTGCCGTCCATCGTCCTCTACGAGTGGCTTCGCGGTCCCCGCACCGCGGAGGAGCTCCGAACACAGGAGGATCTGTTTCCCGCCGCGCAGGCGGTTCCATTCGCTGCGGCCGAGGCGCTCATCGCGGCGAACCTGTACGGGAAGGTCCCCACGCCGCGAGGCCGGGAAGTCGATCTCGCCATCGCTGCTGTTGCCATCGCCCGCGACGCGCAGCTCTGGACACTCAACGAAGTGGACTTCCGCGACATCCCCGGCCTTCACCTGGCAGGCAGGACGGGCCGGTGAAGCGGCTTCTCCTCATCGCTCTCCTCCTGCACGTCGTCGTGCTGCTCCTGGCGATGCCGGCCACACCGTGGGAGTTCGACGAGCCGTTGTTCTTCCAGGCGCTGCACCGTTACGACCCGCTGGCGCATCATCCGCCGCCCCCCGGTTATCCGGTCTTCATCCTCTTCGCGCAGGTCGTGAGGCAGATCATGCCGGGCGACTTTGCGACGCTGGTGCTGCTCAGCGTCATCGCCGCGGCGGCGGGCTTCGTCTTCCTGGCGCTCGCTCTTCGCAACATGACCGGCGACATCACTCTGGGGGTCGCTGGCGCGATGCTGTTCTATCTCTCGCCGGCCCTTCTCGTACACTCGACGCTGCCGATCTCGGAGCCGGGCGCGCTGGCCCTGCTCGCGGCCGCGCTCTATTTCGGATCGCGCGGCGACGCGGTCAAGCGCTTCGCATTCTTCGCCGCGCTCACGGTCGGGTGGCGCATCCAGTTCGCGATCTTCGTCGTGCCGCTGTTCGTCGTCTCCGTGCTGATGATGAAGCGCTGGCGCGACCGCGCCGCCGCGGTTGGCGTATTCACAATCGTCTGTCTCGCCTGGCTCACGCCGCTTACGATCGCGGTGGGCGGTGTGGACGAGCTGATCCGGTTCGAGACGGCCCAGGGGGAGTATCTCGCCGAGCACGACGCGGCCGTCTCGCGCAGCGGGTGGACGCCGCTGATGATCACATTCCGCTTCATCGCCCATGCCTGGGGAACGAAGGTGACCTCGTTTCCGATCCTGATCCTCGCTGCCATCGGTATGTTCGTTCTCAGGCGAAAACTGGCGTTCCTTCCGCTGGCGGTCGCCGCGGCGGTCTACATCGGCTTCGCGCTCTTCGTCATGGATCCGGCAGATGGTGTCCGCTACTCGATCCCGTTCGCGCTGTTCATGGCGCTGATGGCCGCGGCGGGGATCGCGGGGGTGACGGCGTTCGTCGCCAGGAAGGGCGGCGCCGCACTCGTCGTCGTCGGTTTGCTCTGTGCCGGGTTTCTCATCTACACCGGGCCGATGCTCTGGCAGCGCCGGACGTCGCCGTCGCCGCCGGTTGCGGCGGCAAGGTACGCCCGCGCCGCCATGCCGCCGAACGCTGTCGCTCTGTACGAGCTGCCGCTGTGGCCGCACGCGACGTACTTTCTCGCCGACCGCAACCCTTTGCGCGTCGATCGAGGGCTGACCGAGTACTTCGACCGGCCGGATGTGCCGCTGTTCATCTACGCGGACGGCGCGACATCGATCCCCGGAGCGCGGACGTTCCGCTGGCGGATGAGCGATGCCTATCAGAAGCTGACCCGCAAGCACTACGGCGCGTCGTCGATCATTCCGCTCCCTCCGCAGAGCCGCTTCAAGCCGCTCACCGGAGTGCATGCGCCGGAGCGCACGCAGCAGGGGCGGGAGTGGCGGTGGCTCGACTCGCCCGCCGAGATCCAGCTTCCCACCGGCCCGTCCCGCGACCTCACCCTCCGCCTCGGTCTGCCGGCCGAGTATCCCTTCGAGGTCAACGACGTGGTGGTCAAGGTCAACGGAGTCGAGGCAGCCCGTGTCGGGCTCGAGCGCGGGAAACCGGTCGACGTGACCGTGCCGCTGCCCGCTGGATCCGCGCTCATGCGCCTCGAGTCACGAATCGCCTACGTTCCGGCCGAGCTGGCGGGCAGCCTCAATCGCGATCCGCGGCGTCTGGCGGTGGAGATGTACGACCTTCGTTCGGGAGCTGCCGCCGCACGCGCGGTGCGGCCAGTCGCGTCGCGATGATGAGCGCGGCGAAGAGCGCGCCGGCCGCGACGACGCGCACCATCACGTCGCCAGGCTCCATCACGCCTTCCACCGTCGCGTCGACGAAGTACGCGAAGATGAACGTCGACGGCACCATCCCGATGAACGTGGCCAGCAGGTAACGCTGCGTGCGGATCGGAGAGAGTCCGGCCACGTAGTTCAGCGCCGTGTAGGGGATGATCGGCACCACGCGCAGCAGAAGCAGCAGCGTGAAGCTGTCGCGCTCGAGGGCGTTCGCTGCTCCGGCATGCTTTCTGAGACGCTGTTCGACCCAGGCCCGAAGCGTGGAGCGCGCGATCAGGTAGGGGAACAGCGCGCCGATCGTCGCCGAGATCAGCTCGATGATCCCGCCCTTGACCCAGCCCCACAGCAGCACCGCGGCGATGGAGAGGAACTGCGTGGGGATGAAGAGGATGTCGAGCACGGCGTAGGCCACGACGTACAGGGGGATGGCCCACCATCGATCGCTGTGCGCGCGCAGCGTCTGGACGATCGTCGCGGCGTCGAAGATCCTGCTCCCGAGGGGCGAGAGATAGAGCGCCAGGCCGACTGCGGCGGCCGCGGTCACGAAGACCGCGCCGCGGATCCAGGGCCGCTCGCTCATCGACGGTGAGGATAGTGGAGGTCAGGCAATCCTGCCTGACCGGACAGGCAGGATTGCCTCATCGGACAGGCAGGATTGCCTGTCCTCCACAGCAGATCGGTATCATGCCCTGCGATGCGGAAGCCGACGATCTCCCTCGTCATCCCGATGTTCAACGAGGAGGCGAACATCGGCCACGCCCTCGAGTACGCGATCGATGCGCTGCTGCAGCACTGCAGCGACTCCGAGATCGTCATCGTCGACGATGCCTCCACCGACGAGTCGCCGGAGCTCGTCCGCCGCGCCATCGGCGGCAACCCGAAGATCCGCCTCATCAGCCACGATTTCAACCAGAAGCTGGGCGCGTCGCTGCGCAGCGGATTCGCCGCCGCGAAGAACGAGCTGATCCTCTACATGGACGCCGACCTCCCGTTCGATCCCGACGTCCTGGGGCGCGCCATCCGGGCCATGAACGTGACGCGCGCGGACGTCATCTCCGGCTACCGTTTCGATCGCACCACGGAGGGTCTCAAGCGAACGGTGTACACGATCTCGTACAACTGGCTGATCCGGGTTCTGTTCGGCATCAGCGTTCGTGACGTGAACTTCTCGTTCAAGCTGATGCGGCGCGAGGTGCTGGACGCGATCAACCTCCGGTCGGAAGGGTCGCTCATCGACGCGGAGCTGATCGTGAAGGCCCGCAATCACGGCTTCATCATCCAGCAGATCGGCCTCGACTACTTCCCGCGCGTGATGGGGACCTCGCATCTCTCCTCGCCGGCCGTGATCCTGAAGATCTTCCGCGAGCTGGTCGCGCTGATGCCGGAGATGAGGAAGCGCGTGCCGCGTAGTGCGCCGCGCGTGTCGCGCGGCGATGCGGCCGATCCGGCCGCCGCTCCACAGAATCCGTGAAGCGGCTCATCGTCACAGCCGACGACGTTGGCCTGCACCGGGGGATGACCGAGGGAGCGATCCGCGCGCACAGCGCAGGGATCGTGACGGCGTGCAGCGTCGTGGCGAACGGCCAGGCGTTCGATGACGCCGTGGCCCGGCTGCGCGAGGTTCCATCGCTGGAAGTGGGTGTGCACCTCACGCTGGTCGAGGAGCGCGCCCTGACCACCGGGCGGCCCATGCCGAAGAACTACGTCCGCTTCATTCTCGGAAGGAAGGGCAACGTCGAGCCGGAGTTGCGCGCTCAGATCGAGAAGGTCCTAAAGGCCGGGCTCCCCGTCACGCATCTCAACGGGCACCAGCACCTGCATCAGATCCCGTCGATTTTCGCAGTCGTGGAGAAGCTTTCCGACGAATACCGGATCGGATACGTGCGCGTGGTGCGCGACGCCGGGGGGCACGGCTCGATGGCGCGGCGCCTCGCCATCGGCGTGCTGAACCGCGTCGCCGCACGTGGGGCGCGCACGATCGGTGTGATGGAGGCGGGACACCTCACCGCCGATCGCGTCATCGCCCTGCTCGACTCGGTCGAGGGGGTGACCGAGCTGGTCACCCATCCCGGCATCGGGGTGACCGGCTATTCGCATTGGAATTACGAGTGGGACGTGGAGACGGCTGCGCTGTGCGACCCACGGCTCCGGGCGGAGATTGCGCGGCGTGGCATCGAGCTGGTCGGGCCGTCCGACTGTGGCTAGAGCCGCTCCAGCAACACGATGGTCGCCCGCAACGGTTCTTCGGGCACGAGTTCCTCATTGTAGAATCCGCGCGCTTTGGCGCGCAGAATCGCAGTTGTCCCCGGCGACGGCATCGGTCCGGAGGTGATCGCGGCCGGGATGAGAGTCCTGGAGCGCATCAACGAGGATCGCCGGCTCGGACTGGAGTTCACTCACTTCGGCTGGAACGCCGACGAGTACCTGCGGACAGGTGTGTCCATGCCGCCCGGCGCGATGGACGACATCCGCGACAACTTCGACGCCGTCTACCTGGGCGCGTTCGGTGATCCGCGCGTCCCCGACATGAAGCACGCCGCCGACATTCTCCTGGGCATGCGCTTCCAGCTCGACCTGTACGTCAACTACCGGCCGGTCAAGCTGCTCAACCGGAGGCTCTCACCGCTCCGCGACGACAAACGCGTCGACTTCGTCATCTTTCGCGAGAACACCGAGGGGGCGTATGTCGGGATGGGCGGGAACTTCAAGAAGGGGACGCCGGACGAGATCGCGGTGCAGGAGGACGTGTCCACGCGCAGGGGAGTGGAGCGCATCATCCGCTACGCGTTCGAGTACGCCAGGAAG
>DATKCA010000037.1:0-4423 GCA_035544675.1 Thermoanaerobaculia bacterium | reverse complement strand
ACGCCAGCGCAGGAAATGAGCGGCGTGCCGGAAGCGGGTGCCCTGCATGTGGTCATACTTCACCTCGCAGACGCGCTCCGGCCGCAGCGGTTCCCAGCTCATGTCCTTACCGCGGTTCCACCGGCTGGCCGCACCCGGCAGACGCTGCCCCTTCGCGCCGGCCTCCGACTGCGCTTCGGCCCAGTCACGCCAGGGATGTCCTTCCAGCGCGTTCAGGCGCAGCGGCGCCAGCTCGACGGCGAGCTGCCTGCGCACGGCGTGCGTGAACGCGGCGGTGACGCCGACGTGGTGCAACGCGCCGCCGTCGTCGTAGAGGCCGAGAAGCAGCGAGCCGACCATCTTGTCGATCTGGTCCTTGTGCCAGCGGAAGCCGGCCACGACGCAGTCCGCCGTGCGCGAGTGTTTGACTTTGATCATGGTGCGCTGGCCGGCGCGGTACGGCGAGTCGAGACGCTTGGCCATGACTCCGTCCAGGCCCGCGCCTTCGAAGCGATGAAACCAGTCCGCGGCGAGCGTGCGATCGCGCGTGGCCGGCGAGACGTGCAGCGGCGGCGCCGCCCCCTTCAGCGCGCGCTCGAGCCGCTCGCGACGGACGCCGAGCGGCACTTCGCGAAGGTCTTCATCGCCGAGCGCGAGCAGGTCCCACGCCACGTACGACGCCGGCGTCTCGGCGGCCAGCAGCTTGACGCGTGACGCGGCCGGGTGGATGCGCAGCAGGAGCGCCTCGAAGTCGAGACCGGAAGAGCCGGCGATGACGATCTCGCCGTCGACGACGCAGCGCTCCGGCAGCGCGGCCACGAGCGGCCCTTCCAGCTCCGGGAAATAGCGGTTCATCGGCTTCTCGTCACGGCTCTGCAGCATGATCTCGCCGCCGTCGCGGAACACCAGCGTGCGGAAGCCATCCCACTTCGGCTCGAACAGCCAGCCGTCGCCGTCCGGGAGGGCGCCGGCGGCGGTGGAAAGCATCGGCTCGATCGGCGGAGAGAACGGCAGTCGCACGCCGCCATCCTAATCCGGATGTCGGGGCGCCGGTGTCCTCACCGCCGCAGCCTTCCTCGAGCAAAACATCACCGGGATTCCTGTCTCAAACGGAACCGGTCCGGGGGCCTCATTCGCGAAGTACAATCAGCGTTTCACGGGAGGACTTCATGAGCTCGAGACACACCATCGCCGCGCTGCTTTTCGCACCGTTGATTGCCGGAGCGGCGATGGCGCAGGACGCCGGCTCGGAGTTCAACCGCGTCTCGGGCGGTCAGATCGAGGTCCTGACCAAAGGAACCCGGCAGTTGTCGGGCTCGCTCGGCATCGGCACTCACGGGCGCTACGAGGCCACGTTCGGCGGAACGCTTCTGAAGGACCGGCTCTGGTTCTTCGGCGCGGCCCAGCATTACGAAGCGCTTCAATTCTCGTCGCAGCTGCCTGAGATGGCGATGCCGGCTGCGACCACCGCGTTCAACGCGAAGTTGAATGCCCAGCTCGGCGACCGTCACAGCCTCGCCGCCTCGTTCGGTACGGGCCGGTCTTCCATGACGACGATGCCGGCGATGGTCGTGGAGCCGTTCCCGTCGTCGATCCTCTCGCTGCATTACACCGGGATCGTGTCGAGCAACATGTTCTTCACGGGCAGCATCATGCGGCGCTCGACGCAGTCGCCGTAGAGATGAAGAAGACTCCGGCAGGCTGGGAGCGGATCACACCCACCGTCTTCTACGATGACGCCGCGAAGGCGATCGACTGGCTCTGCCGCGTGTTCGGCTTCGAAGTGCGGCTGAAGGTCGAGGGTGAAGGCGGCCGCATCGAGCACTCCGAGCTGACCTTCGGCGACGGAATGATCATGGCCGCCGCGGCCGGCGGCAAATCGAGCCGCCCCGTCCCCCTCCCCTGCGCCAGCCCGCGGACCCTCGGCGGCGTGAACACTCAGTCGCTCGCCGTCTTCGTCGACGACGCCGACGCGCACTGCGCGCAGGCGCGCGCGGCCGGCGCGAAAATCATTGAAGAGCCGGTCACGACCGACTACGGCCAGGAGTACTGGAGCGATCGCACGTATCGCTCCGAGGATCTCGAGGGGCACCAGTGGTGGTTCATCGAGCGCGTGCGCGACGGGTCAAAGAGCGCCGAGGTGGAGCGCCGCCGGCTCGGCGGCGACGTCGTCACGATGCAGCCGATCGGCATCATTCGCGGCCCCCACAAAGACGCCTCCGCGATCCCCAAAGGTCTCGGCGCACGGCACACCGCCGAGGGGACCATCGACTTGAGAGCGGAGCTCGAGGAAGGACTGCTCGACATCGAAGGGTTCTCTCACCTTCTGATCATCTGGGTCTTCGATCGATCGGAGGGATATGAGCTGACCGGGCGGCCGCCTTCCGACGACAGGCCGCATGGCGTGTTCGCGACGCGGTCGCCGTACCGGCCCAATCCGCTCGGGCTCACTGTGGTCGAGCTGCTGCGCCGCGAAGGGAGCCGGCTGCACGTCCGCGGCATCGACATGCTGGACGGCACGCCGGTCCTCGACATCAAGCCGTACCTCTCCAGCGTGCCGGAAGAGACGCTCAAGCGTGGCTGGCTCGATGAGGCGGAAGCGCGGCGGGCGAAGTCTTCGTGAGTCAGTCAACGGGTGCTGCCACGAGGTAGGTCACCGCCCGGCTTCCCCTGCCTTTCAACCGCTTCGCCCATGTGGTCCGCAGACTCGAGCTCTCCGGCGGAGAGAGGACGCCGCGCTCGATCACATCGAGCCCGGCTTCCCTGTAGCGCGGCGCGAGCGTGGAGTCGATGAATGGGAGCGTGAGCGCATCCAGGTCGAGACGCTCGATCTCGGAGCGATCGCGCTCGGGATCGACCCCCATGACGATCTCGAGCCGAGCGTCCGGCGCGCAGATGCGCCGCACCTTCGCGAGCACGGCCCGCTCGCCGGTGGCCACCGCGCGGAGCAGGCTCCCCCACGGAAAGTGGATGTGGACTTCATCGGCGATGCCATCCAGCTCGGGCGGCAACTCCTCCACCGCGGCCTGCAGGAAGAGGACGTTCGGCAGACCGCCCTTAGCGGGCTTCCGATGGATCGTCTCCGAGATCTTCTCCAGAGGCCGCGGATTCGCGTCGATCCCGATGTAGAACCGGGCCGGGTTCGCCTTCGCGGACTGGTACACAAAGAGCCCGTCTCCGGTCCCGATGTCGATCACCACCCCGTCGCCGGTAAGGGGCAATGAGCTGGTGGAACGCGGCTTCATCGAGTCATCAGACGGTTCTGCCACGGATTCGCTTCAACATGATTCTCGCCTCCCGATCGGTATACGGCCGGCCATGGAAATGAGTTACGCACTCTGGTTCAGGCGTCGAAGGCCAGCCGCGGGAGCCGCGGCCTTCCTGCGGTGGAGATGACGAAGCCATCGACGCGGGCAGTGAGGGCGTACCTGCTGCAATTTTCTCCGTGACCTATCCAAAGGTCAAGCTGGCTCGACGGAGCGTTTATCCGTCAAATAAGGGGGCGCGCCGCCGACGGATCAATCCGTCCGCGACGCCGGCGGTTGCAGCGAATGACCTCAGTTTGTTGAGAGAGATTCAGAGACTCGGATGCGCCGGCGATCGCCTCACGCGCGGTTCCCGTTGGCGACGGACTTGCGGTTACCATTGGGACGTCGAATACTTGTTGGGCCGACACGAAGGAGAGCCATTTCACGCACCCATGCTTCGACCGCGAATCCTCCGTCTCGTTTTTCTTTTGATCGCGCTACTCGGATGCGACAAAGTTGCACCTCCGTCATCCCAGAATGGCGCGGAGTCCGTCGTTCGCGCACGGAGCCAGGCACTGACTACGGCTGAAGCGCAACGAGACGTCGGCAAGATTCTCGATTTCTGGAGCGAAGAGGCTGTCATCTATCTCGACAAGTCGCCGCCGCGACAAGGTCGAGATCAGATCCGAGCGGTCTATCAGGGGTGGTTACCTTTAGCTCGTGAACAGCAGAACGAAATCATTGAAATCGTCGCCTCGGCAAGCGGCGACCTGGCATATGAGCGGGGAAACACCTACACGACCTGGGAAGCTGACGGGCCAACGCCTTCCGGAACAGCCAGCAAGTATCTCGCGGTCTGGCAGCGGAGCGCTGACGGGCAATGGCGAATCTCGGCATTCTCCGCAACCTCAAATCCCTAGCCAGCGATGTGCGGCTCGAGAAGCGCTTGCAGCCGACGCAGCCCGCGGCGGCGTTCTCCCGAGTGCGTTACCATTTCGCGTGCGGGCTGCGCAACTGAAGCGCAGATCCGTTATGCGCCACCCAGTATCGGCGACGTGGTTGCGTGAAGGGTGAGGGCCAGAATTGCACAGCACGCTAACAGGAGGCCAGCGATGAATGTCCGTTTTACCCAGGGTCTACTTGCCATAGTGGCGCTGTTACTTGCCGCAAACCTTGCCGCAGCGTTTGGCACCCTA
>DATKCA010000036.1:0-4733 GCA_035544675.1 Thermoanaerobaculia bacterium | reverse complement strand
CAGGCCACGCTGGGCGGCTACATCCTGCGCGACCGGCTCTGGTTCTTCGGCGGATACCGGACCATTCCCTCGACCACCAACGCCTTCACCACGAACACGACCAGCGAGGCCTTCACCACGACGACGACCGAGGATCGCTGGCAGTTCAAGATCCGCGGCGCGCTCACCTCCAGTCACACGTTCGACGCTTCCTATCTGGAGTACGACGCGACGATCAACAACCGCGCAGGCCTGCCTGCCGGAGATCTGCTGGCCACCAACGGACAGCGCGGTGATCCCCGTTCGATGACCAGCATCACCTATCAGGGCATCCTCGGGACGAGCACGTTCCTCGATGCCATGGCCACGGACAAGAACGCGGAGATCATCTCCGGCGGGAGCCCCGATGCCGGCGATCCGTTCCTCTGGAGCACCCCCGGCAACTGGGTCTACAACAATCACTGGTGGGACGCGACGGACCCGTCCGTGCGCGACAACCGCACCGCCTCCGTCAATCTGAGCCATTCGCTCGACGGCGGCGGGGCCCTGCAGCACATGCTGCAGGGCGGCGTGCAATACGTCGAGTCGACGACGGCCGGCGACAACCGCCAGTCGGCCACCGGCTACAACCTTTTTGCATTCACGCAGAGCTTCAACCCGCGCATGGGCGCCAATGACGTGATCTTCGACCTGCTGCCGGGTGAAGCGCAGCGTTGGGTGGCTACGGACCTTCGTGCCGAGAACGAGATCACGAACACCGCGCTCTACCTCCAGGACACCATCGACTGGAACAGGTTCCGTTTCGATCTCGGCGTCCGTTACGACATCTATCGCGGAAAGACGACGGGTGTGCAGGCGTTCGACCTCGACTTCAACGACATCTCGCCGCGCATCGGCGTCACCTACAACGTCACTTCCACCGTGCAGCTCCTCGGCACCTACGGGAAGTACGTCGGCCGCTTCAACGACAACTGGGCGCAGAGCGCCACCGGCGTCAGCTCGGCGCCACGCGAGGTCTACACCTACGGCGGTCCCGCTCTGATCGGCGCGACCCGTGACCAGATCCAGGCCGCGATCCGCAACGACGAGCTCTGGACACTGTCCGGCCTGGTCGGTGATCCATCGTTCCCCACCACGTGGGTTGGAAACGACACCGAGTCGCCTTACACGAATGAGTACAACCTGTCGATCCGCACGGCTCTGCCCCGCAGCACCGGCTTCGCCGCGCTCACCTACACGAACCGCCAGTACGAGAACCTGATGACCGCGTTCGTCGGCCTGGCCTGCACCGACTTCGGCCTGTGCGAGGGTGCCGGGGACTACGCACCGCTGCCCGGCAACCGGCAGACCGATACCACCGTCTGGACGAATGACCCGCGAGCCACGCGCGATTACGACGCACTGACACTGCAGCTCGATTACAGGCCTACCGGCCGGATGATTCTCGGCGGCAACTGGACCTGGTCGGAAACGAAGGGCAGTTACGAAGGCGAGGCGCTGAACCAGCCGGCGTCGGGCTCACCTCACGGCAACCGTGAACGGGAGTTCCCGATCGAGTTCGCCGCGCCGTACGGCTACCTCAACCCGCACGTCGAGCATCGCGCCAATCTGTACACGACCTACCGGTTCGATTTCAGCTCATTCGGCAGCCTGTCCACGAGTGCGATCCTCAACTTCGAGACCGGCCGCGTCTGGAGTCGGACAGCCTCCGTACCGCGGTCAGTGGAGACGCTGTATGCCTCGAGGCCGACGACGACGTACGTCCACTTCTTCGACGGACGCGGCAACAACAACTTCGACAACGTCTGGAGTCTCGATGTGGCGGGCCGCTACTCGCTGCCGCTCTTCCGCGGCGTCGCGCCGTTCGTGAAGTTTTCCGTGGCGAACGTGACCAACAACGACACCCTCACCTCGTTCCAGACGACTGGACAGGCCGTGCCGGTAACGAATGCCGACGGCACGATCTCGCACTATGAATGGGCACCGACGGGGAACTGTGGCCCCGCCGACCAGCCGTCGAGGAGCTGCACCGGCTTCGGCCGCATCCGCGGCCAGCAGGACTACCAGCTGCCCCGCCGGTTCCTGGCTTCGGTCGGCATTCAGTTCTAGGAAGTCGTCGCAGTCGAGAAAGCCCCGGCATTTTGCCGGGGCTTTCTTCTTCCCCCCCATTTTTTCCTCCCGGTACAATCGTGATCCTGTCGAGATGGCGCGCGCCGCGAAGCGTAAGATCGTACCCTCGCCCGGCGAACGCCGCGGCCCGCGGCTGGCTCTCGGTTTCGTTCTGCTGGCAGTTCTGCTGACGATCGACGATCGGCACGTCGGCAGCGTTGCCGACGAGCGGCAGATGATCTGGACCGCGGTGGCCATCGCCGAGACGGGGGAGCTGGGTCAGGCGCGCGGGCGCGATTTCACACTTGCGCGCGACGAGGTCGGCGATGCCGTGTCGCGATACGGCATGGGGATGTCGATCGCGCAGCTCCCGGCCGCGATCGTTGCCCCGGTCATCGAGGAACGACGGGGGGCCGGATCGTCGCAGCCGCTCTTTCTCGTCGCTCCTCTCCTCTTCGTGATCGCGGGTGCCGCGCTGGCCGGCCGGCTGGTGCGGCGTCTCGGGGGTGGTCCACGCGCGGAGATCTACGCGATTCTTCTCGCCTCCATCGCCTCACCGCTCGGATCCTACGCCGCGATGGGATTCACGGAGCCGCTTCAGGGAGCGTTGCTGGCAGCCACGCTTTACTTCGCCCTCGGACCGTCGCCGGCCGCATCCGGGCTGGCCGCGGGACTGGCGGTCCTGACGAAGTCGGCGAATCTCGCCGTCGCCCCATTTCTTCTTCTGCCGTTGCTGGCGAGCCCCAAGTCTCGAACGAAGAACGTCATCGCCAGTGCGGCAGCCTTCTTCTCGGTCCTGATGATCTGGCTGGGATTCGAGATCGTCCGTTTCCGGGTTCCCCTCTCCTCCTATCCGGGTGAGGGATTCACCCATCCGCTGCTCGATGGACTGTGGAGACTGCTCATCAGCCCGACCGAAGGATTGATCGTCTTCTTTCCTCCGGCGGTGGTGGCCGTCTGGATCGCGGTCCGGATGCTGCGCGGGGACGAGTGGCCGCGACGTCTCGCGGCCGCCGGATCGCTCGCCGCGACCGCGGTCGTGCTCGTGCTGGCCGCCGCCTACTGGGGATGGCACGGCAACGAGGGCTGGGGCCCGCGGCTCATCCTTCCCGCGATCCCGCTGCTGGCGCCGTTCGCCGCCGCGGGGCTCGAGCGGTGGAGAGCCTCACCGGCCATCGCCCTCATTGCAGCGACGTTCCTTCTGAACCTGCCGCCGCTGGTCCAGCACCCGACGCCGATCGCGACGTACGTGACGAATCTCGAGTGGCCGGCCGTCAGTCCATCGCGCGCCGCCCGGGTTCCCGGCTATGCGCGCATCGAGGAGCCGCCGGGAACGTTCCGGATCAGTCCAGACAACGTCCTCGCCACGATCCCGCGGGCGACGGGCTTCCTTGTCCATCCGTGGTTCTGGCGTGTGACGCGAGCCGGCGACGTCGCCGCCGCGAGGATGCTCGAGTCCCCTCCCTGGGTTTCGGTGCGGCCGGACCTGGTCCCGCGCCAGTTTCCCATGCCGGCGGTCCTGGCCCGATACATCCTCCGCTACCCTCGCTGGAGCTTCTGGGGCCGCGGATTCCGGCCCGAACCGGATGACGTCGCGTATCGCGCCGTCTATCTCGAAGGACTGACGGATCAGGTGATCCGCGCCCAGCAGCTCGGCAGAGCGGGGCAGTCTCTCGATCTGGCGACGAAGCTCTTTCGCCTGGCGCCGAGCGGCGAGTCGATCGCGCTCCGGCTCGAGAGTCTCCGTCTTCTCGGCCGGGTCGTGGAAGCAAAGACGTTTCTCGGCTCCCAGCCGGCGAGCAGGCGTCTCGATCCGCGGATCAATGTCGTGTTGGCGCTGTTCGAGCGCGACGCCGGCAACGAGCAGGCCGCGAGGGTCATGCTGCAGAACGCCGCGGAGCGGATGAGCGCCCCGGCGATGCAGCGGGCTCTCGTGGCCCCGATCGGTGAGTGGCCGGGCGACCTTCATTCGATGACCGCGGCGCCGGTGATGCAGGTCGGCAGCCGTGTCGAACCGTAGCAAGATCCGGAAATCCGTTACCCTCCGTACACAAATGTGAATGCCGTCCGGGCCCTGAAAAACGTAAACGGCTGGATCTGTGGTATTTGTACGCCGTCACGGCGCGGCAACGCGTTTGCGTCTCCGTGACAACGGGGGAACACGTCCAGTTCACGAGGAACAGGAACCCACAAAGAATAAGGAGGATTGATGCGAAACCTCAGATGTCTGGCAGCTTTACTGGTGCTGCTCCTGGCCATGCCGACCGTCGCGCAGGAGACGACGTCGAGCATCCAGGGCACCGTCACCGATCAGACCGGCGCTGCGTTGCCGGGTGTGTCGGTGGAAGCGTTGAATACGAGAGGACAGCGGTTCACGGCTACGACCGACAGCTCGGGCACCTACCGGTTCCCGGCCCTGCCGCCGGGAACCTACACGATCACGGCGACGCTGGCCGGTATGGCCGCGGCGCCGGTCAGAAATTACGAGCTGACGCTCGGCATGGCGCCGAGGATCGACCTTCGGATGCGTCTGGCCGCGTTGACCGAAGCGGTGACCGTCACGGCGGAGGCGCCGATCGTCGACGTCACCCGGAGCGCGGTGACCACGTCGGTGACGCGCCAGCAGATCGAAACGCTGCCGCGCG
>DATKCA010000035.1:0-25716 GCA_035544675.1 Thermoanaerobaculia bacterium | reverse complement strand
GCCGCGTACGGGCGCGCCGCAAACATCCGCTCCTGCGCGCGCCGCAGCCTCGCCGCGGCCACCATCTTCATGGCCTTGGTGATCTGCTGCGAGTTCTTGACGCTGCGGATGCGGCGCCGGATGTCGATCGTGCTGGGCATTCAGCTCCTGGCTCTGGTGGAGACGCTACGCGGCAGCGGTTGCGTTGTCCTTGACGAAGATTTCCTTGAAAGCGGTGATGGCCTTGCGCAGCTCGGCTGCCAGGGCCTCGTCGAACTTCGAGGCTTTCTCCAGACGGTCAATGAGGTCGGCGTGCTCGTCGCTCAGCGACTGATGGAGCGCCGCCTCGAACGGACGGACGCTCTCCACCGGCAGGCTGTCCAGCATTCCCTGCGTGCCGGCGAAGACCGAGACCACCTGCAGACCGATGCGCATCGGCTGATACTGAGCCTGCTTGAGAATCTCCACCAGATGCTTTCCGCGGTTGAGCTGTGCCTGCGTCACCTTGTCCAGGTCCGAGCCGAACTGCGCGAACGCGGCGAGCTCGCGGTACTGCGCCAGGTCGAGACGGAGCGTGCCGGAGACGGCCCGCATGGCCCGAATCTGCGCGGAGCCGCCGACGCGGGAAACCGAGATGCCGACGTTGACCGCGGGGCGGACGCCGGAGTGAAAGAGGTCCGTCTCCAGGAAGATCTGCCCGTCGGTGATCGAGATGACGTTCGTCGGAATGTATGCCGAGACGTCGCCCGCCTGCGTCTCGATGATCGGCAGCGCCGTCAGCGATCCGCCCCCCTTCTCGTCGGAGAGCTTCGAGGCGCGCTCCAGGAGACGGGAGTGAAGATAGAAGACGTCGCCCGGATACGCCTCGCGGCCGGGCGGACGGCGGAGCAGCAGCGAGATCTCGCGATACGCCTGCGCGTGCTTGGACAGATCGTCGTAGATGAGCAGGGCGTGCTTCCCGTTGTACAGGAAGTACTCGCCCATCGCGCAGCCGGCGTACGGAGCCAGGTACTGCAGCGGCGCCGCCTCCGACGCCGACGCCGACACGATGATGGTGTAGTCCATCGCCCCGTGCTCTTCGAGAGTGCGGACCACCTGCGCCACCGTCGACTTCTTCTGGCCGATCGCGACATAGATGCAGATCACGTCCTGGCCCTTCTGATTGATGATCGTGTCGACGGCGATGGCGGTCTTGCCGGTCTGGCGGTCGCCGATGATCAGCTCGCGCTGTCCGCGGCCGATCGGAATCATCGAGTCGATGGCCTTGATGCCCGTCTGCAGCGGCTCTTTCACCGGCTTGCGATCGACCACGCCCGGCGCGATGCGCTCGATCGGGTATCGCTCCGAAGAGTTGATGGGACCCTTCCCGTCGATCGGCTGGCCGAGGGGGTTGACCACGCGCCCGACCATGGCCTGGCCCACCGGAACCGACATGATGATGCCGGTGCGCTTGACGATGTCGCCCTCGCCGATGGCCTGAGACTCGCCGAGGAGCACCACGCCGACGTTGTCCTCCTCCAGGTTGAGGGCCAGGCCGGCCACGTCGTGCGGAAACTGCACGAGCTCGCCGGCCATGACGCGGTCGAGGCCGTACACGCGAGCGATGCCGTCACCGACCGTCGTCACCGTACCGACCTCGGTCACGTCGACGCCGCGGCCGATGCCTGATAATTGTTGCCGAATAATCTGGGTGATTTCGTCTGCTCTTAAGTCGACAGCCATACTTTCTCCGATTTCTGGCTAAGTTAATGACTCTTTGAATCTGCTGATCTTCCCGGACACCGACGCGTCCCACACCTCGCTGCCGATCCTGGCCACGAAGCCCCCCAGAAGAGCCGGGTCCGTCGTGACGTCCAGCTCGACCTTCTTCCCGACCTTGCGGCCCAGCGTCGTGGCCAGCTGCGTCATCTCGTCGGGGGTCAGGATCTTCGCGCTGCGCACCTCGATGCGAGCGATGCCCAGCGCCTCGTTCACGTACGCCGCCATGGCCTCGAGAATCGGACCGACGTCGTTCATGCGGTTGAAGCGCACCAGCACCTCGGCCGCACGCGCGGCCAGCTCCGACAGCTTCATCCTGCTCGCCAGAGTCTTGGTGAGGTCGAGCTTGGTCTGCATGTCGATGCCCGGATTGGCGTAGACGTTGCGGAGCTCGGGCGACTCGCGCAGCGCAGCCTCGAAGCGCATCAACTCACCGCGCAGCGCGTTCGCCTTCTCGGCCGAGCCGGCCACCTCGATGATCGCGCGCGCGTAAGGACGCGCAAATCTACGCACCATCATCGCGCCACCTCTTCGAAAGGTCTCAAGTGCGCACCCCTTCGATCTCTTTCAGACTCTCCTGGAAGAGCTTGGCCCGGTCGCTGTCCGTCATCTTCTCGCGCAGGATCGCTTCGGCCCGCTCGGTGGCGAGCTCGCCGGCGAACTGCGTCAGCTCTTCGCGCGCGCTCTTGAGTCGATTGTCGACCTCGTTCCGCGCCGCCTGGAGGATCTTGGCCGCCTCGGCCTCCGCCGCGGCGACCAGCTCGCGGCGCTGCCGCTCGCCCTCGGCCTGCGCCCGCTCGCGGATCGCGCGGACCTCGCTCTCGATCTGCGTGAGCCGCCCCTGGATCTCGCCGGCCATCTGTTCGGCCTTCGCGCGGCGACTGCGCGCCTCCTCCGCCTCGCCGCGAATGGCCTCGCCCCGCGCGGCGAACGCGCGCTTCACCGGCCTGGCGATGAGATATCCGAGACCGCCGAAGAAGACGACCATGTTGAGGGTCTTGAGGAGCCAGCCGGGGATGAAGCCGAAGTACACCTTGTCATGGCTCCCGCCATGCTCTCCGCTCGCGCCGGCAGGGTCCACCGCGAACGCGAGCAGCGGCATGAACACCAGGAGAAGGATGACGAGAATCCTGCGCATCAGACCGGCCTCCCCAGAATCCGCTCGGCGGCGATGCGGGCAAGCTGTTCGGATTCGCGCTGGATCTTCGTGCGCGCCTCCTCGACGTCGGCGCTGAGCTGCCCTTCGGCCGCCTGCACGATGGTCTTCGCCTCGCCCTGCGTCCGCTCGATCACCTGGGCGCGGTGCGCGCCGGCCTCGGCGCGGAACCGGTCGCGGAGCTGCGCGGCCTCGCGCTTCGCGCCGTGGAGCTGCGTCTCCATCTCGGTCGTGGCGGCATTGAAGCGCGCCAGCGCGTCTTCGTAGATCCCCTCGGCCGTCTTCGCTTCGCCCTCGCGCTCCTCGATCACCCGGGTGATCGGCTGCAGGAAAAAGCGCCGGACGATCAGGTAATTCAAAAGGAAGATCGCCATGATCGCGAGCAGAGAGGGATCAGGCGTCAGATTGATCTGCATAGTTGAACTTGGAGTCGAGCGCCAGGGGAGTCGCTGCGGTGGGAACCACAGCCCTCATTTCGCGCCATCCCGAGGCCGCGGTTGTATACCACAAGCGGAAAGAGGTTGTCACCAGCAGCGGTTGTGGAGAACGTGGCCGACGAACCGTACAAGGAAATCCTGAGCAGAGCCGACGACTTCTTCGGCTCGGTGATGCGCTCGCAGCCGCAGAACCTGCAATGCGGGCGCGGCTGTTCGCTCTGCTGCTACGGCCTCTTCGAGATCGGATCGGGAGACGTCCCGGTGATCGCCGAGGGTCTGGCCAGACTGCACCCGGCGCGACGGCGGAAGATCATCCGGGCTGCGATGAACGTCATCGCGTCGAGCGCTCATCCGAACCTCCGCGAGTGCTCACCGGCCGAGAAGGAGGAGTTCTTCGATCGGACGGCGTCCGTGCCGTGCCCGAGTCTGTCGGCGAGCGGTGAGTGTCAGATCTACGAGTCGCGCCCGCTCGTCTGCCGGACGTTCGGCCTGCCCGTGAAGGACGGTGAGGAGTATATCGGCGACGTGTGCGAGCTGAACTTCACGGCGGCAACCGTGGGAGAGAAGCGCGCGGGATCGTGGGACCTGCAGTGGGAGGACGAACTGGGGCCGGAGGACGAA
Organism: Thermoanaerobaculia bacterium; assembly: GCA_035544675.1. GTDB lineage: Bacteria > Acidobacteriota > Thermoanaerobaculia > Gp7-AA8 > Gp7-AA8 > DATKCA01. Next base: position 21,765 of record DATKCA010000035.1, on the reverse strand, counting down.
TACACCGTACCCGAGGCGATCGTGCTGGCGGCGCGGATGCGCGGATGGCTGCTTTAATGGAGGACAGGCAATCCTGCCTGTCCAGGCAATCCTGCCTGTCCCGCGTGACAGAAGCCGTCAGGCCTTCACGGCGATGTTCGTGACGTTGCCCTTGCGCTCGCCCATCGTGCAGTTGCCCTGGAAGATCGCGCCCTCCTCGATGACGAGAGCGGGCGTGTCGATGTCGCTGTAGACCTTGCCGTTGCGGTGGATCTCGACGCGCTGCGTGGCCACGATCTTCCCGACCACCGTGCCGTTGATGGTGATCCGGCCGACATGGATGTCACCCTCGATGTGGGCGCTCTCGCCGACGATGAGCTCGTTCTTCGATGCGATCCGGCCGTTGAACTTGCCGTCGATGCGCATGGTGTCCTCGAACTCCATCTCCCCTTTGAAAATCGCTCCACGGTCGAGGAATCCGTTCAGTTCGCCGGTCTTACCTTTCATCGTCGTCTCCCAGTCAGATCATCATAAATTCGAATCAGGTCATCCTCGCTCGAAAAACGGATGTGGATGACCCCACCGCGCCGTTTCCGGTCGATGTCGACCTTCGTCCGCAATACACGTGTCAGGCGCTCTTCGGCGTCGCGCGTGAACACATCCTTTTCCTTCTCTTTCTTCTCGCTCCCCTTCTGCCCGCTCTCGGAGGCGAGCATCTCGGTCTGGCGCACGCTGAGCGCGCGCCTGACCACGCGCTCGGCCAGCGCCTCCTGCTTCTTCGAGGAGTCGACCGCCAGCAGCGCCCGCGCATGACCCATGGAGAGCTGGCCGGACGCGAGGAGCTTCTTCACGGTCTCGGGGAGCTTGAGAAGGCGGAGGAAGTTCGCGACGGTCGAGCGCTCCTTGCCCACGCGCCGGGAGATCTCCTCCTGCGTCAGGCCGAACTCCTGGTGAAGCTGGTGGTACGCCTGGGCCTCCTCCATGGGGTTGAGGTCTTCGCGCTGGATGTTCTCGATGAGGGCGATCTGCAGCGCGTCGCCCTGCTTCATCATCTCCTTGATGACGACCGGCACGGTGCGCAGGCCGGCGCGCTGCGCAGCGCGATAACGGCGCTCGCCGGCGATCAGCTTGTAGCGGTCGCCGGCACGGGTGACGACGAGCGGCTGGACGATGCCATGCTCACGGACGCTCCGGGCCAGTTCCTCGATCGACGCCTCGTTGAACGTCTTGCGCGGCTGATAGGGATTCGGCGAGATCTGCTCGATCGGCAAATGTGCGAAGCCCGGCGTATGCGCAGGCGCCGCACCCTCGCCTTTCTGCGGAATGAGCGCGCCGAGACCGCGTCCGAGAACTTTCTTCTGATTCATCGCCGAGTCACCGATCTCCCGCGCTCTGTGATCTGTGATCTGTCCACTGCGTTTCCGCGCGCTGGATGAATTCCCTGGCCAGGCTGACGTAAGCCTCGCTGCCGCGCGAACGGATGTCGTAAAGAATAATGGGTTTGCCGAAGGAGGGGGCCTCGCCGAGCCGGACGTTGCGGGGAATCACGGTCCTGTAGACCTTCTCGCCGAAGTGGTTCCGGACCTCCTCGGCCACCTGGCGAGCGAGGTTCATGCGCTCGTCGTACATGGTCAGGGCGATCCCCTCGATCTCGAGGGAGGGGTTGAGGGAGTCGCGGACGCGCTCGATCGTATTCAGCAGTTGCGCAACCCCTTCGATCGCGAAGTATTCGCACTGCATCGGAACGAGGATGGAGTCCGCGGCGGCCAATCCATTAATGGTGAGCAGACCCAGCGATGGGGGGGAGTCGATGAGGATGTAATCGTACTGTCCGTCCAGGCCCTGGAGGGCGTTGCGCAGCCTGTACTCCCGCTCCTCCACCGTGCCGAGCTCCACTTCGGCGCCGACCAGGTTGACCGAGGAGGGGGCGACATGGAAGGTGGGCAGCTCGGTAGAGCGGATGATTTCGGAAAGTGGGATCTCGCCGAGGAGGACGTTATAGATGGAGTTTTCGTCGGATTTCGGTAAGCCGACGCCCGAGGTGGCGTTGGCCTGCGGATCGAGGTCAACCAGGAGCACACGACGTTCGCACGCAGCGAGCGATGCTCCCAGATTGATGGCTGTGGTCGTCTTGCCGACCCCACCCTTCTGATTGGCGAGAGAGACGATTCGGGTCATGGCTGTTCCACGTGGAACGTCAGGATCGAAAGCCAGTTAGCCGTACCACGCGGAAGTCGCTGGGCACCGCCGGGACTGAAACCATCCATGTTCGGAGCCTCCGGAGACGACTGGAACAAGGCGATGCGCGCGCCCTCCTCCAGATGCCCGGCAAGGGACGGCACCCATTCTTCCGGCCTGCCCACAGCTCTGGAAACCACCAGGGAGAATCGAAGGTCAGGGGGGAACCGCGTGAGAGCGCGCTGCAATCTATCACCGTAAACCTGGGCGTTCAACGCGCATTCGCGCACCACGTGCTTGAGGAACGCCCACTTCTTCTGATCCGCCTCCACCATGTGGAAACGGGCTTCCGGCGAGAGGATGGCCATCGGAATGGCCGGCAATCCCCCACCGCTGCCGAAGTCGAGGACCTCCCGCTCCGGCCTCAGAATCCGTGCCGCCGCCACCGCCTCTTCGATGTGCGCGTCGAGGTTCTCCCGCGCCTCCGGCCCGATCAGGTTGACCTTGTCACCCCAGGTGAGAAGCAGCCTCTTATAGAGGTCGAGCCGCGGATCCATCGGGCGCATTCTGCCGCCAACCACGCCGCAGGTGCATGCGCAAAATGGAGATCGCCGCCGGCGTCACACCCGGGATCCGGCTCGCCTGCGCCAGGGAGCGCGGCTGCACCGACGACAGCTTCTCCACCACCTCGCGGGAGAGTCCCGGCAGCGCATAGGTGACCCACTCCGGGATCAACGTCTCTTCGTCACCCGATGCCTTCGCCGCCTCGCGTTGCTGGCGGTCGATGTACCCCGAATAACGCAGAGCGCTCGCCACGCCCTCCCTCTCCTCCTCGGTCAGCTCACCAAACGCACCCGCCAGATCAGGGAAAGCACTCCCCGCCGCGGCCACGAAGCGATCCAGGTCGAAATCCTGCCGCTGCAGCAGACGCGCGACCGGCGACTGCGTCGTGAGCTCGAGCCCCGCGCTGCGGCACCACTCCTGAGTGGCTCGATCGGGAGAAAGCGTAGTGCCGGCCGCGAGATCCGTCGCCCGCCGCATCCTCCGGAGCCGCCCTTCCGCCCGACGACGGCGCTCGTCATCGACGATCCCGAGCGCCAACGCGATCGGCGTCAACCGCTCGTAGACGGAGTCGCAGCCCAACAGCAACCGGTGCTCCGCGCGGGACGTGAACATTCGATACGGCTCCTCGGTCCCGAGGGTGACGAGATCGTCCACCATGACGCCGGTGTAGGCCTGGTCGCGTCGAAGAATGAACGGCTCGCCGCCCCGCAGGCTCTGCAGCGCGTTGATCCCGGCCACCAGCCCCTGCGCCCCGGCTTCCTCATACCCTGAAGTTCCGTTGATCTGGCCGGCGAGAAACAGCCCCTCGGCACCTCGCACCGCGAGCGTGGGAGCCAACTGCTGCGGGTTCACGAAGTCGTACTCGACCGCGTAACCGTAGCGGGCGATCACCGCGTTCTCGAATCCCGGCAGCGAGCGGACCACGGCGTCCTGCACGTCGGCCGGAAGCGACGTCGAGATCCCGTTCATGTAGAGCCAGGGGTGCTGCAGGCCCTCCGGCTCGACGAAGATCTGGTGGCGGTCCTTCTCGGCGAACCGCACCACCTTGTCCTCGATGGAGGGGCAGTAGCGCGGGCCGGTGGCGGTGATCTGGCCGGAGTACATCGGCGCGCGGTGGAGATTCGCGCGGATCAGGTCGTGCGCGAATGCCCCGGTGTAGGTGATGTGACAGAGGACCTGCGGCCGCTCGATCCGGTCGGTGAGGATCGAGAACGGCCGGGGAACGGCGTCGCCGGGCGCCTCCTCGAGCTTCCCGAAGTCGACGGTGGTCCTGTCGACGCGCGGCGGAGTTCCGGTCTTGAGGCGGCCGAGCTGGAGACCGAGAGCGCGGAGAGAGCCCGAGAGGGTCTCAGCGGAAGGCTCGCCGAAGCGGCCACCGGCGGTCTTGGTCTCGCCGGAGTGCATGAGTGCGCGGAGAAAGGTGCCGGTGGTGACGACGACGGCGCGGGCGCGCAGCTCGGTGCCGTCGCCGAGGAGAACGCCGGAGACCGCGTGCCGGTCGAGCAGGAGAGAGCGGACGGACGCTTCCATGATGGTGAGGTTTGGCTCGGCGCCGAGGATCGACTGCACGGCGGAGGCGTAGAGATCGCGGTCGCACTGGGCGCGTGGCCCCTGGACGGCGGGACCCTTGGAGCGGTTGAGGACCTTGAACTGAATGCCGGCGCGGTCGGTGGCCTCGCCCATCAGTCCGCCGAGAGCGTCGATCTCCTTGACGAGGTTTCCCTTGGCGAGGCCGCCGATGGCGGGGTTGCAGGACATGCGTCCGATCGCGTCGCGCATCATGGTGATCATTGCGACGGACTTTCCGCCGCGCGCGCAGACGCGGGCCGCCTCGGCGCCGGCATGGCCGCCGCCAATCACGATGATGTCGAACTCTCGAGACACGGTTCCACGTGGAACACGATCTTCCGGCGGCGCATTGCCCATGGAGCCGCGAGCGAGCGCAGCGCTCCACTACTTGCCGATGCAGAACTTGCTGAAGATCTCGCGGAACACGTCCTCGCGCGTGATCGCACCGGTCAGAATGCCGAGCGCATTCGCGGCGCGATAGAGATCGACCACGACGTACTGTTCTTCAGCACCCTCGGCCAGACTGGCGAGCGCGGCGTCGAGCGCCGCCTCACACTCCGCGACCGCGGCGCGCTGCCGCTCGTTCACGATCGCCGGCGACGACTCCGGTGCGGCGAACCGCTCGCGCACCAGCGAGTCGAGCCGGCTCAGCAGTTCATCGACCCCCGCGCCGGTCGCCGCGCTGATGGCCAGCTCCCCCGCCGGCGCACGCGCGATGTCGCTCTTCGTGTAGACGATGAGCGCGTCCGGGAACTCCTCGAGATGGTCCTCCGCGGCGACACCGGCGGATGCGTCGACGAGGTACAGCACGAGGTCCGCCGACCGCGCCGCGGCCTTCGCACGCGCAATCCCGATCTCCTCCACCTCGTCCCTCGTCGCGCGAAGGCCCGCGGTGTCCGCGATCGTCACCGGCAGTCCGCCGATGTCGATCGTCTCGCGCACGATGTCGCGCGTCGTCCCCGGCTGCGCCGTGACGATGGCGCGCTCCGATCCGACGAGGCGGTTGAGCAGCGTCGACTTCCCCGCGTTCGGACGGCCGAGGATCACGGCGGAGAGACCGGTGGCGGTGGCGCGTCCGCGCTCGAACGTCGCGGCGACCATACGTACGTCGTCGCGCGCCGCCTCCACACGCGCGCGCGCATCCTCCCGCGTGATGAACTCGTACCCCTCCTCCGAGAAGTCGAGCGCCGCCTCCAGCCGGGAGATCACGTGCAGCAGCGCCTCGCGCGTCTCCGACGCTTTGCGGCTCAGCACCCCTTCGAGATTCCGCAGCGACAGCTTCGCCTGCACGGCCGTGCGCGCGTCGATGAGATCGGCGATCGACTCCGCCTGCAAGAGGTCGATCTTCCCGTTGAGCACCGCGCGCTCGGTGAACTCGCCCGGCTCGGCGACGCGCGCGCCGAGAGCGACGATGGCGCCGATCACGCGGTCGACCAGGAAGGGGCTGCCGTGCAGCATGAGCTCGACCATGTCGTTGCCGGTGAACGATCGCGGCGCGACGTAGCGGAGGACGATGCAGTCATCGAGAAGCTCGCCGCCGGATTTTAAGGCGATATGGGTGGCATACCGCTCCTCCGGCAGAATCCCGGTGAGGCTGGTGATGATCGTGGCGCTGAGAGGTCCATCGATCCGCACGATGGCCAGAGCGCTGCGCGCGAGGGCCGTCGCGGGAGCGACGATCGTGTCGGGATGGGACGATGACGCTGTCATTGCGAGCGTAGCGAGGAATCTGGTCGAGCCGCCGGGCCATTCTGCCGCCACCCCGGATCCCTCGCTGCGCTCGGGATGACTACTCGGACAAAGGCTGATCGGCACCGGGAAGTCGAAGTTTGATGGCCACGCGCTTGTAGAAGCCGTCGCCGCGCGACTCCGTCATCACCTCTGCGTCGTCCTGCAGCGCGAGATGAATGATGCGGCGCTCGATCGGACTCATCGCCGGCAGCAACTGCTCCCGTCCGTCGCGGCGGACCTGGTCGGCGGTCTCCCGTGCGCGCACGCCGAGCTCCTCGACTCTCTTCTCCTTGAACGCGGAGCAGTCCAGCTCGATGTCCTTCTCGATGCGGCGGCCGACCAGCGCCTTGTTGGCGAGGACCTGCACGGCGTCGAGCAACTCGCCATTGCGGTCAATGAAGCGCGAGGCGTCGCGACCGTACAGCTTCAGGATGATCTGCGTGTCGTTCTCTTCGGTGCGCACGTCGACGTCGAAGCCACACTTCTCGAGCGCGTCTTCGCACCATACCCGCACGGCCGAGGCCCCCTCCGACTCGGGCCCCTGGTCGGGCGCCGGCACGGCCTCGACGGCGGACTCCCGGGCGTCATCGGCCCACTCGCTGCGATCGCGCCGCCCGCGTCTTCCGCGCCCGCCGCTGCGGTCGCGATCCCCCCGCCCCACGCCCCCGCCCCCACCGCCACCCCCACCGCGCTCGCGCCGGCGCGGACCGCGCGCGTCGCGGGAGACGCGGGAGTCGCGCGGAGTGGCCGGCAGCGCCGCGGCCGGCGCGGTCTGCACCGCTGTCTCCGCCGCGGTCTCGTTCACCTCGGCCTCGATGACGACGCGCTTGACGCCGCCCAGGAAGCCGCGCTTCTCGAGCACGACATGGTAGGTGAGCCTGTATCGCTCGACGCCGAGCGCCGCCGCTGCCTGGCCGAGCGCCTCGTCCACATTCTTCCCTTCGAACCTCTGGCTCATTCAGAACCTCGGAATCGTTACGCCTTCTGGAGCTCGGCGGGGTGATCTTTCCACCACTTATTCATGATCATTTGCTGGATGATCGTCAAGATGTTCTGCACGAGCCAGTAGAGGACCAGCCCGCTGGGGAACTCCTTGAAGATCCATCCGAACACCAGTGGCATGGCCAGGAAGATCCGGCGCTGCATCGGATCACCGGTCATCGGCGTGATGTAGGTCTGGATGAACATCGTCGCGGTCATGAGGATCGGCGTGATGTAGTACGGATCCTTGTCGGAGAGGTCTTTGATCCACCCCATGAAGTATGCGCCGCGAAGCTCGATGGCCTGGGACAGCAATCCGTAGAAGCCCCACAGGATGGGCATCTGCAGCAGGATCGGGACGCAGCCGCTCATCGGGTTGATCCCTTCCTGCTTGTAGAGATTCATCATCTCGACGTTCATCTTCTGGCGCTGCTCGGGATCGGTGCGGGCCTTCTTGTACTTAGCTTTGATGGCCTCCATCTTCGGAGCCACCTTTTGCATCTTCTTCATGGAGACGATGCTCTTGTGCTGCAGCGGGTACAGGATGATCTTGATGATGATGGTGAGGACTACGATCGCCCAGCCGTAGTTCCCGGTGGTCGTGTTGATCAGGACCAGCGCCTTGAGGAGGAAGCGCGCGATGATGCCGAACCATCCGAACTGGAGCACGGAATCGAATCCGTGGGCGTCGAGCACCTTCGTCTCTTTCGGACCGAAGAACGCGCCGCCGTTGACCACGCCGTCCGGCGCGGCGGTGACCCCGGCATAGAGATCGCGGCGGATGTCCTTGCCGGTACCGAGCTGAATGCGCCGGAGGATGCTCGAGGAGGCGCGCTGCGGACGGAGCGCGGTGAGGAAGTAGTTGTCCTCGATTCCGATGAACTCGGCGCGCTCGAAGATCTGCAGCCGGTCGCCTGACTCACGCCCGATGACGTCCGTCTCCCCGTCGACGCGAACGACGCCGTTGCCGGTGATGATCATCTGGCTGTCAGCCTGATCGGCGGCGACGGTCCGGATTCCGGGACCGACGATGATGCGATACGGAACGGGCGGGGTGATCGAGCACTGGTATTCGAACAGGTAGGAGTCCCCCAGGCGGAAGGTCTTCGTCACGGAGATGCCGTCCTGGCCGGTGTAACGGAACTCGACCGTTCGCGTGCCCTGGCGCGAGTCGAACTCCGTGACGGTGTACAGCACGCTGTTCAGGCGCGCGGTGAGCGCGGCATCGCGAGTCTCGACGGCGAACGGAAAATCGGTGCGCGTCGCTGCGCGCTGGCGTACCAGATCGACGGGCGTGCCGTCCTTCTCCCTGTAATGGAGGAGCGCGAACGAAACGAGCTGGGCGCCGCGATTCGAGAACCGTGCGATGTAGTTGGCGGTCCGAACTTCGGCGTACGAGACCTCGCTGGCCTCGACCGGCGTCACCGGCGCCGCGACGACAGGTGCCTCAACCGGTGCAGCAAGGGGGGGTGGAGCGGGGGCCGAGTCGGTCGCCGTCGCCGTCTCGGTCGCAGTCGCCGCCGCTCTCCTCCTGGCAGCCTCCTGCTCCTGGCGCTGCCTGGCCACCTGCGGGAACAGCAGAGGCGAGATCGCGGCCCACAACCAGAGAAAAGCGATGGACGCGCCGATCGCGATGAAGATTCGTTTTTCCATTTATGGGACCGGGTCCCAGCCTCCCGGGTTGAATGGGTGGCAATGCGAGAGTCGTTTGAGGCCCAGCCAGACTCCGCGCAGCACACCGTACTTCTCCACGGCCTGCATCATATAGATGGAGCAGGTCGGCTCGAACCGGCACATGGGCGGGAGGAGCGGCGAGATGAGGCGCTTGTAGGCGCGGAGCAGGAAGACAGCAACAGCGCGCATCATAGGACGCGCGGCTCACCGGCGACACGCTCGAGCACGCGGACGAGGTCGTCGCTGTACTGCTCGAAGGTCGCCTCTTTTGCGTTCGGCTTCACGTTGATGACCACATCGACCTGCTGCCCGTCGAGGCCAAGGAGCGGCCGCTGCTTCCGGTAAATCTCACGGGTCCAACGTTTGACTCTGTTCCGAACGTGGGCCTTCCCGAGCTTGCGCGTGGCGGTGATGCCGAGACGCGAGTGGGGGAGGTCGTTCGGGGAGAAAAACAGCACGGAATAGCGGGAAAAGACCTTGCGGCCCGATTCGTAAACACGAAGAAACTCGCGACGCTTCGCGAGTCTCGTTGTCTTTGGCAGCGTCTCCGAACGCTGTCCGGAGTCGTCTGCGCGTTGCACCGCTGCCTCTGGCGGACGCGTCAGACCGCGAGGCGCTTACGGCCCTTGCGGCGACGGCGCGAGATCACCGCCTGGCCATCCTGGCTGCGCATCCGCACGAGGAAGCCGTGCGTGCGCTTGCGGCGGCGGTTGTTCGGTTGAAAAGTACGCTTCATTGTCTAACCTTTTGAAAAGAAAGCGGTGAGTATAGCCACCGCGGCGTGCGGGGTCAAACGGGCAAACCCCGTCCTCTCCGAGGGATATTCCATACTTCAGAGTCCTTAGGCCTTAGTCCTTAGTCCTTAGGAGAACCAAGTTGCCGCGAGGTGCTCCTAAGGACTAAGGACTAAAGACCAAGGCCTTCACACAGCCTCCAATCGCTGCTAGTATCACCACCCCTTTTCCACCTTGCGATTTCCACAACTGTGGAAAAGCTGTGGATTTTCAACAAGATACCCGCGCCCCGGCCTGATGAACGTCTGGAAGCAAGTACTTGCGCGTCTGGAGCAGAACGTAGACCGGACGGAGTATGTCAACTGGTTCACGCCCACCCGTTTTCTCTCCCAGAAAGGGGAGACCATCGACGTCGGCGTGCCCTCGCAGCGCTTCGTCGACGAGATCCGTGAGCGCTACGGCCAGCAGATCCGCACGATCCTGTCCGACATCTCGCCCGAGCGCATCCAGATCCACTTCGTGATCGACGACGCATCGCCCGGCGCAATCGACGACATTCCGGTGGCCACGCCGCCGCGCGACGACCTCCCCACGGCGATTTTCAACCCGCGCTACCGCTTCAGCACGTTCGTCGTCGGCAACTCGAATCAGCTCGCGTATGCCGCGTCCCTGTCGATCGCCGAGAACCCCAGCGGCTCGTTCAACCCGCTCTTCATCTACGGCGGCGCCGGCCTGGGGAAGACGCATCTGATCCAGGCCATCGGCCAGCAGATCAGAGTGAAGAACGCGGCCGCCAAGGTCGTGTACATGTCCGCAGACTCTTTCGTCACCGACCTGATCTCGTCGATCCGCTACGACAAGATGCAGTCGTTCCGCGATCGCTATCGCTCAGTGGACGCACTGCTGCTCGACGACATCCAGTTCCTGGCCGGCAAGGAACGGACGCAGGAGGAGTTCTTCCACACGTTCAACGCGCTCTACGAAGCGCAGAAGCAGATCGTCTTCACGTCCGACGCCCAGCCGAAAGACATCCCGACGCTCGAGGATCGCCTCCGCTCGCGCTTCGAGTGGGGACTGATCGCCGACATCCAGCCGCCCGACCTCGAGACGAAGGTGGCGATCCTGCGCAAGAAAGCGGAAGAGAAGAAGATCGATCTGCCGCACGACGTCGCGCTGTTCATCGCCGAGCGTGTGCGCTCGAACATCCGCGAGCTGGAAGGTCACCTCAACCGCGTGTCGGCATTCGCGTCCCTCACCGGGCATCGCGTCAACATCGACCTGGCCAAGGAAGCGCTGAAGGATCTGCTGTCGAAGGACAACAAGCCTGTCACGCCGGCCGACATCCTCAAGGTCGTGGCCGCACATTACGGAATCAAGGTGTCCGACCTGAAGTCGAAGTCGAACTCCCGGCCCATCGCGTATCCGCGACAGGTGGCCATGTACATGTGCAAGGAGCTGACGGATCTCTCCTATCCGGAAATCGGAAAGCTCTTCAACAACAAGCACCACTCCACGGTCATGTATTCGGTCGAGAAGATCGATCAGTTGATGCAGGACGACCAGCAGGTTGCGCGCACGATCGACATGCTCACGAAACAGTTCCGATGAATTCCGCAGGCCCTGCGGAAACCCCTGACGAAAACCTGTGTATGAATCGCGTCTCCGATGCGGCGCGCGGCCGCGCTGCGGAAAACGGACGAACTTTCCGGTGCTTTTCCTCAGAAAAACTCGCAGATTCCGATCGGGATCAACTGCTATACTCCGCAGACCTTTGCAGCTCGTCCAGAAGTTTTCCTCACGGACCCACTACTAACACCACTAAAAAGATAAAGATGTTTCTCAAAGAGGAAGAGACATGGAGCTGACCATCGGAAAAGCCGATCTGCAGAAGGAGCTGCAGCTTTGCCAGGGCGTCGTCGAGAAACGATCGACGATTCCGATTCTGTCGAACGTCCTCCTCAAGGCTGCCGATGACCGGCTCTCCATCGCCGCGACGGATCTCGACGTGACCATTCTCAGCTCGTGTGCCGCGCGGATCACCACGCCCGGCGGAGTGACGATCGAAGCCAAACGCCTGTTCGACGTGGTGCGGTCTCTGCCGGACGAAGACGTGCACATGACGCTGCAGGAGAACAACTCGATGCAGATCGAGTCCGGCACCGCCAAGTTCCGTCTCCTGGGACTCCCCGCTGAAGACTACCCGACGCTCCCGACGGTGAACGTCAGCGACGCGTACAGCATCGGCCTCGACGAGCTCAAGACGATGGTGGGCAAGGTGAAGTTCGCGATCACGCACGAGGAGACGCGCTTCCAGCTCAACGGCGCGCTGCTCAAGATCCAGCCGTCGAAGATGGAGATGGTCGCGACCGACGGGCATCGCATGGCGCTCATCAACTTCCCGCAGGGCGGCCCGAAGAAAACAGGCAGCGACCTCACCATTCTCATTCCCCGAAAGGCGCTGGACGAGATCCTGAGGCTGGAGACCGGCGAGGACGGCATGGTCCAGTTCGGCGTCTCGGAGAACCAGCTCTTCTTCGAAGCCGGGGATCGCAGGCTGATGGCGCGGATGATCGACGTGAACTTCCCGAACTACATGGAAGTCATCGCCCGCGACAACGACCGCCGCGTCATGGTCGACCGTGAGCGGCTCCTGTCGACGATCCGCCGCATCTCGCTCGTGGCGAACGAGCGGACTCGCGCGGTGCGCTTCGACTTCTCGCCAGGCAAGCTGACCGTGTCCTCGACCAACCCCGAGCTGGGCGACGCGCGTGAGACCGTTCCCATCGACTACGCCGGCAACCCGTTCTTCGTCGGACTGAACGCCGCATATGTCACCGATTTTCTGAGCGCCGTGGACACGCCGAGCGTGTCGCTCGAGCTCAAGGACGAGAACAGCCAGTGCATCGGCCGGCCCGCGTCCACCGCCGAGGATCTCCCGTACGACTACCTGTACGTGGTGATGCCGATGCGGTTAGCCTGATTGCAAAACCCTGAGCGAAGCGAAGGGTCAGCCCAGGCGCCGCGAGGGTCTTCACAACGAGCAGTGCACATGCATCACGCATCGCGGCGCCTGGATTGATCCTTCGTCGCTTCGCTCCTCAGGATGTTGTTAAGAACGCTATCAGCCGACAACTTCCGCAACCTGGCCGGTGAGCCGTTCGACTTTCATCCGGCCACGAACATCGTCGTCGGCCGCAACGGACAAGGCAAGACGAACCTCCTCGAAGCGATCTACTTCCTTGGCACCACGAAGTCGTTCCGCACCAGTCGCACGGCCAGCCTCTTCCGCTTCGGGGCCGCCAACCTGTTCGTCTCCGGCCAGCTCGAGCGCCAGGGGCTGATCAGCAGCGCATCGGTCGGGCTGGAGGCAGGAGAGGTCAAGCGGCGCGTTCTCCTGCTCAACAGCGAGCGTGTGACCCTCACGACGTACCTGCAGACGGTCACCGTCTTCGCGTACTCCTCGGCCAGGCTGGACATCATCCGCGGCGAGCCGGACGAGCGGCGGCGCTTTCTCGACCGCGGCATCGCCAGCATCAACCCGGCCTACCTGGAGGACCTGTCGCGTTACACGCGCGTGCTCAGGCAGCGGAACGCGCTGCTCTACGAGATCGGCACGGGGAACGCGTCGGTGCGCTCGCTCGACGCGTGGGATGACACATTCCTTGCCGCCGCGGCCGCCGTTCAGACGGCTCGGGCGAGCTATGCGACCGAGATCCTGGAGGCGTTTCGAGCGATCGTGGAGCGCCACCACTACCACGTCTCGGAGGTCGACATTCAGTACAAGCCAAGCCGCGGAGACCTGTGGGCGCTGCGGCGCGAAGAGGCGCGTGCGCGGACGTCTCTGACCGGTCCACAGCGCGACCATCTCGACTTCCTGGTGGGGGGACGGCCGGCTTCCGAGGTGTTGTCGGGAGGGGAGCTGAAGACGCTGGTGCTGTTCCTGAAGTTCGCGAAACTGGAGCTTCACCAGCGCCGGTTCGACGAGCGCCCGCTCTTTCTGCTGGATGACATCGATGCCGAGCTCGACCTCGAAATCCTGCAGAAACTGATGGCCAGAATGCCGCCCGCGACGCAGGTGTTTGCGACGTCCGCGAAGGAGGCGTTTCTACAGGCGTTGGAAGCCGGTCCGCACCGCCGCTTAACCGTTGAAAACGGGCAAGTTACAACGTCGAGAGATTTCGCCTGAAAGTGCAATTTTGCGGTATGCTTTCAGGTTAGAAAACGCGGTGCAAAAGCCTCACTTTCCGGCCGCCGGGACGGCGCCCGCACACCCCTTCAAAACCGCACGAGGAAGCAACTCTTAAATGGCAGACGACGACACCGGCTCGGAGCTGGGCGGCAACGGTAACTACACAGCGGAAGACATCAAAGTCCTCAAGGGACTCGACGCCGTGCGCAAGCGCCCGGGCATGTACATCGGCGACACCGATGACGTGACGGGGCTCCATCACATGGTGTACGAAGTCGTCGACAACGCGATCGACGAGGCCCTGGCCGGCTACGCCGACCGGGTGACCACCACCATCCATCCCGACAACTCCGTCACGGTCGAAGACAACGGCCGGGGCATTCCTGTGGACATGCACAAGGAAGAGGGACGGTCGGCAGCGGAAGTCATCATGACGGAGCTGCACGCGGGCGGAAAGTTCGACAACAACTCGTACAAGGTGTCCGGCGGCCTTCACGGTGTCGGCGTGTCGGTGGTCAACTTTCTGTCGGAGTGGCTGGAGCTGGAGATTCACCGAGACGGCTACGTCTGGCGGCAGCGCTACGAGCGGGGCATCCCCACGGCGCGCGTCGAACAGGGTGAGAAGACGACGCGGCGCGGCACCAAGGTCACGTTCAAGTCCGATCCCAACATCTTCTCGGTCACGGAGATGAACTACGAGACGCTGTCGCAGAGGCTTCGCGAGCTGGCGTTTCTCAACTCCGGCGTGCACATCGAGATCCGTGACGAGCGCACCGAAAAGCACGACGAGTTCCTCTTCGAGGGGGGCATCGTCTCCTTCGTGAAGGCACTGAACAAGAACAAGACCCCGCTGCACGACGAGCCGATCTTCATCCGCGACCAGCGCGACGGCGAGGCGGTCGAGATCGCGCTGCAGTGGAACGACGGATACGCCGAGAACATCTACACGTTCACGAACACGATCAAGAACACGGACGGCGGGACGCACCTCGTAGGCTTCAAGGCCGCGATGACGCGCACCGTCATCAAGTACGCGAATCACCAGGGCGTGCTGGAGAAGGCCAGGCTGTCGCTGGAAGGCGACGACATCCGCGAAGGCCTCACCGCCGTGATCTCCGTGAAGGTGCGCGACCCGAAGTTCTCCTCGCAGACGAAAGAGAAGCTGGTCTCCTCACACGTCAAGACGTGGGTCGAGCAGGTCGTCAACGACCGGCTCACGGACTACTTCGAGGAGAACCCGAAGGAGGCGCGGCGCATCGTCGACAAGATCGTCGATGCCGCGCGTGCCCGCGAGGCCGCCCGCAAGGCCCGCGAGCTGACCCGCCGCAAGGGCGCACTCGATTCCGGCTCGCTGCCGGGCAAGCTGGCCGACTGCCAGGAACGCGACCCCAAGTTCGCCGAGATCTTCTTCGTCGAGGGTGACTCGGCCGGCGGCTCGGCCAAGCAGGGACGCGATCGCCGCTTTCAGGCGGTCCTGCCGCTCAAGGGCAAGATCCTCAACGTGGAGAAGGCCCGCCTCGACAAGATGCTCTCCTCCGACGAGATCCGCCTCATGATCACGGCGCTCGGAACCGGCATCGGAACGGGCGACTTCGACGTCACCAAGCTCCGCTACCACAAGATCATCATCATGACGGACGCCGACGTGGACGGCTCGCACATCCGCACGCTGATCCTGACGTTCTTCTACCGCCACATGCGCGAGGTGATCGACCGCGCCCACCTCTTCATCGCCCAGCCGCCGCTGTTCAAGGTCTCGCAGGGAAAGAAGGACACGTACCTCAAGGACGAGCCGGAGAAGTCGCGCTTCCTCCTCAACCGCGTGGCGGAGACGGTGGAGATCACGCCGCAGGCCGGCATCGCCGTGACCGGCGAGCCGCTCGTGCGGATGCTGCAGCGCATCGAGGAGTACCGCAACCAGGGCCGCAAGCTGCACGCCCGCGTGCCTCGTGAGGCGCTCGACATCATGTTCGCCGAGGGGTTCGTCGACCGGACCGCCCTGGCCGATCCCGACCGGATGTCCTCGCTGGCGAAGGCGCTCACGACGGGCGGGTTCGAGAACGTGCGGCAGATGACGCACGCCGAAACGGAGACGCCCATCCTTCAGTTCAACGCCGGGCAGAACGGCAGCGGCAAGAAGCTGACGATCGACACCGAGTTCCTCACCGTTTACGAGTTCCGGCAGATGGCCAGGACCTTCGAGCAACTCTCGGCCTTCGGCCTGCCGCCATACACGGTGAAGCACGGCGAGGAGACCACGGTCTTCACGCGCGTGGACGACCTGCTCGAGGAGATCTACCGGATCGCCGAGAAGGGACTGACCATCCAGCGCTACAAGGGCCTGGGCGAGATGAATCCGGAGCAGCTCTGGGACACGACGATGAACCCGGAGACGCGGCGCCTGCTGGAAGTGAGGGTCGAGGACGGGGTGGGGGCGGACGAGATCTTCACGGTGCTGATGGGCGATCAGGTGGAGCCGCGGCGGCAGTTCATCCAGGACAACGCGCTCGACGTGAAAAATCTGGACATTTAACTTACGCCGTTTACCTATACGGAAACGGCAACGGGAAACCGGCAACGGGAAACCGGCAACGGGAAACCGGCAACCGGAAACCGGTAACGGGCAACCGGCAACGGGAAACCGGCAACGGGAAACCGGCAACCGGAAACCGGCAACCGGAAACCGGAAACCGGAAACCGGAAACCGGAAACCGGAAACCGGAAACCGGAAACCGGAAACCGGAAACCGGAAACGGAAAACCGGAAACCGGAAGCCAAAACATACGCGGTTAATGAACACTAGAACACATACATGATTAGTAACCAGGAACATGCACGGTTAATCTATCGGTTACCGGTTGCCTGTTACCGGTTGCCGTTAATCTACCGGTTACCGGTTGCCGATTACTAGTTGCCTTTAAGAATGGCTGATTTCGACTACACAAAATTCGTAGGTGAACGCCTCCCTATCAACATCGAAGACGAGATGCGCAAGTCGTATCTCGACTACGCGATGTCCGTCATCATCGGACGCGCCCTGCCCGACGTCCGCGACGGCCTCAAGCCCGTTCACCGGCGCATCCTCTACGGCATGTACGAGCAGGGGAACACGTCGGGCAAGGCCTACAAGAAGTCGGCGCGCATCGTCGGCGACGTCATGGGCAAGTTCCATCCGCACGGCGACAGCGCGATCTACGACACCGTCGTGCGCATGGCCCAGGATTTCTCCATGCGCTATCGCCTCGTCGACGGCCAGGGCAACTTCGGCTCGATCGACGGCGACAACCCGGCGGCCATGCGTTACACCGAGGTGCGCCTCACCAAACTGGCCGAGGAGCTGCTGCGCGACGACATCGACAAGGAGACCGTCGACTGGGTCCCCAACTACGACGGCTCCATCCCCGAGCCTTCCGTTCTGCCGGCGAAGTTCCCCAATCTCCTCGTCAACGGCTCGTCCGGCATCGCCGTCGGCATGGCCACCAACATCCCGCCCCACAACCTCCGCGAGGTCATCGACGCCTGTCTGATGATGATCGAGAACCCCGCCGCGAATTACAAGGACCTGATGACGGTCATGCCCGGTCCCGACTTCCCGACGGCCGGGTTCATTCACGGCCTGGACGGGATCCGGCAGGCCTATCAGACCGGACGCGGCATCATCCAGCTTCGCGCCCGAGCCATCATCGAGACGACGAGGAAGGGCGACAGGCAGCAGATCGTCGTGACCGAGATCCCGTTCATGACGAACAAGGCCCGGCTGATCGAGAAGATCGCCGACCTGGTTCGCGAGAAGCGCCTGGAGGGCATTTCCGATCTTCGGGACGAGTCGGATCGCGAGGGCATCCGCATCGTGGTCGAGCTCAAGCGCGGCGAAGTCCCTGAAGTCGTCCTGGCCAATCTCTACCGCAACACGCAGATGCAGACGACGTTCGGGATCATCTTCCTGGCCATCGTCAACAACAAGCCGGAGGTCATGGACCTCCCCACGATCATCCGGCACTTCGTCGAGCACCGGAAGGAGATCGTGGTCCGCCGCACGCGCTTCGACCTGCGCAAGGCGGAGGAGCGCGCCCACATCCTGGAAGGCCTGGTCAAGGCGCTGGACGTCCTGGACGAGCTCATCGCGCTCATCCGCTCCAGCCGCGGTCCGGGCGAAGCCAGGCGCGCGCTCATCGAGCGCTGGCAGTTCAGCGAGCTGCAGACTCAGGCCATCCTCGGCATGCGCCTGCAGCAGCTGACCGGCCTCGAGCGCGAGAAGATCACGAACGAGCATAACGAGGTCCTCGGCGTCATCCGCCGTCTCCGGGAGATCCTCTCCTCCGAGCAACTGGTGCTCAGCATCATCTCGGACGAGCTGCGGGCGATCAGAGAGCAGTACGGCGACGAGCGGCGCACCGAGATCATCGCCGAGGCGCACGAGATCTCGATCGAGGACATGATCGCGGACGAGGACATGGTCATCACCGTGTCCCGCGGCGGCTACATCAAGCGCTCGCCGCTCTCGCTCTATCGCCAGCAGCGCCGCGGCGGCAAGGGCCGCATCGGCATGCAGACCAAGGAAGAGGACATCGTCGAGCACCTCTTCGTGGCGTCGACGCATGCGTACGTCCTGGTGTTCACCGACAAGGGGCGGATGTACTGGCTCAAGGTGCACACCATTCCGGAGGTGGGCGCGAACGCGCGAGGCAAGGCCATCGTGAACCTGCTCGACCTGGAGCAGGGGGAGAACGTGCGCGCCCTGCTGACCACGCGCGACTTCACCGAGGGAAAGTACGTGGTGATGGTGACGCGCGGCGGAAAGATCAAGAAGACGGAGTTCTCCGCGTTCTCGAACGTGCGCAACAGCGGCATCATCGCCATCGACATCCTGGATGGCGACGACCTGTACAGCGTTCAGCTCTCCGACGGCCAGTCGGAGATTTTCATCGGCACGCACGACGGCAGCGCGATCCGCTTCCACGAGTCGGACGTCCGCCCGATGGGCCGCGGTGCCGCCGGCGTCCGCGGCATCACGCTGCGCGAAGGCGACTTCGTGGTGGAGATGGACGTGCTTCCGCCGGGCCAGTGGAGCGAGGCCGACGCGGCGGCCATCGAGGCTGCCGCGGAAGAGTCCGCGGACTCGCCGCTCCCCACGGATGGTCGCGGCCAGATCCTCACCGTCACCGAGAAGGGCTTCGGCAAGCGCACTCCGGTCGCGGCGTACCGCCTCCAGAGCCGCGGCGGCATGGGCGTCGTCAACATCAAGACGACGGAGAAGAACGGGAAGGTCGTCGGCATCGCGTACGTCTCCGACGACGATCAGCTCCTGATCATCAGCGAGCAGGGCATGATCATCCGCACCAGTTGCGAGGGGATCCGCTCCATCGGACGTTCGACGCAGGGTGTGCGCCTCATCAACCTCGACGAGACCGATCGCGTGGTTGCGGCGATGAAGATCGTCGACACGGAAGACGCCGCTGAAGTCGCAGCGGGGATCGAACCGGAAGCGGAGCTGGAAACCCCGCCGCCCTCAGACGACGATACGGTTCACTGAGTGGGATCTTCGCGCGGGGCGGCGTCGTCCGAACGCGGGGTGCCCGCGTCCGAACGTGGGGCGCCGGTGTCCTCACCGGCGCGGTCCTCCGCACCGCCGGCAATCGCGTTGCGGCGCGTCAGCGCGTCAGCGTGTCATCGTCGTCGCTGAGCTCCGTGCGCCAGCGCTGCGCCTTCATCCGCTCGAAGATGCCGCCGGAGTGACCGGCTGGAATCCAGCTGTTCCCGCCGCACTTGGGGCAGCGTCCGCGGAAGGCGATGTTCTTGCCGCAGTCGGGGCAGATGATGACCAGCGAGTGCGACAGCTCGAACTTCTGCTCACCCTCGGCATCGAGGCTGTTCAGAAAGGACGCGAGGCTGGTGAAGGTGTCTTCGAGGGCCATTGCTGATGCGGATTGGTCGAAAGTGCATGAGGCCTGCCAAAAAGGCCTCCCTAGACGGTCATCATGTCGAATTGCTCGTGGTGCAGGGAGTCATCCGGCTTGAACACGAGGTGGATCCCCAGGTTCCGCTCCACCTCCTCGAAGATCGGGTCGCCGGCCGCGAGTGAGCCGTAGACGACCGGATTGACGCGGACGATGACGTCCTGTCCCTCGTGGAAGTCACGCGACTTCATCAGCTCGCGCCAGATCTCCAGCGCCACGGTCGTATTGGACTTGATGCGCCCGCTGCCGCCGCAGTACGGGCAGGCCTGCGTCAGCGAACGCTCCAGGCTCTGGCGGACCCGTTTGCGGGTCATCTCGATCAGGCCGAATTCGGAGATCTGCAGGATCTTCGTCTTGGAGCGATCCTTTTTGATCTCGGCGTCCAGCGCGGTGAAGAGCTGCTCGCGATTGGCAGCGTCCTCCATGTCGATGAAGTCGAGCACGATGATGCCGCCGAGGTCGCGGAGGCGGATCTGGCGGACGATCTCGCGGGCCGCCTCGAGGTTGGTGCGGAACACCGTTTCCTCGAGGTTCTTCTTGCCGACGTATTTCCCGGTGTTCACGTCGATGGCCACGAGCGCCTCGGTCTGGTTGATGACGATGTAGCCGCCCGACTTGAGCCAGACCTTCGACTTCAGCGCCTTGGCGATCTCCGGCTCGATGCCGAACTCCTCGAAGATCGGCTCGTCGCGCCGGTAGAGGCGGACGCGCGAGACGAGCTGCGGCTGGATCTGGTCGAGGAACTCGACGATGCGCTGGTACTCGTCGACCGAGTCGACCCAGACGCTCTTGAACTCGGCCGACAGCACGTCGCGGATGGTGCGGAGGATGAGGTCGAGGTCGTGGTGGATGGCGGTCGGCGCGGATGCCTTCTCGCCCCGGCGGCGAATCTGTTCCCATAGCTCAGAGAGGTATTTCAGATCGGCGCGGAACTCGTCCTCTTCACGCCCCTCGCCGGCGGTGCGCACGATGAACCCGCCCAGACCCTGCGGACGGATGCGGTCGAGCATGTCCTTCAGACGCGTGCGCTCATCCTCGTCCTCGATGCGGCGCGAGACACCGATGTGGTTGACGGTCGGCATGTAGACGAGAAAGCGGCCGGGAAGCGTGATGTGGCTGGTGATGCGCGCTCCCTTGCCGGCGATCGTGTCCTTCGACACCTGGACCACGATCTCCTGCCCTTCCCGCAGCAGGTCGGCGATGGAGGCCTCCGGGCGCTGGCTGACCTCGTCGAGCGGCAGCTCGTCGGAGCCGTCGGTCTCGTACGCCGCGATCTCCTCGGCGACGTCGGCGACGTAGAGGAAGGCGTCGCGCTCGAGGCCGAGGTCGACGAAGGCGGACTGCATGCCCGGGAGGACCTTGGTCACACGGCCTTTGTAGATGTTGCCGACGACGGTGCGGTGGCGCGTCCGCTCCACCCAGAGCTCGACGACCTGCCCTTCGTCGAGCACGGCGATCCGCGACTCGTGCCGGGTGGCATTGATGACGATTTCCCGCGACATGCAGCGGCGGATTGTACTTGGAGCGCGTCACCGGCGCCCCGAGAGCTAGTGTGGTGAATCAGAAATGCTACGGATTTCTGATTCACCACACTAGACTCGGATGGCCATGCTCGTCTACTTCTCCGGCTCGATCAGCGGCGGGCGCGACGATGTGTTGCTCTACGGGCGCATCGTGGCCGCCCTCGAGGGGGCCGGGCACCGCGTGCTGGCTGGGGCGGTCGCCTCGGAGAGAGTCTCAGCCGGGGGGGAAGGGGGGGATCGCGCCGCGATCTTCGCGCGGGACGTGGCCTGGCTCGACGAAGCGGCCGCGGCAGGCGGGGCGCTGGTGGCGGAAGTGTCCAAGCCGTCCCACGGAGTGGGATACGAGATCGCGTATGCCCGCCATCGCAGTCCGATGCGTGTCTTCTGCCTGTGGCGGCCGGCGTACACGGTTCGATGCAGTGCCATGATCGCCGGCGATCCGGGCGTGGAACTGCTCGAATACGGGGATGAAACGACAGAGCGGATGATCGAGGAATTGCTGGGGCGGCTGGGCGAATAAACCGCGCCGGGCCTCCGTTCTCTGCCGGTGCTCGCCTTGACGGGGGGAGATCGCTTTGGTAGTTTCCGCCCCCTTCGCACCGAGTCGTACTCCGGCATAGCTCAGTTGGTAGAGCAGCGGACTGTTAATCCGCGGGTCGTAGGTTCGAGTCCTACTGCCGGAGCCA
>DATKCA010000034.1:0-38230 GCA_035544675.1 Thermoanaerobaculia bacterium | reverse complement strand
GTCCGAGCTCGCCCCCATGCTCCGCGACCTCATCGCCCTCCCAGGCGTCTTCGTCACAGACGAATGCCCATGGAAGCGCGTGCTCGACTACTGGCCGTCACCCCTCCCCTCCCTCGCCGACGCGTCCATCGTCGCCGTCGCCGCGAGCAGCCGGTACGACGCAATCGCCACCTTCGATCAGAAGCTCTCGAAGCGCTCGAAAGACCTCGGCGTCGCCACGTACTGGTGACCCGGCCCCGCCAGAATCGAATCGGGGATCACCGGGCCATGAGCACGCGCTGGCGGCGATCATCGATCATGGCGCGCACGGGAGGCGGACGCTGAACGTCGCGCCCTTTCCTTCCCCCTCACTGGTTGCCGCGACCGAGCCGCGATGCATTTCCACGATGTGCTTGACGATGGCCAACCCGAGGCCGAGGCCGGAGAAGCGCCTCTCCGTTGCCTGGGCCCGTCGCTCGAAGACGTACGGCAGAAATTGCGCGGAGATCCCTTCGCCGGTATCAGACACCTCGATGACCGCAAATGAGCCGTCGCGCAACAAACGGGTTTCGACCAACCCTCCGGCGGGCGTGAATTTGATGGCATTGGCCAGGAGATTCGACAGCACCTGGCGCAGTCGGGCCGCGTCACCATCGATGATGACGGACTGTTTCACGTTCGTTCTGAGCGGGATGCTTTTCGCCGCTGCCAGCGGACGCATCCCGCTTACGCTATCGTTGATCACCTGGCTCAAATCGATCTTCGCCGCGGTGATCTCGAACTTGTTGGTCATGATCCGTGAGACATCGAGCAGGTCATCGATCAACTGCGCCTGAACGGCCGCGCTGCTGGCGATCGAGCGCGCTGCCTCGGCGATCGTGGCGGTGTCCGGATCCATCTGCAGCAACTCCGCCCAACCGGTGATCGACGTCAGCGGCGTACGCAGTTCGTGGGAGATCGCGGTGAAGAAGTCATCCTTCGCTCGAACGGCCCCCCTGGCCTCTTCGTACAACTCATTCATCTGCTCGGCCAGAGCCTGGGATCGAAGATTGGCAACCACGAGATGGCCGTTCGCTTCGCGCAGTGCCGCCATGAGCGCTTCGAGCTCCCCCCGCACGTCGGCGGTCTGCTGTCGGGCCACGAGCGTCTCCTGTCGTGCTTCGAGGGTGTCTTCGCGCGCCGACTCGAGAGATTTTCCGCCCGTGGAAATCTCACCACTCGTGCGTTTCGATGCTGCCTTCTTCGGCCGTCTGGTCATGTTCGTGAGGACCTCGCCGATCGCTTTCCGCGCGGTGGTGGTGTGGGGGGCGCGGCGCTGGCCACATGAACGGGATGGCCGGTCAGCAGTCCGTCGTAACCTGCCAGCGGCTCCCCCAACACGATGCCGGTTTTCGAGATCTCGAAGGTGCGAATCTCCTTGCTGTGTGAGCTGCCACGCACCTTCACAACCGACATCACGCGCTGCAGACTACCCTGCAGTTCGATGTAGCGTTGCATGATGATGACGTCTGTCAGGAACGCTGTGCTGTGAGGACTGAAGCGCAGGTCCGTGTAGCTATCCTCCAACTCGGCCGTCATCATCATCGTGACGCCCATCCCGGTCAGGACGGCAACCATGCGGTAGAGCGATTCGCGGAAGTCCGCCCGGAACGTCGGCGCCAACGCCAGTTCGAACCCTGACAGCGAATCGACCACCAGCCGGCGCGCTTTCATCCGCTCGATCTGCTCGACGATCTCATACAGCATCTCGTCGATGGAAAGATCCAGCGGGCGTGAATGGATGACGCCCACTTTTCCCTCCCGAACCATCTGTCCGAACACGTGGCCGCCCGGCGGTGTCTGTGAATACTCGTTCGGCCGCTTCTCGAATACAGCGAGGACACCCGGCTCGTCGTGGCGAATGCCGGCCATGATGAACTGGGTGGCCAGAACGCTCTTGCCGGAACCTGAAGGGCCGGCCACGAGCACGGAGTAACCGGACGGGATGCCTCCGCCGAGCATCTGATCCAGCTCGCCGATGTCGAGCAACAGACGTTTTTGCGTCTCCTGTTTGCCGCTCGACTTCTCCGGCCGGCGGCCGACGATGACGCGCGGAAATACCTGAACTCCCTGGCTGGTGATGCGAAACGTGTGTAACCCGGGGATCGGTGCCTGTCCCCGCATCTTCATGACCTGAATCTTGCGCACCATCGAATTGCGGTCCAGGCTTTGATGAAGCCACAGCACCCCGTCCGCCACCGTGAAGACCGGATCGTAATCGGCCTCTCTCGGCTGATACTCGCCGATCAGAAATGTCGTGGCCTGCCAACCGGTCATGGTGGTGGCGAGCCGCTGGACGAAGTGGTGCAACTGGCCATCTTTCTCGTGCGCCAGCTCGGCTACGTGAGCCACGGCCCGAAACGAATCGACGAACACGAGCCTGGGATCCGTGGCATCGACTTCCGCGACGATCCGCTCGAAGAGCTTGTCGAGCGTTCCGCCCGCGATCTCCTGGCTCAGATTGACGAAGCGGATCGACTCCTCCAGGCGTTCCGGATCGAAGAATTCGTACTGTTGCTGATAGCGCAGCATTTTCAGCGGCGGCTCACCGACGACCGTGAAGTACACGGCCTTGCACTGAGGGCCGGCCAGCGCAAACATGATCTCGTGCGCCAGTGTGGTCTTGCCCGAGCCAGGCGAGCCGGCGATGAGATTGAACGAGAACTCCGGCACGCCCCCGCCCAGTATCTGGTCGAGTCCGGTGACTCCCGTTTGAAGTTGTCGAATCGGAACCTTGTCGGTCATGCTTGTGTCCCTTTGGAGCGCCCGGCCGAAAAGCCGTCAGGCCACGCCTTTCGCAAATACCGCGTTGTGAGTGCTTCGCCGATCATCGTGGTGAGCAGTGCGGCAAGCACCGCGAACATCGCGGCCGCTGCGTCGATCGTGTCGCGTTGATTCTGCCGGTCCAGCCAGAGACCTACCTCGGCAAACGGCTCGGTCTCGTCCCCCTCCCCGCCCGGCGGTGCGTCCGCCGGATATTCGCGTTGAGCCAGTTGGAACGCCCGCGCCACCAGAGCGTCGAAGCCTGCCCGGCTGATCAGCGGAACGAGCACGACCGCCAGATCATCGTAGGCGCGGCGTGCCACCGCACTCGTGGCTGCTCCAGCTTCGCCAGAACGGGCATGGCGCGCGAGCAGGCTGACGAGACGCTCTCGGAAGTCGGTCGTGTCGGACTTGGTCATATCGACGCGCTCGGAAACATTGAAGATTCAGAAAGGAGCACTTTACGATCTTGCACGGCTCGGGACGCCACTGGCCGGCGTTGCCAAAGAGTCACATGGGTATCGCTGTCCGGCTCGAATCATCGCTGCCCCGGCGGGGAAACTTTACCAGCCAATTCGTCCGCCGAAAAGAGAGCCAGAGCAGGAACGACAGGTTTAGCGACCTGGCCGGCCTTCGCTGATGGACGGGGGATGGGGGGTCTGAAGTGACCGCAGGCGAGCGCGACAGCAATTCGCGGGCATTTCGCCGATGCCTCCTTGTTTCACTCTCCGTCATGGCCGACTCTCTCGACTTCCGGGCCCTCTTCGAGTCGGCCCCGGGCGCATACCTGGTCCTCGACCCCGACCTGCGGATCGTCGGCGTCACGGACGCATACCTCGCCAAAACGATGACCGTGCGCGAAGAGATCGTCGGCCGCCTGCTGTTCGACGTCTTCCCCGACAATCCCGACGATCCTCAGGCCACCGGCACACGCAACCTGCGGAGCTCCCTCCAGACCGCCCTCCGCACCGGCCGGCCGCACACGATGCCCATCCAGAAGTTCGACATCCGCAGACAGAAGGGCGGCGGCTTCGACGAACGGTACTGGAACGCGGTGAGCACCCCCGTCAAGGCCGGATCGCGCGGGACGTACATCATTCACGCGGTCGAGGACGTGACGGACTTCGTGCGCCTCGAGCAACTGCGTGGGGAGAACGAGCAGGCCACCAATCAGCTGTCTTCGCTGCGGGAGGCCGATCGCGCCAAAGACGAGTTCATCGCCATCATCTCGCACGAGCTGCGCACGCCGATGACCTCCATCCTGGGATGGACGCGCATGCTCTCCCTGGGGGGCCTCGACGAGCAGACGCGGCGCGAAGCGCTCGATGCGCTCGAGCGCAGCACGCTCGCGCAGGCCAAGCTCATCGAAGACCTGCTCGACGAGTCGCGGATCGCCTCCGGCAAGCTCCGCCTCGATCTGCGCGGACTGGACCTTCGCGTGGTCGTCGCCAACGCGGTCTCGACGGCGCGACCTGGCGCGGAGGCGAAGAACATCACTCTCTCGTCACGCTGCGGCGAGGAGTTGTACGACGTGTTCGGCGACCCGGCACGCCTGCAGCAGGCCATCGGCAACCTCATCGCCAACGCCATCAAGTTCACGGCGGAAGGCGGCACGGTATCCGTGTCCCTCAATCGCGCCGGCCCGGCGGCACGCATCGAAGTGGCCGATACAGGCCGCGGCATCGGAGCCACGCTGCTCCCGCGCATCTTCGAGCGCTTCCTGCAGGGCGACCATGTGACCGAGCGCCAGAGCGGCCTCGGTCTGGGACTCTCGATCACGCGCCACATCGTCGAGATGCACGGCGGGTCGGTGGCGGCCTCGAGTCCCGGCGAAGGCCGCGGCGCGACCTTCACGATCGAGTTGCCGCTTCATGCAGTCGTGACCGCCGAAGGCAAGATCGTCAGTCGCGACGCGAAGCTCCGGACTGCTGCGGTGCCGCGGCTGGCCGGTGTGCGGGTGCTCCTCGTCGAAGACGAGATCGACAATCGCAAAGTGATCGCTGCCGCGCTCAAGCACTGCGGCGCCGACGTCGAGTGCGCCGCAACCGCCGCCGGGACGCTGGATCTGATGCTGCGGTGGCAACCGGACGTGCTCATCTGCGACATCGGATTGCCCGATCTCGACGGCTGCTCCTTTCTGACCGAGCTTCGTGCGCGCGGCGATGCCGTGGGGGCGACGCCCGCGCTGGCCCTCACGGTTCTCGGCCGCCCGGGCGAGCAGGCCAGGATCACCGCCGCGGGCTTCGACGTTTTCCGCCAGAAGCCGATCGATCCGGTGGACCTGGCGCACGAGGTGGCCCGGCTCGCGCGCCGCCCGGCGGTCTCGATCGTGGCGCCGAAGTAACGACGGCCTGTCCGCGGCATCCCTGTTGCACCACGGGAGAGCGATGAAACCACTCGCCTTTGCAGCCGTTCTCCTCGCAGCAACCACCTCGTTCGCCGGCGTCTCGCAGCCTCTGGGAAGCCACTTTCAGGTGCTGATCCCCGGCGCCGGCAGCACCGCCGGTGCGAACAACACGTTCTTCCGCTCCGACATCACCATCGTCAATCTCCTGCCCCGCAACCAGGTCGTCCGGCTGCAGTGGCTCTCTCAGAACGGGACGTCGAATCTGGTCCGGTTCATCGAGATCCCCGCCTCCTCCGGCCTGCGCTCGGCCGACTTCGTCGCCGAAGCCCTCGGCACGACCGGGCTCGGAGCGATCATCGTGTCGGCCATGACTGGCTCGACTGGAAGCGTCGATCCGACGGCGCAGCTCTACGTCAGCGCACGGATCTGGACGCCGCAGCCCGGAACTGCCGGCACGACGTCGCAGAGCTTTCCGGTCATTCCCACGAACACCATCGACACGCCGCGGGCGGCTCTGTTCGCCGTCGGTGGCGGCCCCTCGCCCGACAATTCCGACAACTATCGCGTCAACGTCGGCGTCGTGAACCTCGATCCGGTCAACTCGCAGACGTTCACCGTGTTCATCCCAACACCCACTCCGGTCGGGCAGACCGTCACGCTGCCGCCGATGTCCATGACGCAGGTGACAGTCGGCAGCGGCAATGCTCCGTCGACGCAAGTGATCGTGCAGAATGACACGCCGTCCGGAACGCGGTCCAACAACTGGATCACGTATCAGTCGACCGTGGACAACATCACCGGCGACGCATGGTCGGAGCTGGGAGTGCCGGGGTCGGCGCAGTAACGCGGGCCTCACACTGTCGTCGCGGCGCGAAACGCCTTGTCTGCACGATCGAGAGCGGGCCGGCAGCACGCGGAGATGGTGGCCTGCCCGTTGCCGAAGGCGTCGAGCCTGCACTGGTCACGATGCTGCGAGCAGCCCACATCCTCCACTGCCTCGGCTACATTCGCCACGATCTGATCGTCATCGACTCCGGCCGCCTTCGTGTACCGCACTGTCTTCGACATTCGACTCATCTCTGCATCCACTCCTGACAGCTAGTATTCACCACAAGAGCGAGGACGCCAAAGCCCGCGCGGCGTCAAGGTGAAGAGATTTTCATGCGGCTGTTCATCACGGAATGGAGCGCGGGTGTCCTCACCCGCGCCCCGGGGGCGGCGGTGAGGACACCGCCGCTCCATTCAAGCGGCGCTTTGGTTGCGGCTCTGCCATTCACTCCTGCCCCCAGGTACTCAACACATACACGACCACTCCAACGATCACCACGAGCCAGAACAGCGCCCAGATCCATCCGGAGAGTGTCGCAATCCACCCGCGCTGCCTGGGCGGCGGCATCCGCGAACCCGAGTACTGGAGGCCGCGCGCGGCGATCGGGCCGCCGCACGACCGGCACGTCCTTCCACCGACAGGATTCCGCGCCCCGCACGACCCGCAGACGACTTCCGCCAGATGTTCCCCCTTACCGGAAACCGGTCCTTGTCATGGAGCCAGAACACGATACACAAGAAAGGATGAACGTGGCAGCGGGCCTTCATCCTTCATCCTTCATCCTTTACAATCCGCCCTCCATCGATGTCGAAGCCCTTCTATATCTCCACGGCCATCCACTACGTCAACGACGACCCGCACATCGGACACATGTACGAAAACGTCGTCGCCGACGTCATGGCCCGTCACCGCCGCCGCATGGGCGACGACGTCTGGTTCCTCACCGGCACCGACGAGCACGGCCAGAAGATCGAGCGCGCCGCGGCGAAGGAAGGCATCCTGCCCATCGATCTGGCTGACCGCGTGGTAAAGACGCATCACGCCCTCTGGAAAAAGCTGAACATCAGCCACGACGACTTCATCCGCACGACCGAGGAGCGGCATCGCGTGGGGGTGCTGGAGCTCATCCGCCGGATCCAGGAGCGGCTCACCGACGACATCTACCTCGGCGAGCACTCCGGCTGGTACTGCCAGAGCGAAGAGACGTTCATCCCGGAGAACCAGGTCAGGGAGGGCGTCGATGGGGACGGCCACAAGGTGGAGTGGACGACGGAGCGCAACTACTTCTTCCGGCTCTCGCGCTACGCCGAGCCGCTCCTCGACCACTACAGAAAGAACCCGTCGTTCGTCTACCCGCCCACGCGGATGAACGAGGTCACCTCGTTCGTCGAGCAGGGCCTGCGGGACCTGTCGATCTCGCGGACGTCGATCCGGTGGGGCATCCCCTTCCCCGGCCATCCCGGTCACGTCATCTACGTCTGGATGGACGCGCTGACGAATTACATCTCCGCGCTCGGTTTCGGCAGCGCCGACGAGGGGAAGCTGAAGAAGTACTGGCCGGCGGACATCCATCTGGTCGGCAAGGACATCGTCCGTTTCCACGCGGTGTACTGGCCGGCGTTTCTCATGGCCGCGGGAGTGGAACTTCCGAAGCAGGTCGTCGGGCACGGCTGGTGGCTGCGCGACAACGCGAAGATCTCGAAATCGCTCGGCAACGTCGTCCGCCCTTACGACATCATCGACCAGTTCGGCGCCGATCCCTTCCGCTTCCATCTGTTGCGCGAGATGGTGTTCGGGCAGGACCAGAACTACTCCGACGAAGCGTTCCTCGGCCGCTATAACGCCGACCTGGCCAACGACCTCGGCAACACGCTCTCGCGCGCCATCAAGATGTCGGACAGCTACTTCGGCGGGAAGACGCCCCCCACCCCGTGCGACGACAACGATCTGCTGCGCGCCGCGAAGGAACTGGTGCCGGAGTATCTGCGGGCCATGGACGAGCTGGCCTTCCAGCGCGCGCTCGATGCCGCGTGGAAGCTGCTGGTGGCCATCAACTCCTACATCGTGACTCGCGAGCCGTGGAAGAAGTTCAAGGAGGGCGGCGCGGACGAGACGCTGTCACGCCTGATCTGGAACTGCCTCGAGGCGCTGCGCATCGTATGGGTGATGGTTGCGCCGGTCATGCCCACGGCCACGCGCGAAGCGCTCGGCCGGCTCGGCGCCGATCCTGACTCGATCGACGGCAAGGCGCTGGGATGGGGAGGACTGCCGAACGGCACCCCGGTCCGCGTCGCCGACCCGATCTTCCCCCGCATCGATGCCACCACATACCTTGGAGACAGCAAGATGAGTGAGACACCACCGGTTGAGACCACCCAGGCGGTGCCGCCGGGCATTGCAAAGATCTCGTACGACCAGTTCATGGAAGCCGACCTGCGCGTGGCGGAGGTGCGGGCGGCGGAGAAGGTCGAGAAGTCGAAGAAACTCCTCAAGCTCACCGTGTTCACCGGCGACGAGGAGCGGACCATCGTGGCCGGCATCGCCGCGAAGTACACGCCGGAAGAGATGGTCGGGCGCAAGGTCGTCATCGTCGCGAATCTGCAACCCGCGAAGTTGATGGGTGTCGAGTCGAACGGCATGCTGCTGGCCGCGTCCATCGAGGGCGAGCCGTCGCTGCTGGCGGTGGATCCCTCCGTGCCCGCCGGCACGAAAGTGAAGTAGCGCGCAAAGAAAAAAGCCCGCTTCCTGGCCAGGGAAGCGGGCGAGGGCGCGCTAGAGTGCGCCTGCTGGGTCGCTGCGAATTCTACGGATCAGCGACACAACCAATCTAGTTCCACCCGCGGCATCCGTCACTACTTTTTTGGTAGCCTGAACAATGACGGATGACGATCATCACCATGTCGCCACGGAATGGAGCGCGGGGTAGGCCTACTCAGTAGCGTTGGCCGCAATTGCTGCACATCCTCTTCGGCAGCGCGAGCCAGTACGGCGCCACGAACAGCATCGCCGGCGTGAACAGCAGCGGCAGCGCCTTGAGCCGCCGGTAGTCGATGTCGTACACCTCGGCCGAGCCGCAGCGCGTGCAGATGACCTCCGCCGTATCGGACGGATCGGGCGGCGGTGCTTCGACCTCTTCGCCATCGTCATCCGGCGTCCAGCGATGCTCGCACGCACCACACCGCCTCGAAGGCGCGACCATCAGCGCGAGCCCGAGCGCCGGAACCGGGGTCAGCGCCAGCGCCGTCTGCCCGACCGCCGCGCCGATCCCGATGAACAGCAGCGCGATCAGCAGGAACATCCGGAACCTGCGGATCGGCGCGACGTCCGGCGATCCGCACTCCGGACACTGTGGGGCGCCGCCATTCCTGGCGGCGGTTGTCGAAGACTCCGCCGGGAACGGCGGCGGGCCAATGTCCTCGTACTCGACGTTCCCGGCCAGGATCGCCTGCGCGATCTCCAGATCCTCCGCGCGCACGCGCAGCTTGATGTGACCGACGGCCTGCGCCATCATCCAGTCCAGGCCGACGATCGCGTCGTCGCCGAGCCAGCACTCGATGCCGGCCGCCTCGAGCGCATTCTTGGCGGCCCCCGCCTCGCCCAGCGAGAGAAAGCGGCCGGCGATGGCGTCCAACTACATCCCCATCGGGTGCCACACGGTCTTCATCTCCTGAAAGTCGAAGATGGCGTATGGCGACTGCGAGCGGCGTTCGTCGTCCCAGCCGATCTCGTCCGCGTCGAAACGGACGAGGCGCTTCACGTTCTCCGCGGCGGC
The DNA here is from genome assembly GCA_035544675.1 of Thermoanaerobaculia bacterium. Taxonomy (GTDB): domain Bacteria; phylum Acidobacteriota; class Thermoanaerobaculia; order Gp7-AA8; family Gp7-AA8; genus DATKCA01. The sequence continues at coordinate 28,501 of DATKCA010000034.1, read as the reverse complement.
CTTCTGGACCGCCTCGAGCGCCCCGGCCGCGATGCCGGTCGCGTCGAGCGCGTTCACGTCCATGTGCGCGGCCAGCCACGGAGTGAGCTCGCTCCGCAGGCCCGAGATCAGATTGACGACCCCGCCCGGAACGTCGGACGTCTCGAACACCTCGCCCAGCGTAATGGCTGCGAGCGGACGCGACTCCGAGGTCACGGCCACGACCGTATTGCCTCCCACGATGGCCGGGGCAACGCGGCTGACCAGCCCCAGAAGCGCGGGCTCTTCCGGGGCGATGATGCCGACCACGCCGGTGGGCTCGGGCACGGTGAAGTTGTAGTAGGGGCCGGCCACCGGATTCACCGAGCCGAACACCTGCGCGTATTTGTCGCTCCATCCGGCGTAGTAGACCCAGCGGTCGATCACCGCATCGACTTCCTTGCGGGCCGCGGCCGCCGGCGAGCCCTGCCTGCGCAGCTCCGCGGCCAGCTCACTCGCGCGCGCCTCGCACACCTCGGCGATGCGATAGAGGATCTGGCCGCGGTTGTACGCGGTCTTCCCGCTCCACCCCTGCTGCGCCTTCCGCGCCGCCTGCACCGCGTTACGAAGGTCTTTCCTCGAACCTCGGCTTGCGTTGGCCAGAAGCGCTCCCCCCTTGCCGCGAACGGCGTAGAAGCGGCCGGACTCGGTCCGCGGAAACTCACCGTTGATGTACAGCTTGTAGGTCTTCCGTACGTTCAGTCGCGGCATGGTCAGCTCAGCGTCAGATACGGCGCCAGGCCGTGCATGCCGCCCTCGCGCCCGAAGCCCGATTCCTTGTATCCGCCGAACGGCGAGGTGGGATCGAACTTGTTGTACGTGTTCGCCCAGATCACGCCGGCGCGGAGCTTCTGCGCCATCTTCAGGATGCGCGAGCCCTTCTCGGTCCACACGCCGGCGGAGAGCCCGTACGGCGTGTTGTTGGCCTTCTCGATGGCCTCTTCCGGCGTGCGGAACGTCAGCACCGAGAGCACGGGGCCGAAGATCTCCTCCTGCGCGATGCGATTCGACTGCGACACGCCGGTGAAGAACGTCGGCGCGAACCAGAAGCCGCGCGAGGGCAGCTTGCACGACGACTGGAAGATCTCCGCCCCCTCTTCCACGCCGCTCTCCACGAGCTCCTGAATCTTCTCCAGCTGCGCGCGCGAGTTGATGGCGCCGATGTCGGTGTTCTTGTCGAGCGGATTGCCGACGCGGAGCGTGCCGATGCGCTGGCGCAGCTTGCGCAGGACCGGCTCGAGCACCGACTCCTGCACGAAGAGGCGCGAGCCGGCGCAGCAGACGTGACCCTGGTTGAAGTAGATGCCGTTGATGATGCCCTCGACGGCCTGATCGATGGGCGCGTCCTCGAAGACGATGTTCGGCGCTTTTCCGCCCAGCTCCAGCGTCACCCTCTTCTTCGTCCCGGCCAGCGCGCGCTGAATCCGCTTGCCCACCTCGGTCGAGCCGGTGAACGCGATCTTGTCGATGTCCTTGTGCGCGACGAGCGCCGCGCCGGTCGCGCCGGCCCCGGTGATGATGTTCACCACCCCCGGCGGCAGCTCCGCCTCCTGCATGATCTCGGCGAGCATCAGCGAGGTCACCGGCGTGGTCTCGGCCGGCTTGAGGATCACGGTGTTGCCCGCCGCCAGGGCCGGAGCGATCTTCCACGCCGCCATCAGCAGCGGGAAGTTCCACGGGATGATCTGTCCGGCCACGCCGAGCGGGCTGGCCACGCGGCCGGGAAAGGCGTAGTCGATCTTGTCCGCCCATCCGGCGTAGTAGAAGAAGTGCGCGGCGGCCAGCGGCACGTCGATGTCGCGCGACTCCTTGATGGGCTTGCCGCCGTTCATCGTCTCCACGACGGCCAGCGCCCGCGACTTCTCCTGAATCAGGCGGGCGATGCGGAAGATGTACTTGGCGCGCTCGCTGGCCGGGATCTTCCGCCACACCTTCTCGTATGCGCGCCGCGCCTCCCGCACCGCGCGATCCACATCCTCCTCATCCGCCTCGGCCACTTCGGCCAGAGTCTCCTCGGTGGCCGGATTGATCGTCTCGAACCAGCGCCTGGAGTGCGGCTCGACGAACTTCCCGCCGATGAAGAGGTTGTAGCGCGACTGGACCTTGACGTGGTCCGTCGACTCCGGCGAAGGAGAATACTCCCAGAGGATCTCCGAGCTTGCCGCTCCGGGGGCCAGGCGTTCTTTCGTTTCGATGGCTGTGGTCATCAGTCGATCGTGAAGTAGTCGCCGCTCTGGTAGGCGCCGGTCTTCTCTTTCCTGATCTGCATGAGGATGTCGTTGAGCAGCGAAGAGGCTCCGATGCGGAACAGGTCGGGCGTCATCCAGTCCGCGCCGAGGGTCTCGTAGAGGAGGACCAGGTAAGCGAGGGCGAGCTTGGAGTTGGAGATGCCGCCGGCCGGCTTCATCCCGATCATCCTTCCGGTGGCCTGGTAGAAGTCGCGGATGGCCTCGAACATCACCAGCGTCACCGGCAGCGTCGCGTTCACGCCCACTTTGCCCGTCGAGGTCTTGATGAAGTCGGCGCCGGCGTACATGGCGATGAGCGAGGCCTTGCGCACCTGATCGTAGTTGGCCAGCTCTCCCGTCTCCAGGATCACCTTGAGGTGGGCCGGACCGCACGCTTCCTTCACGTCGGCGATCTCGTCGAAGACCTTCTGGTAGTCGCCGGAGAGGAACGCGCCGCGGTCGATGACCATGTCGATCTCGTCCGCGCCGGCGGCCACAGTCTTCTGCGTCTCCAGGATCTTGATCTCCGTGAACGTCTGTCCGCTCGGAAAGCCTGTGGCCACGGAGGCGACCTTCACGCCGCTGCCCCGCAGAGCGTCGCTGACGAATGGGATCATCGTCGGATAGACGCAGACCGCGGCCACATGCGGGATCTCGCGGTCGCCCGGCTCGGGGCGGATCGCCTTCTGGCAGAGCGCCCACACCTTGCCGCGAGTGTCCTTCCCCTCCAGCGTGGTGAGGTCGATCATGCTGATGGCGAGCTTGAGGCCCCACAGCTTCGACTCTTTCTTGAGCGAGCGCTTGGCCAGCGAAGCGGCGCGCTCCTCGGCGGCCACGGCGTCCACGCCGTGCGCCATCTCCAGCGCATCATTGAGACTGCGCCGGTAGTCGCGGGGAACGAGTGTGCGGTGAGGCGGGACGATCGCCGTCTCGGTCATGGGTTGTCTACGTTATCGCACTTAGACCTTAGTCGTTAGTCCCAATCAGTCCTTAGTCCTTAACTAGTCCTTAGTCCTTAGTCCTTAGTCGTTAGGAAACCAATGGGTCTTCCTAAGGACTAACGACTAAGGACCAAGGACTAGCTACTCGGCGAAAACGCGCCAGCGATTGGCCGCGGGATCGTACTCCCACGTGTCACCGTGGAAATACCCGGACCAGCCGCCGAACAGGATCATGCGGTTGCTGGCGGGATCGAATGAGAGCGAGCCGTTCTCACGCGGCGACGGCGCGCCGTCCGGATTCAGCTGGCGCCACGTCGTGCCGTCCCACTCCCAGGTGTCGTTCGCGTAGACCTGCTTCTGCAGCCCGTTCTCGCCGGTTTCGACCCTCAGGCCGCCGAACAGCAGCGTACGCCCGCTGTTCGGATTCACGGCGATCTGCGCTCCGTAACGCGCCGCCGGCAGCGCGGATGGCTTGATCTCCACCCAGTCCGTGCCGTTGAACGACCACATGTCGCTCCACCGCTCCAGCCGCCCGTCCTTGTTCTTGCGTCCCAGGCCGCCGTAGATGACGGTGCGGCGCAGGATCGGGTCGTACCACATCGAGTGCAGGGCGCGCAGGTGCGGGCGCTTCTTCTTGACTTCCACCCACGTCGATCCGTCCCACGTCCAGGTGCGGTTGGTGTAGTTCGCGTTCTGATCTTCGTAGCCGCCGAACAGAACGGTCTTCCTCAGGTTCTCGTCGTAGACCATCGCGGCGAACCGCCGCGGGGATGGATTCGTTCGCAGACCCTCGATCTTCTTCCACTCCGTTCCGTCGAACTCGTGCAGAGCCGAGTCATTGCAGAGGTAGACGAGCTTGCCGCGATTCGAGTCGAACGCGGTCAGCGGGATCGCGCATTGCGGCGCGGTTTCATCGAGGGTGATCTGATGCCAGAACCCGCTCTCGAACTTCCAGAAATCGTTGAAGAAGCCGTCATCGGTGAGTCCGCTCGTCATGTAGATCACGCCGCGGGCCCCGTCGGTAGCCATCCCGAACAGCGAGCGCGGGCCCGGCGAGGAGAGGTCCTGCGGAAAGGACCAGTTGCCGAAGCTGAAGGCATTGGTCGTGGCCCGCGGAGCTGTGGTGAACGAGAACGCGCCGCCGAACATCACCACCACGTCCCGCGCCTTGTCATAGGCGATGGCGCGGTTGACGCCGCGCGCGAGCAAGGTCTCCGTCTCGACGAGCGTCCAGTTCGTGCCGTCCCATGTGTAAAGCTCTTCCGTCGTGCCGACGCCTTCCTTCGGACACTGGCCGCCGACGAGGAACACCTTCTCTTCGCTGTCGACGTACGTCACCGAAATGTCGTTCGCGCAGACCGGCAGTGTCTCCGGCTTCAGCTCGTTCCACGCGTTCGCCGCGGCGTCGTAGGCGTACATCAGCGTGTCGCTGCTCGGGTTCACTCCCAGGAGCAGGAGCTGGTTGCGGGCCTCGTCGAAGACGAGCGTGGGCTTGAGGACTTCCGGCCCGGTGGCCATGACCTGGGTCCAGCCGCTGCCGTCGAACTCCCACATGTCATAGAAGTTGATGAACGATCTGGCGTCGTCGCTCAGGCGCTGGCCGCCGAACAGCACGGTGACTCCGCGCGAGCGGTCGAATTCGAATCCGGCCACGCTGCGCTTCTCCGGCGCCGCGCCGGTCTCGATCCGCGACCACCGCCCGTCCTCGAATGCCCACGTGTCCGCGAGGTCCGTCACGCCGCTGCGTCCGCCGAAGAGGACCACGTTCTCGCGCTCGGCGTCGTACACCATCATGTGAATCGATCGCGGGGACGGTGAAACGGGCGGGTAGCGCCGGATCCACCGGGTACCGTCCCACACATAGGTCTCGTCGAGCGCGGGCGTCTGAGCCGTCGCGAGATCGGGCTCGGCCTGCCCGCCGAACATCACGATGACGCCGTCAGACTCGTCGTACGCGGCACGGACACCGGTGCGCGCTGAAGGGGGACCGGCCAGAACGGCAGTTGCGGCAAACAGCAGGACGAAGATCGAGAGAGTTCGCTTCAGCGTCGGAACGCGCATCGTGTAAGTAAGCCTCTGAGTGGAGTTGAACTACTGACGCTTCGTAGTTTTGCCGAACCGGCCGTTTCCGACACAAATTCCGCTGTGAGTTAGGACGAAGAGCGAGGGGGGAAGGTTCGGGGGGTGCGGCTGTTCATCACGGAATGGAGCGCGGGTGTCCTCACCCGCGCCCCGGGGCGGCGGCTCTGCCGATCTGTGCTACACGCGAACGCCGTACTGCTCGGCGATGCTGACCAGGCGCTGCTCGACCTCCTCACCCGAGCCGATGGACGTCCGGATCCTGTCGATCTCCGCCATCTCGGCTTCTTCGAGCGCAAACCCATGTGAATCCAGAGCTTCCTGCGGATTGTCGACCAGGCGGCGACGGAATTCGGGGTGCTCGATGGCGCGACGGACCACGGCGCCGATCATCTCGTTTCTCATTGTGCAGACCTCCACAAAGCGAATTCAGCAAAGGCAGTGCCCTCTCGTCGCGATGGAGCGGGGGAGCCCTCACCCGCGCCGGGCGTCAGCTCCTCCAGCGCAGCGTCACCAGCGTCTCCGTGAGATCGAGCTTGACTCCCGGCGGTGCCCCCACGTTGTGCCTGGCGCGCTCGACCGTGACGTCGATGTTCCTCGCAAAGCCGGCCCTGATTCCGGCGTCGATCTTCGTCCACGGCCATCCCACGCTGGGCGCGAGGAACATCCCGGCGCGATATCGCGGCGAGAGTCCGGACAGACGCGCGGCCGGCTGTATGGATTGCAGCAGGCCGCCGGCGAAGGCGATGCGGTAGCCGGCCTCGATCTCGTGGCCCTGCCGCTGCAGACCGGCCGTGTTCTGCTTCGTGAACTGCGCGATCGCCGTGAGGCCGTGCCACTCGACATACGCCCGGCCGCCGTACTCCTCTTTCTTCCGTCCCGTGGTCGGAAGCGAGAACCCGAATGCGCCGTCGAGCAGGTCGAGATCGCCGCCGTAGAACGTGCCGGTAAGAACGGCCTCGTCGGCCAGGTCGCGGTCGTAGTGGAAGGCGATGAAGTCGAAGCCGAACGTGCCGTCGTCGCGCTGCCAGCGATATCCGAGGGCCTGGCCGAACTGGACCTCGCCGGTGTCGAAGAAGAGGCTCTCGCTTTCGGCGTTGTAGAGGATCGGGAAGCCCGCTCCGAGCTTCGACGGCTCACCGCGCAGCAGCGGCGGCGTGCCGTTGTCGCCGGCCAGCGCGTTCGAGTCGCGGAAGAACAGCGGATTGCCGTTCGCCCCCTGAAGACGCCAGTACAGATTCCGCCCCACGGTGCCGCCCACCAGGATCTGCGTGTCTTCGAAGCGATTGAACGCGGTGGCCGCCAGACCGTAACTCTCCAGCAGCCGGACCGGCTGCCGCTCCATCTTCGGGGCCTTGCCGATCTGCACGAAGAACGAGGTGCGCTCCGGCCGGTTCAGGACCTCCGGCTTCTCCCCGAAGCGGATGAACAGCTCCTCGGCATCGATGTCGCGGTCCGTGCTCGTCGGATTGCGGCGGTATTTGTCGACGGCATGAACGCGCGCCCGCGCCGCGAACCAGGTCCCGTAGGACATCTCCAGCTGAAGGGCCGCCACGCTGAGCTCGGCGCTGCCGCCGGGGTCAGGTGTGGCCAGGAACGCAGACCCGCCCAGTTCCGGCGGCCGCACGCGCAGCTGGAAGCTCTCTTCGTTGCTGTCGCGGTAGTTCGCGCGCAACTCGATGCGGTGCGAGAAGGACCATTGGGATTGCGCGTGCGCAGGAAGCGCCAGACACACGGCGGCCGATAGAACGACGATTCGCTGCTTGACCTTCATAGGGCTCAGGCCCAGATTCTAATCGACCTGCCGCAGAAGCGTCCCGGCCCGCTCCAGGTTCTGACGCCGCTCACGATGCGCGACGAACGCCTCCTCGAAGGCCACCTGCACGATCGCCGCGACCGGAATCGCCAGGATCGCTCCGACGATGCCGAGGAGCGAGGCGCCCATCATGAACGCGACGAACACGGCCAGCGGTGAGACGGCCACCTTCTTTGAAATCACCCGAGGAGCGATGAAGAGGTTCTCGAACTTCTGCAGCAGGATGGCGAAGGCCAGCATCGACCAGAACTGCCACGGCGAGTGCAGCAGCGCGATCGCACACGCCGGCACCGCACCGAGGATCGGACCGATCACCGGGATCAGCTCGCCGACGGCTGCCAGGATCGCCAGCGGAAGCGCATACGGGATGCGCAGGAGGACCAGCGCGCAGAACGTCATGACGCCGATGATCAGCGCGAGCAGCAGCTGGCCCGACAGCCAGGCGCTCATCCGCCTCCCGATGCGGATCAGCGTCTGCCGCCTTTCCGCGCGCACGCCCGGCGGGTAGATCAGGAGGATGAGGTTCCGCAGGCGCTGCGAGTCGATGAGCATCCACGCCACCATGAAGAGAATGGCGATCACGCCGCCCACCGCCGCCGCCGCTCCCCTCACGAACCCGAACATCCTCCCCTCGGGCAGCTCGCTGTCGCGCAGAAACTCGCGCACCGCGGTCATCGGCAAGTGCTTCTCCAGCGGTTTCAGAATGTTCTGCTCGATCAGCACCGGCATCTGCGCGGCCAGCTCCCGGAAATCGGTCATGAGCTGCGGGATGAGGATCAGCGCGAGACCAATCACGACCACCACGAACGGCAGATAAACGATGAGCACCGCCGTCCCGCGCGGAATGTGCTTGTGGAACCAGTACCGCCACCGCACGCGTACCCACCGCACCGCCGGCGCGATCCCCGCGGCGAGAACCGCGGCCATGAAGACGAGAAGCAGTACGTGGCGTACCAGCCAGAGAAGGCCCACCCCGAGGACCACGGCCGTCACGATCAGGACCTTCCTGGTGAAGAGGTCCAGCGGGCGTTCTTCAAAACTGGACATCACGCTCCACTCACCCAAGATACTGCTGGATCGCCGCCTCGATCCGGTTTCGCGGAACTGCGCCGGCGAGCCGGCCCTTTTCGACTCCGTCCTTGAAGAAGATCAGAAGCGGGATGCTCTGCACTCCGAACTTCGAGGCCGTGCGCGGATTCTCGTCGACGTTCAGCTTGGCGAAGCGGACTTCCGTCCGCTCCGCGGCCAGCTCCTCGATGACCGGCGCGATGGTCCGGCAGGGACCACACCACGCTGCCCAGAAGTCGACGACCGAGTCGCCGCTGGCGATCGCTGCCGGGAACGACCGGTCCGTCAGAACGACCGGCGCTCCCCCCAGTTCCCCCTTGCACTTCCCGCAAACCGCCTTCTTTCCCTCCGATAACGAGGGGACGCGGTTCGACTGTCCGCAACGGGGACACCGGACGACTTCAGCGCTCATTGATGAGGTCCATTGCGAATTGGACGCCATGCGCCCGAGCCCCTGCCCGTGCCCGGCTTTTGACGTTCGTGGAGGACAGGCAGGATACGGAGATCAAGCCGATCTAACGTGCCCGAGCCCGTGCCCGAGCCCGTGCCCGGCTTTTGACTTTCGTCAGGACAGGCAGGATTGCCTGTCCTCCACAGAAGCGTATCCTCTCGCGCGTGATCCGCGCGGCTACACTCGAGGATCTGCCTCTCATCCGGCAGATCCTCTCCTCCAGCGATGCCCCCTATGATGCCGCGGCGGTGGCCGAAGAGAAATGCTTCGGCCGCGGCATCGACGGCGAGCCGGAGACGCTGCTCGCCGAAGACAAAGCGGTTGCGGTGCGATGCGGCGGATATCTGCGACTGCTGTGCGTCGCGCGGGAGCACCGGCGTCAGGGAATCGGCAGCGAGTTGTTGCGGCGCCTCGCTCCCCGCGTCATCGCCGCCGAGCCGGGGAACTACTTCACGCCGGGTGTGCTCGACTCGGACCATGGCAGCATCGCATTTCTGGAACGGCATGGGTTCGCGCCGGGGACGAGCAGTTGGAACCTGCACGCGAGCCTCAGTGGAGGACAGGCAATCCTGCCTGTCCCGGGAGATCGGACAGGCAGGATTGCCTGTCCTCCACAGAATCTTCTCCTCGATTTCGTCGAGCGCGAGTTCGGCGCGGTTTGGCGATTCGAGGCTGCCCGCGGCGCCGCCTGCTTCTGGATCCCTGACGTGGCCTTCGCCGTCGTCGAGGCCAACAACCGCGGCCTCGGCACGTTCGGGCCGGCGGGCGTGGTCGAGAAGATGCGTGGCCGTGGGCACGGGCGCGAGGTTCTCCTCGCCGCGCTCTCCTACCTGCGCGCCCGCGGATTCACGCGCGCGGTCATCCCCTGGACGGGCGCCATCGAGTTCTATCGCCGCAGCTGTGGCGCGGAGCCGGCACACCGATTTGTGACGTACACTTCGCGGCCGTGAAGAAGACGAAGCGCCGGCACAGATTTCTGCCGCTCGCCATCGGCACGAGCGGTGGCGTGGCCCTGGCCTCGCTCGCTTTCTGGTTCTTCAAGCAGCAGGTGGACCACGTAGTGGCCGGCACGGCCGACCCTTACGACTCGGCCATCATGAAGGCCGTGCACACCATCGATCACAAGCAGATGCACCGGGCCATGGATGCGGTGACGCAGCTCGGGTCGCACGTGGCCATCGGGACCATCGCCGGTGTGACGGCGATCGCGCTCTACCGGCGCGGCCGCAAGCACGACGCCGGGACCATCGCCGTGAGCACCGGCGGGGCCATGGCCATCAACAGCATCCTCAAGCACGTGTTCCAGCGGCAGCGGCCACAGGAGATGGCGCGGCGCATCAAGCTGCCGCGGTCGCACAGCTTTCCGAGCGGGCACTCGCTGCTCTCCGCGGCCACGTATCCGATCGTCGCACACCACCTGGTGGAGCATCATTCCGCGGCGACACAGGGCGTTGCGCACACGATCTCCGCGCTGATCATCCTGAGCGTCGGATTCTCCCGGGTGTACTTCGGCGTCCACTTCCCCTCCGACGTCCTGGGGGGGTTCGCCGCCGGATTCGGATGGCTGGGGCTGACTTCGCTGTCGCACACCGTGGTCGACCGCGCGGAACAGCGCATCGTGTGAGCTCGTTAGAGAAACCGACATGTCATCAGTGACCCAGAGTTACGGCGCCAACATCGCTTTCATCGAAGAGCTCTACGAGAAGTACCGCTCCGACCCGAACAACGTCAGCGCGAGCTGGCGCGAGTTCTTCGAGGACTACCAGCCGCTGGTGGCAGAGGAAGACGCCGGTGTAGAGAGTGGAGGTCAGGCAATCCTGCCTGACCGGGGAAAGGCAATCCTGCCTGAACGGGTACAGGCAGTCGTGCCTGACCGGGGACAGGCAGGATTGCCTGTCCTCCACAAAACCGAGGCTCCACAGGCCCCGCCCAAGCCGCGCGCCGTCCCCACCAACCAGAACATCGTCCCGCTCCGCGGCGCGGCGTCGAAGATCGCCCAGAACATGGAGACGTCGCTCACGATCCCGACGGCGACGTCGGTCCGCGACATCCCCGTGAAGGCGCTCGAGGAGAACCGCCGCGTCATCAACAATCACCTCGCGCTCACCGGGCAGTCGAAGGCGTCGTACACGCACGTCATCGCCTGGGCCATCGTCAAGGCGCTCAACGAGCAGCCGCGCATGAACTCCGCGTACGCGGAGTTGGACGGCCAGCCCGTCCGCATCGACCGGGAAGACGTCAACCTGGGGCTGGCCATCGACGTGGAGCGGAAGGACGGCTCGCGCTCGCTCGTCGTGCCGAACGTGAAGCGCTGCCAGACTCTCGACTTCGCCCAGTTCCTCAAGGCCTACAACGACGTGGTGCGCAAGGCCCGGGGCAACACACTGGAGATCTCCGACTTCGAAGGGACGACCATCTCGCTGACCAACCCCGGCACGATCGGCACCATCGCCTCGGTGCCGCGGCTCATGCAGTCTCAGGGGACGATCATCGCCACCGGACAGATCGACTACACCGCCGAATACTCCGCGTCCGACCCGGCCGTGCTGGCCGACCTGGGCATCTCCAAGGTGATGACGATGACCTCTACGTACGACCATCGCATCATCCAGGGCGCCGAGTCGGGAGCGTTCCTGGGGCGCATTCACGAGCTGCTGCTCGGCGAGGCGAACTTCTACGACGACATCTACCGCGACCTCCGCATCCCCTACGAGCCGGTGCGCTGGTCACGAGACCGCAGCCGCATGACCCTGGGCGGCTCGGCCACCGACGACATCGCGGCACGCAAGGCCAGAGTGCTGCAGATGATCAATGCCTATCGCGTCCGCGGCCACATCCTGGCGGACCTCGATCCGCTCGAGTATCGCGTCGGCCATCACCCCGAGTTGAACCCGCAGTTCTACGGCCTGACCATCTGGGACCTCGACCGCGAGTTCGTCTGCGGCGGCCTCTGCGCGAAGTCGACGGCCAGGCTGCGCGACATCCTCGACACGCTCCGCGAGACCTACTGCGGAAAGATCGGCCCCGAGTACATGCACATCCAGGAGCCCGATCAGAAGAAGTGGCTGCAGGACCGGATGGAGCCGTCGCGCAACAAACAGCCCATCGACATCGACACCAAGCGCCGCATCCTCATGAAGCTCAACGATGCCGAGGCGTTCGAGCGCTTCCTGCACACCAAGTACGTCGGGCACAAACGCTTCTCGCTGGAAGGAGCGGAGACGCTCGTTCCGATGCTCGACCAGCTCTTCAATGATGCGGCGGCCGACGGCGTCGTGGAGGGCGTGATCGGCATGGCCCACCGCGGCCGGCTCAACGTCCTGGCCACGATCCTCGGCAAGTCGTACGAGCAGATCTTCCGCGAGTTCGAAGGCGACATCGATCCCTCCAGCCGCGAGGGATCCGGAGACGTGAAGTATCACCTCGGAGCGGAGGGGGAACATCTCTCCCCCACCGGCGCGAAGCTGCTGCTGACGCTGGCGTCGAACCCCAGCCACCTCGAGGCTGTCGACCCGGTCGTGGAAGGAATGGTGCGCGCCAAGCAGACACTCATCGGCGATCGCCGCCACTCCTTCATCATCCCCGTGCTGCTGCACGGCGACGCCGCGTTCGCCGGGCAGGGCGTCGTCGCGGAGACGCTGAACCTCTCGCAGCTCAAGGGCTACCGCACAGGCGGCACCGTGCACGTCGTCATCAACAACCAGATCGGCTTCACCACCGGCCCCGAAGCGGCGCGCTCGTCGATGTACGCCACCGACGTCGCCAAGGCCGTCATGGCGCCGATCTTCCACGTCAACGGAGATGACCCGGAGGCCGGCATCCGGGCCATCAAGCTGGCCTATGCGTTCCGGCAGCAGTTTCAGAAGGACGTCGTCATCGACATGATCTGCTACCGCCGCCACGGTCACAACGAGGGCGACGAGCCTTCCCTGACCCAGCCGAAGATGTACAAGCTGATCAAGGAGCACCGCTCGGTGCGGAAGATCTACACCGAGACGCTGCTGCGCAAAGGGGACATCGATCCGAAGGAAGCCGAGCAGTGGCTCGATGCCTTCCAGGCCAGGCTGCAGGAGGCGTTCGACCGCACCAGGGAGCAGACCGCGCCGCCTTCGAAGCGCGATCCGCTCTTCACCGACGAAGACGTCACCGGATTCCAGAAGGAGCCCTCGCCCGACACCGCCATCACGCCTGAGCTGCTCGACCAGATCGGCAGCGCGCTCAGCTCGACGCCGGAGACTTTCACGCCCCATCCGAAGCTCAAGCCGGTGCTGGCGCGGCGCCAGTCCATGGTCCAGGGGAAGGAGGCGATGGACTGGGGGACCGCCGAACAGGTGGCCGTCGGCTCGCTGGTCGCAGACGGCTTCCGCGTCCGCCTCTCCGGCCAGGACGTCGGCCGCGGCACGTTCTCGCACCGCCACGCCATCATCTTCGACTACATCACCGGCAAGCCGTACGTCCCGCTGAACGCGCTCGCGCACGGCTCGCCCGCACCGGTCGCCGATCCCGTCGTCGTCCACAACGCCCTGGCCAAAGACACCAACGAGCCGCAGGCGGAGGCGAAGTTTGCGGTGTACGACTCGCTCCTGTCGGAGTACGGGGTCCTCGGATTCGAGTACGGCTACTCCGTGGCCGATCCCGGATGCCTGGTCATGTGGGAAGCGCAGTTCGGCGACTTCATGAACGGCGCGCAGATCATCATCGACCAGTTCATCTCCAGCGCCGAGGAGAAGTGGGGGCAGCACAGCGGGCTGGTGCTGCTGCTGCCGCACGGCTACGAGGGTCAGGGCCCCGAGCACTCCAGCGCGCGCCTGGAACGGTTCATGGTCCTCTGCGCGGAAGGAAACATGCAGGTCATCTACCCGACCACGCCGGCGCAGTACTTCCATGCGCTGCGCCGCCAGATGAAGAACAATCCGCGCAAGCCGCTCATCGTGATGACGCCCAAGTCGCTGCTGCGCCATCCCGCCGCGGTGTCATCCCTGGGCGAGCTGACCAGCGGACGATTCGAGCCGGTCATTCCCGACTCCGCCGCCGGCGGCGAGGGCGGCAGAATCGTGATCACGTCCGGCAAGGTCTTCTACGACCTCCGGGCCGCGCGCGAGAAGGCAGGCAGCAACGTCCCGCTCATCCGCCTCGAGCAGTTCTATCCGTTCCCGCAGCCGATGCTGGCCGCGGCTCTGAAGCCCTTCGAAAGCGCGACCGAGGTGGTCTGGGTGCAGGAGGAGCCGCGCAACATGGGCGCCTGGCCCTTCCTGCACGAGCGCCTGGCCGCGCTGCTCGGACCGAATCAGAAGCTGCGCTACGTGGGACGCCCGCTCGCCGCCGCGCCGGCCACCGGATCGCATCACCGTCACGAGGATCAGCAGAAGGCGCTGGTGCAGGCGGCGCTCGGTTAGATCCGGGATGTCGGGGCGCCGGTGTTCCTCACCGGCGCGAGCGCTCCCCCTCCCCGATCCGGGGCGCCGGTGAGGACACCGGCGCTCCATTCTTCGCCGCAGCCACCATCGCTTTGACATCCGCGAGCAACGCGCGCGCGTCGTACACGATGCCGTCCTTGACCACCCACCGCACCCCGCCCACCCGCTCCGCCTTGCCCGTCTCGTCGTTCAGCCGGATCGCGCCGGTGCCGTACAGCACCTTCAGATTCGCCACCGGATTCTGCGGCACGATGATCAGGTCCGCGAGATAACCGGGACGGATCATGCCGAAGTCGGGCTTCGTCCCCTTCGGCTCGCTGAGACCCTCGGCTCCGTTCATCGTCGCGGAGCGGATCACTTCGAGCGGATGGAAGCCCGCTTCCTGCAGCAGCTCCAGCTCGCGGATGTATGCGAAGCCATAGAGTTGATAGATGAAGCCGGAGTCCGAGCCGGTGGTGACGCGGCCCCCGCGGTTCTTGTACTCGTTGACGAAGTCCATCCAGCGCCGGTAGTTCGCCTTCCACTCCACTTCGTCCTGCGTGGTCCAGTTGAACCAGAACGATCCGTGCGAGGTGCGGCTCGGCTCGTAGAACTTCCAGAGCGAGGGTAGCGTGTAGTCGTCGTGCCACTCGGCGCGCATGGCGCGCATGAGGTCGCGCGTGGCCTCGTAGATATTGAATGTCGGGTCGATGATGAACCGCCGCTCCGCCAGCTCGTTCATCACGCTGTTCCACTTCTCGCTTCCGGGTGCCGCGGCCTGCTTCCATAGCCGCCCGGCCTGGCCGAAACGGTGCGACTCATCGTTGTAGTTGTAGTCGGGCGGATAGTCCTGCACCGTGCGCGCGGCGAAGAGCGCCTCGGGCAGGCCGTACCAGTGCTCCATGCTGCGCAGTCCGAGGCGGGCGGCGGTGAGCACGTTCATGCGGGCCACGTTCATCTGCGGCAGATGCCCCGTCGATCCGAGTTTGAGCTTCGTCGCTTCGTCGAGAAGTGCGGCGAGAATGTCGGGATCGAGCGTCGGGTCGCCCGCGCCGCCCGACCAGAGCTTCACGCCGTCGCCGCCTTTCGCCGCCAGCCAGCGCACCCATCGGCGCGCCGTCTCCGGCGTGGTGAGCGCTCCGCCGTCCCAGTCGCGTCCCGGCATCAGATAGACGTGGAGACGCGGCGCGACGATCTCGTTCTTCGCGCTGCGCGCTTTCTCGCGCAGCGTCCAGTCCAGACCGTTGCCCGAGCCGGGCTCGCGAACCGTGGTCACTCCATGCGCGAGCCAGAGTTTGTAGACGTACTCCGCCGGTGTGCCCTGCGCCGTTCCGCCGATGTGCCCGTGCATGTCGATGAAGCCCGGCATCACGTACATGCCGCGCGCGTCGATCTCCTTCGCGCCGTCCGCCGGCGCGTTCGCGCGGATCTCGCGGATGCGGTTGCCTTCGATGACGATGTCGAGCGGACCCTGCGGCGGCGCTCCGGTGCCGTCGATCATCGTCGCGCCACGAATGATGAGACGCGGATACGGTCCCTCGCCCTCCCCGCTCCGTCGATCGGGTCCTGCTGTGATCGCTCTCCGTTCCTGAGCGGCGAGCGTGGCGGTGAGTGCGAGAAGGAGAAGCAGTCGGCGCAGCATGCGCGCCATTCTATAAACTTGGCGCTCCATGCAACGACACCAGGTCGCCGTCATCGGCGCCGGTCCCATCGGAATCGAGCTGGCCGTGGCGCTGAAGCAGGCGGGCGTCGACTACGTTCACCTCGAGGCGGGTCAGATCGGGACGACCATCGAGTGGTATCCGCTGCAGATGCTCTTTCACTCCCGCGCCGACCGGCTGGCCATCGCCGGCGTGCCCATCCAGGTG
The DNA here is from genome assembly GCA_035544675.1 of Thermoanaerobaculia bacterium. Taxonomy (GTDB): domain Bacteria; phylum Acidobacteriota; class Thermoanaerobaculia; order Gp7-AA8; family Gp7-AA8; genus DATKCA01. The sequence goes on along the minus strand of DATKCA010000034.1, from coordinate 12,636 downwards.
CCCGATCAGCAGAAGCCGAACCGCGAGGAGTACCTGGCCTACCTGCGGGCCATCGTCGAGATGTACGGCCTCGACATCCGAACGTTCGAGCGTGTGGAGCAGGCCCGGCGCGTCGGCGGCGGCTTCGAGCTCCGGACGCGCACGGTCGACGGCGAGCACTCGTACGAGGTTGGCAACATCGTCCTGGCCATCGGCGCCATGCACCACCCCCGGGTCCTCGGCATCCCCGGCGAAGAGCAGCCGAACGTCTCGCACTACTTCCGCGAGCCGCACACGTATTTCGGCAGGCGGCTGCTGATCGTGGGCGGCCGCAACTCGGCGGTCGAGGCGGCGGTGCGATGCCAGCGCGCAGGCGCGAACGTGACGATCAGCTATCGCGGCGCGGACTTCGATGCCGACAAGGTCAAGTGGTGGCTGCTGCCGGAGATCCGCGGCATGGTCCGCGACGGCCGAGTCGTGTTCATGCCGAACACGAACGTGACGGAGATCCGCGGGACGAAGGTGATGACGGACGGCGGCGAGATCGATGCAGACTTCGTCCTCGTCCTGACCGGATACCGTCAGGACACTACGCTCTTCGAGATGCTCGGCGTGTCGACGCGCGGCGAGGCCTGTGAGCCGGTGTACGACGAAGCGACAATGGAGACGAATGTCCCAGGCGTGTTCATCGCCGGGACCGCGGTGGCCGGGACGCCGCCGCGCAAAGTGAGCGTCATCGTCGAGACCTGCCACGTGCACGTGCCACGCATCGTGAAGGCTCTCACCGGACGCACGCCGGCGGTTCCGGTGGTCCCGGCTACGTTCGACGACGAGTGAACCGGGCCGGGGGCCTCGGGCCTCGGGCCTCGGGAGAACGGAAGAGAAACGCCTGGGCGGGCGGTGGTCTACTGAGGACTGGGGACTGAGGCCTGAGGCCCGAGGCCCGACTCACCCGTGTCCCAGCGCCTTGGCGACGATCTTCGGGTTCTTCGAGCAGACGCGCAGGAGCGCCTGGGCCGGTCCGTCAGGACGATGCCGCCCTTCCTCCCATCCCTGCAGCGTGGCCAGGCTGACGCCGATCATCATCGCGAACTCGGACTGAGAGAGATTGAGCTTGTATCGGATCGTCTTGACCTCTTCTCCGCGCACGCCGGCGGGTGCGGGCGGTGTCGATCCCAATATTTCGACGCGAGCCATCGGCGCCTCCTCCGCGTAATGTGCACCGATTTCCGTGCGCACGCAAGGTGCAACGACATCCCGTCGCTACACTACGTCTCCCATGACACCCCGTTCCCGACGCGGCCTCGTCCTTCTCGCCCTTCTGGGCTGGTGCGCCGTGCTCCTCGCTTTCCGCAACCTGACGGCATGAACAGCACTCCCATTCTCTGGCGCCGCACCGACAGGCCCGGCCACGAGGCAGCGCGCCTGCTGCAGAGCAGCGCCGGCTCCAGCCTCGGGGGAACCGCGCTGTTCATTCACGAAGCGAAGCCGGTGCGCCTCGACTACATGATCGCGATGGACGCGGCGTGGCGAACGCTCTCGACGGTGGTGGCCGGATGGATCGGCGATCGCGAAATCCACATCGAGATCGAAGTCGATGCAGAGGGACGCTGGACGATGAACGGCCGGAGCGTCGACGCCGTGGCAGGCTGCATCGACGTCGACCTGAACTTCAGCCCCTCGACGAACCTGCTGCCGATCCGGCGCCTTGCGCTGGAGACCGGCCAGGAGGCCACGGTTCGCGCAGCGTGGCTGCGGTTCCCGAGCCTCACGCTGGAGCCGCTCGAGCAGACCTACAGACGCGAGGCGGCCCGCCTCTATCGATACAGGAGCAACAGCTTCGAAGCGGTGTTGAAGGTGAACGAAGCGGGGCTCGTCACCGATTACGGACCGTGGATCGAGGAAAGGTGAGATCTCAGCCGCGCTGGACGGCCTTCCTCAACAACTCCCGGTGCCACGACTCCTCTGCCTTCCGCTCCCACTTTCCGCCGCGCACGTCGCCGAGGCGCTCGACGGTCGTGTCGAAGACGATCGTGTGCGGGTCGCCGCGCTCGCGGAACTCGGCGCGCGTGATCGCGTCGACGCGGCCGTCGCCGTGGCGGAAGAAGACGCGGTTCGGATCGAGGATCTTCACGCCCAGGTCACGCTCCAGCGACTGGAGCGTGCCGAACATGCGGTCGATGGAGCAGCCGGAGCGCTCGCTCTGCGGCGCGGCGGCGATGACCAGGAAGCTCCCGTCGCGGAATTCACGCCCGGCCAGGACCGGCTCGTTGTGCGCGGTCCACCCGTCGAGGAACTCGTCCACGCGCCGCAGCAGCTGCGCGCCGCTGCTGCCGGACACAGCCGGAGAGACGCCAAAAATCCATACATATGCATCGTCTTCGAGATTTTCCAGAGCTGTTCGTGTCATGACTGGTCGCTAGGCTAAACTCGCGCCGTGAGCTTCGCAAGACTCATGGAGCGCCTCAAGGACGGATTCACCACGCCCGAGGTGTCCCAAGAGAGCGATCATGACCCTTTCCGCCTCGCCACGGCCGCCGTCCTCCTGGACATCGCCTACGCCGACGGCTCGTTCAGTCCCGCTGAGGACGGCAACGCCACGACGTACCTCCAGCGCACCTTCGACCTCTCGGCGGACGACGCCCGGGAGCTCATCGAGGCAGCCGACGAGATCCGCGCCAACACCATCGACCACTTCGCCATGACGAACTTCATCCGCAAGAACTCCACGCTCGACCAGCGCATCGACATGGTCAAGACGATGTGGCGCATGGCGTACGCGGACGGCAACCTCACCGAATACGAAGGCTATCTGGTGCGGAAGCTCGCCGACCTTCTCGGACTCGAGCATCACGTCATGATCGACGCCAAGGTCAGCATCCTTCGGGAGCTGGAGGCCCGATGAGAACGCTGCGCCTCCTGGCGCTGCTGCTGCTGACGTGGACGGGGCCCGTGAACGCCGAGGAGCGTTTCCAGCTCCAGACAAATTTCTGGGTCTCGCTCCATCAGACGCTCCTGGACGCCGGCCAGAACAACAAGCTCGCAGTGGCCGACGGCACATTGCGCGACGCCGAGCGCACGGTCTGGAACGCGGCGGTCCTCAGCTATCGCGCGCGCTACAGCGACCGCATGCCCTTCCTCGACGATGAGCTGATCCGCCTCGGTTACGCGCTCAGCAACGCCGGCGAGGCCATCCCGGCCGGCTTTTCCGACGAGATCACCAAGGCCCTCGCCACCGCGTCCGTGATCTATCGCAAATACCACTGGACCGAGGATGAGCGAGTGAGCCGGTTCTGGATCACCACTGCGCAGGCCCTCCTGCGCGACGCCGGTGATGACCTGGTGAAGGAGCACAGCCGCGTCTACGGCGCCTCCTACCCGTCGCGGATTCGTGTCGACGTCGCGCCCTGGGCGGGACAGTTCGGGGCCTATACGTCCATTCACAGCGGAAACGTTCACACCACGATCTCCAGCCGCGATCCCGGCTATCAGGGCTTCGCCGCGCTGGAGATGCTCCTGCACGAGGGCTCGCACGCAATGGTCGGCGCGGCGGGCGGGCAGATCGGGCCCGACATCAATCAGAAAGCTGCCGAGCGCAGAATGCTCGCCCCGCGACAGCTCTGGCACGCCGTCATCTTCTACACCTCGGGCGAGTTGACGCGCCGCGCGCTCAAACAGCGCGGCGTCGAATACGTCCCCTACGCCACCAGAGGCGGCATGTGGGACCGCGCCTTCACCGGACTCTACCCCGCCCTCGAGACCTACTGGCAGTCCTACATCGACGGGAAGATGACCCGCGAGGCCGCCATCGACAACCTCGTTCAGATGACCGGGATCTCGCCGCCCCCGCGGAACGCGCCGTAGTACCTGGGAGCCGGCAACCGGCAACCGGAAACCGGAAACCGGAAACCGGGGTGCGTTTGGTACCCGTGCCCGAGCCCGAGCCCGGCTTTTGACTTTCCCGAGCCCGACCACAATCCCGCCGCCCCCGGGGGGCGCCGGTGAGGACACCGGCGCTCCATTCCGGAGCGGGGCGGGTCGGCGGCGCTCCCCGGTTTCCGGTTTCCGGTTTCCGGTTTCCGGTCCCCGGTTTCCGGTTTCCGGTTTCCGGTCCCCGGTTTCCGGTTTCCGGTTTCCGGTTTCCGGTTACCTGCCCCCTGCCGCCTGCGTCATCAGCGCGAACCCGATCATCTTGTACAGCAGGCGCGCGCCGACGTTGGCATCCCACTCCGTGGGGCCCGGCGAGACCTCGCACAGGTCGAGGCCCACGATCCTCTTTTTTGCACGGACCAGCGCGCGGAGCAGGCCGACGGCCTCGTTCCACGACAGTCCGCCCGGCACCGGCGTCCCGGTCCCGGGGCAGAGAGTCGGATCGAGTCCGTCGATGTCCCACGACAGATAGACGCTGGCCGGCAACTCCGCCACGATGTCGTCGGCGATCGAGGCGAACGACTCCCCTTCCTCTTTTCGGGCGGCCAGGTCGGAGTCGAAGAACGTCACGATGCGTCCGCCCGACTGCTCGATCATCGTGCTCTCGGCCTGACCGAGGTCGCGGACGCCGGCCTGGACGAGCCTGCCGACGTTCGTCAGCCTCGTCATCACGTTGTGAAAGATCGACGCGTGCGACCAGGTGAAGCCTTCGTACGCCTCGCGGAGATCGGCATGAGCGTCCAGGTGCAGGATGCCCAGGCCGGGAAACTTCTCCGCGCAGGCCTGGATGGCACCGAACGGGACGGAGTGGTCGCCGCCCAGCGTCACCGGCATCTTCCCCTCATCGAGGAGTGCCGACGTCTTCGCGTACACCCACTCGTTCACCGACGCTGAGATGTCATTCACCTTCGCGACATCAGGGTGCTTCCGGCGCGCGAGCTTCTTCGCCTCGCGGTTCCATCGCTCGATCTTTTTGGGAATGTCGAGCATGGCGATGCCGGCCGCGTACGGCTTGCCGGTGTCGCGATCGAAGAGATCGACCTGCTTCGACGCTTCCAGCACCGCTTCCGGTCCGCGGGAGGTCCCGCCGCCATACGACGTCGTGGCCTCGTACGGCACGGGCACGATCACGACCTTCGACTGTCCGGGTGTGAACGGCAGACCGAAGACGCCGCTCTCCGAAGACGCCGCGGCATCGGGATCGAAAGACTCCGGCGTGATCAATCGAGGTCCATCGGGTTGATCGGCGGCTTATCCGACTTCTCCGCGCGCTCCATTGCTTCCTTGAACTTCTCTTCGAGGATGCGGCTGCGGTCCTTCTGACTCTCCAGCTGGCGATCGAACCTCTTGGCCGCCTCCGACTTCTGCGCCTCCAGACCGGAGACCATCGACTCCAGCGTGCCGCTCGTTCTGACCACTTTCGCCTTGTGCAGCAGCACTTCGCCGCTCACCCGGTCGATGACGATCGTCGCTTCGCAAGAGGGGCAGGTGACCTCGAAGTTCTGGGCCATGGGAGCGGGAGTCTATCGCAGCCCGAGCCCGGTGGAGCGCCGCCGGGGTGGCGGCGCTCCGGCCTCACTCAGCGTGCTTCATCGCGGTTGCCGGCCTTGATTCCCCTGGCGATGGCCTTCGCTTTCGCGGTCTTGACCCTGGTCGGCAGCAACTTGTGCGCCGCGCTCTGCAGTTTCTTCACTGGGCCGAGCAGCGGGTTGTCCCACATGGCCTGGATGGAGTCCTTCCGCGCCTGCATGAGGTCGCCCAGCTCGCGAAGCTGCTGATCCGAGAAAAGGGTTCGCGCCTTCGGGAACATCTCGCCCTCTTCCTCCCTGATGTGATGCTCGATGAGGTCTTTCAGCACCTTGGCCTTGGCTTTGAACTCGTTCGACTTCGGATTGGCAGCCTTCAGCGCCGGCAGCACCATGTCCACGACGTGATGCTCCTCGGCCGCCTCGTAGAACATGTCTTCCCCGTCCGTGTTCTCGGCCCTGGTGAGGAAGGCCGGGTAGAACACCTCCTCTTCGATCTGAGTGTGCGTCTTGATCTCCTGCTCGATCTCCGAGACCAGGCGCTCGCGCTCCTTGACGGCACGGTCTCCGGTCTCGCTGAGCTGTCTCAGAAGCCGCTTCACCGTGACGTGGTCCGACTTCAACATCGTGATTGCGTTGGGCATGTGTTTTCCTCCTTGAATCGACTTGCCAACCTCACGAGAATGCGTGAGTCGTACCAATGACGATCCTTCATCCAGAGGTTGCCAAAGCCCTTTCCGAGAACGGAATTCGCTTCGAGACTCTCGAGTGCGATCCGGCCGATGCCGACACCGCGGCGTTCTGCGCGCGATACGGGTATCCGTCCGACGAGGTCTGCAACACGATCATCGTGGTCGTGAAGAAGACGCCGCGGGAGTATGTGGCGTGCCTCGTGCGCGCCGACACGAGGCTCGATGTGAATCACGGCGTTGCGGCAGAGGTCGGATTCAAGCGCCTCTCGTTCGCGTCGCCGGAGGAGACCGCGCAGCTCAGCGGGATGATGATCGGCGGCGTCACGCTGATCGGCCTGGGCGAGCCGATGCCGATCCTCATCGACGAGCTGGTGCTCGAGAAGAGCGCGGTGATCGTCGGCGGAGGGAATCGCTCCAGCAAGGTGCGGCTCGATCCGCACGAGCTGCTGAAGCTGCCGGGGGCGCGAAGGGCGAAGATCGCGACAGGCGTGTAGAGCGGAATCGCCTACTTCTCGCACTTGTGCTGAAGCTGCGCGAACAGGGCCCGCTCGATCTCCTCGATGGCGGCCAGCGCGGCGTCCGAGCCCGGCCTGCGCCGCAGCGCCGAGATCCTCCGGCGCTCCTTCACCGTCTCCGAGTAGTAGCAGGGACCGCAGAGATCGACATCACCGCGCGTGACGACCGCCGGAGCTCCGCACCTCTGGCATTCGAGATCAGGCACTCGCTTGTCTTCTTGGATCGCTTCGGACACGCCGCCACCGCCACTCATCTGTTTTGACGTCTGTTCGTACAAAACGATAGGCCGCTCCGTGCCTGGAGTGCCGTGCCGAAGCTGAGACAGAACTGAAAGCGTTGCGCCCGCCGTACACCACTCTGTAACGTGTGCTCGATTCGGAGGACGACATGACACGCTCACTCGCTCTGGCCATCGCGCTCCTGACCACGTCCGTGAATGCCGCGGAAGGAGTCTCTTCTCGTGAATACGCTGCGCGACGGCAGTTGGTTGCCAGTGCCATCGGCCCCAGGTCGATTCTGGTGATGTTCTCCGCGCAGCCGGCCAGGCGAAACGGCAGCGTCGAGTGGCCATACCGGCAGAACGACAACCTCTACTACCTGACCGGCAACACGCAGCCGGACTCGGCCCTGGTTCTTCTGCCCGGCGAGCCGGCCACCTCCGAGGTGCTGTTCGCGCGCGAGCGGAATCCGCAGCAGGAGCGGTGGTCCGGACGGATCCCTTCGGCGGAAGAGCTGAGAGCAGGAACCGGCATCGCCACGATCGCAGGCGCGGACGGCCTGAACGGCTTCATCGCCGCGGTGCTGGAAGGACGGAGCTGGTCGCCGGCGGGCCGCCCCCTCTCGTTCGCCGATCCGATCGCCCCCTCCTTCTCCGAAGCGGTGCGCCGCGGCGAGGCGGAGGTGTGGCTGCTGATGGAGCGGCGCCCCCCTCTGGACGGCGACCTCCCGCCGGTCCTCGAATACGCCGGCAGGCTCCGGGCGCGTTATCCGGAGATCCGATTCCGCGACGCCACACCTGTTCTTCGCGGCCTCCGTGAGGTCAAGACCGCCGCCGAGCTGGAGCTGATGCGCCGCGCCATCGACATCACCGGCGACGCGCAGCTCGCCGCGATGCGGCTGGCCATGACCGCGACGAACGAGAAGCAGATCGACGATGCCATCGACCGCGCCTACCGCGAGGGCGGGGCGTGCTGCTGGGGCTTCCCGTCGATCGTGGCCGCCGGCGCCAACGCCACGACCCTGCACTACCACGCCAACGACGCCGTCATCCGCCGCGGCGATCTCGTCCTGACCGACATCGGCGCCGATTACCAGGGCTACACCGCGGACGTGACGCGCACCTACCCGGCCGGCGGGCGCTTCACCGCCGAGCAGCGCGCTGTTCACGACGCCGTCTTCCGGGCCCAGGAGGAAGTCATCCGCATCGCCAGGGCCGGCAACACCTGGCGCGAGCTCAGCGACAAAGCGCACCAGGTTCTCGGCGAAGAGCTCCTCGAGCTCGGCCTGATCACGCGGAACGAGCCCGAGCAGGTGCGGATGTACTTCTTCCACGGCATCGGGCACCACGTCGGGCTGCAGGTGCACGATACCGGGCGGTACCAGCAGCTCAGACCGGGCATGGTCATCGCCATCGAGCCGGGAATCTACGTGCGCAAGGATGACGTGCTGGCCAGCCCCACCTACGCCAAACTCGGGGAGGAGGAGAAAAGCCGGGTCGCCGGCGCGCTGGAGCGCTACAACGGCATCGGCGTCCGCATCGAGGACAACGTGCTCGTCACCGGCGGCGCGCCGGAGCACCTGTCGCGCAAGGCGCCACGATCGGCGGCGGACATCGAGAAGTTCATGAATGGAGCGCGGGTGTCCTCACCCGCGCCTTAGAACGCGTTCACGGACAAGGCGCCGTCGCACCCGCCAGCCAGCTCTCGAACTCCGGCGCCACGAGCCGCGTCACCGGCGAATACGTCACGCCGCTGCTGTCCACCGAATGACCGACCACGCGAAACGCCGCGGATCCGCAATCCCCCGGTCGCGACACCTTCGTTCGCTGCACCGAGACCTCCTCGCCGCTCTGACTCCATCTCCCCACCACCGCGTGGCGCGGCGCCCGCGCCAGCAGGTAGACCGTCTCGTCGGCGCGCTCGATCACCGTGGTCTGGAGCGACACGAACTCGCCGCTGCTCCGGAACACGATGATCGTCGCCGGCGCGGTCCGGATGCCGTCGCTCACATCCGTCCACCCTTCCACGCGCCAAAGCTGCGTATCGCGGGGGACGGGCGTGGCCTTGCTGCACGCCAGGACGAGAGCGAGCGGGAGGATCCAGCGCCTCACCGGACCGCGATCTCCGCCAGAGCGTTCCTGGCCACCTGCGATTGCCGGAAGTCGAAATGGGGATTGAGAGCGATGGCCCTGGCAAGCAACTCCCGCGACCCGGCCAGGTCGCCCGACGCGCGGGCAATCATTCCGGCGTGGTAAAGGATCTTCGCGTCGGGGGTGCCGAGGCGCGTCGCGGCGGCGATGGCGCGGCGGGCTTCGTCGAGCCGGCCCGTCTTGAGCGCGGCCCACGCCAGCGTGTCGGCTGCGTAGATGTCCGGTCGCTCCGCGTAGTCGGCCACGGCAAGATCGTACGCCTCCTCCAGCCGGCGGTCGCGGTCGGCGTAGATCAGAGAAAGATGACGCCGGTCCAGGCGCCGGTCGCGCGCTGACTGCGCTCCCTCGTCGACGACCCGCATCAGCGCGTCGGCGCGGCGCTGGTCGCCTCTGGCACGGTAGAGGTCGGAGAGAACGGCCACGAACGGCGGGACCGGGTCGGACTCCGTGGCCTTCTCATACGCCTCGATCGCCGCATCGATCCTGCCGCGCGCGGCCAGCATGCGGCCCCGCGCGCCGAGGGCCGGAATGAACGTGGGAAGAACGCGCAGCGCCTCGTCGTAGTGGCGCTCCGCGCCATCGAGATCACCCGACGAGAACGCCAGCTCCCCGAGCTGCCAGTGGCACCACGCCAGATTCTCCGGCTGCCCCGGAGAGGCCTGGGCGTGACGGAGCGCTTTCTCCAGATGTCCGCGGGCCTGTGCCGTCCGCCCATGCAGCATGTGCTGACGCGAGACTCGGGTCTCGCTGCCGAGAGTCGAGCCCCCGGCGTCGTACATGCGTCCCAGGGCCCCTCGCGCCTGGTCGTAGTCGCCCAGCTCCAGCAGCGAGTCCGAGAGGATCGCCCAGTAGTCGGCGTTGTCCGGATCGATTTCGAGGAGCTGGCGGGCCAGATCGCGGGCCATGCCGAACTCGTGGTTGGCCTGCCGCGCCCGAGCCAGAAGCATGAGGCCGGCTCGATTCTCCGGCGCCCCAAGCGCGCTCATCGACGCCTCCGCCGCGCGCAGCGCACCGTCGAGAAAATCATGGTTGCCGGTCAGGCGCAACGTCCGGAGATACGCGTAGCCGAGCCGGTTCCAGGCCGTGTAGTCGCCGGGGTCGTCCGCGACGCGGCGCTCCAGAAAGGCGATCTCGGGAGGGAACACCGTCTCGCTGGCGGTCCTCTGTGTGCTGGTGCAGGCTGCCATGGCGAGCGCGAACAGCAGGCTCATGAAGAATCGACTGGTCATAACCGAAATCAATACATTGAAAGGTGAACAGTGTAAAATGCACGCCCTCTCACCGCCGAATACCTCAATTAGGAGAAACGCATGCGCTCGATCTCCCTCTACCGGTCACTCCTCCTGTTGTGCTGCATCCTCATCGCGACCTTCCCACTCGTTGCATCCGATCATGGCGACTCACCCAACAACGCCGACGACCGGGGAACCGACCTGGCCGACGGATACATGTTCCTCGACCCGAACGACAACTCGCGCGTGGTCATGATCCTGACATTTTCAGGGTTCATCGTACCCGGCGAGAACGCCAACTTCGCGCTGTTCGGCGAAGACGGCACGGTGCGGTTCACGTTCGACATCGAGAACACGGGCGACGCGGTCCCGGACCTTTCGTTCCGGGTGACATTCGGACCGAAGCAGGGACCGGCCGGTCCGCAGACGGCGACCATCGAGCTGCCTGACGGCCGCACGTTCACCGCGCCGAGCACGGTGTCGAGCAACACGGCCGAGACGGCGCCGGAGCCGGTGATCACCACGGATTCGGCGAGCGGCGTGTCGTTCTTCGCCGGGTTGACCGATGATCCGTTCTTCTTCGACATTCCGGCCTTCGGGCGGTTCGTGGCGTCGGTGCGTGCGGGCAGTCCCAACGCGGCGGTCCTCCAGCGCGGCCGCGACAGTTTCGCCGGCTACAACGTCATGGCCATCGCGCTGAGCGTACCGGCCTCTCTTCTGCGAGGCAGCGCCGGCAACGTGATCGGAATGAGCAACACCTCGCAGCGCCGCATCGTTCAGTTCATCGGCGCCGACGGGCGGATCACCGGCAGCGGCCGTTACGTGAACGCGGACCGGCAGGGGCTCCCGGCCATCAACACGGTGACGATCCCGTTCGCCCGCAAGAAGGAATACAACCACGCCACCCCGCAGGATGACGCCGCCGGAAGGTTCGCCGGCGACATCGTGGCCACACTGCAATCGCTGGGGACGAACTCGACGAACATCGGCATCCTGGCCGACCTGGTGGTGACCAGGGGGGACATCCTCCGTGTCGACACGTCGATCGCCAACACGGGCAGCGGTGGCGGCACGAATACGGGCGCAGGTTTCCCGAACGGCCGCCGCCTGGCGGACGACGTCATCGACACGCTTCTCTTCTTCGTGGCGAACCAGAACACGCTCGGTGACAACGTGGACGCGAACGACGTTGCATTCCGGGACACGTTCCCGTTCCTGGCTCCAGCGCATCAGCCGCTGGCACCCGGCGCCGTCGACAATACGCGCAACTGACCGCAGCGAAGGAGACGCATCATGCGCAAAACCATCCTCGCCGCGACGATCGTTGCGGCACTGGCCGCTCCGGCGGCGTTCGCCGCTCACTTCGCGGACCTCTACATCCTTCCCGTCGCCGCCCGCACGACCGGATTGAACAACACCCCGTTCCGGACCGACGTATCGCTCCAGAACTTCCAGGCCGTCCCCATCACCGTGCAGTTCCTGTTCATCCAGGGCGGCCAAGGGAATTCCGAGAACATCACCAATCTGCAGAGCAACGCGCTGCCAAACGGCACGGTGACGATCCCGGCCCGCGGCAGCGCCATCCTCACCGACGTGCTGGACGGATTCACGGGCGCGGGCCCGAACCCGTTCGGAGCGATCCTGGTCAGCTCCGACCGCGCCTTCGCGGTCACCAGCCGCGCCTACACGCCGCTCGCCGCCGGCGGAACGTACGGGCAGACCGTCCCGCCGGTGCGCGACTTCATCGAGAATTCTCTCGGCAAGACGAACAACGCCGGGGCGACGTCCTACCTCCCCGGTCTCGTTCAGAATGCAGGCTTCCGCACGAACCTCGGCTTCGTGGCAGCGGCAGGATCGAACGGCATGACCATCGAAGTGATCCTGCGCAGCGCGGCCGGCGCGGACCTCGGCACGCGTTCCTTCATCATTCAGCCGAATACGTTCGTGCAGACGCAGTTCTCCGTCATCTCGATCGCCAACGTGCAGTACAACGCCGCCTCGGCCGAGTACCGCATCACCAACGGCGACGGCGCGGCTGCTCCGTACGCCTCGGTCGTCGACAACGTGACGGGCGATGCCGTTACGATCACAGGGGTGTTTCCGCCCAACGACACGAGCGCTCTCTCGCAGTCGAAGGGGACCTCGCTGTTCCGCAGACTCATCGACCAGCGAAGCTGGTAAAACGACCCCGCAATGGCGGGGGCGGTGTTCTCACCGCCCCCGCCGCGCGGGTGAGGACACCCGCGCCTCCATCTAGTGGCCTGTAACGGAGAAATCGGTAGTGGCGCTGATGGTGCTTGCCATGCAAGATCAAGGAACGAGGAGGAGGCGATGCGGTGGCATCGTCGACGACGAGTGACGCAGAGATTGCGTGGCAACCACCATCAGCCCTT
>DATKCA010000033.1:0-38828 GCA_035544675.1 Thermoanaerobaculia bacterium | reverse complement strand
GCGAGCCATTTGTTGAAGTCGCGCTCCATCCCGTACGCGAAGTCGATCGAGCACTTGCGCTCCTTGACGGCGTCCATGCTCGTGCACACGCCCCAGAGCAGCAGGTTCTTCTCCGGATCGGTCTCGACGATGCTCGGGATCACGACCGGGTCGACCACCACCGCTCCCTGCGCCTTCAGCACCTCGATGGCCGCGGTCATGACCTTCATCTGCTCGGGATTGAGCCCGCCGCGCTCGTTCTTCTCCCCGGGCGGGGTCACCTTCTCGTAGTAGAACGCCCGCGGCACTCCGATGCGCGCGCCCCTCAGCCCATCCCTTTTCAGAAACGCGGTGTAGTCGCGATTCGGAGGAGCGGTGCATCGGCTCGTGGCGGGGTCGTTGGGATCGGGCGACGCTCCCTCGAGGGCGCCCAGGACGATGGCGGCGTCGGTGACGGTGCGGGCCAGGGGGCCGGCGGTGTCCTGGTCGGCGGTGATGGGAATGATGCCGTAGCGGCTGATGCGGCCGACGGTCGGCTTCACCGCGGCGAGCATGTTCGCGTTGGCGGGGCTGAGGATCGAGCCGGACGTCTCCGTCCCGACATTGGCAGCCCAGAAGCTTGCGGCCGTGCCGATGCCGGAGCTCGACCCGCCGGTGAAGAGCGCGGGCCGGCCGTCGAACGTCTCGGTCCGCGGATCGCGCCGCGGATCGTAGGGATTGAGTCCATAACCGTGGAGGGCGTTGTAGTTCGCCGGCATCGGAGTGGGGGAGCCGGCCACCCAGTTGGCGAGCTCGGTCATGCCGGTCTTGGCGATGATGATCGCGCCGGCATCGCGCAGGTTCTTCGTCAGGGTCGCCTCGTACGGCGGCACGTAGCCGTCGAACGCCAGCGCGCCTCCCGTGGTGGGCATGTTCGTCGTATGGATGTTGTCCTTGAGCGCGATGGGAATCCCGTGCAGCGGCCCGCGGATCTTCCCTCCCGCCCGCTCGCGGTCGAGCCGGTCCGCCTCCTCCAGCACCCCGGGATTCATCGACATCACCGCATTGAGCCGGTCTTCGTAGAGCGCGATGCGGATGAGGTGCTGCTCGACGAGATGCCGCGACGTGATTCGTCGCGACTTCAGCGCGGCCTGCATCTCCGGGATCGTCGCTTCGACGACGGAGAACCGCTTCTCGGCGGCAAAGAGAGGAGTGGCGGCGAGGAGGGAGATGGCGAGAAAGCGCTTCATGACCCGGAATTCTAATCAACTACAATGAAACTCTCCCCATGGAACTGATTCTCTGGAGGTGGAGCACCGCGGTCCAGGTGACTTCAGCACTCACCCTGGCCGTGTTCTTCACGGTCCTCGCGCGCTCGGTGCGACGTCCTGAGCTGAGGCTGTGGAACCTGGCCTGGCTCGCCAATTTCGGGGCGATCTCCATCGCCCTGATCTTCTGGTTCTTTCAGCCAGAGGGCGTCGTGGCGTTCCTCGTCCGCGCGGGATATCTGGCCGGCAAGACTGCATTCGTCGTTCTGCTCATCGACGGTGCCTGGGCCTCGGTGCACGCCGGCCAGACCGTTCTGACCGGGAGGCGGCGAGCCGCATTCATCGTGCTGTTCGCCCTCGTTGGAGGCCTGTTCCTCAGCTCCATACCGCTCCTCGGGCTCGTCCAGCACTCGGTGATCGCGGTCCTGCTGCTGACCGCGGCGGTGGCATCGACTCGCGTCCGCGATCGCTGGATGATCTGGCTGGCCGCGGCGTTCCTGGTGCGCGGCGTTCTGGCTGCAACGGAGGCGGCGGCGTATGCGATCCGGAGTCTGCCGGAGAGCGCGAATCAGTTCCTCTACCAGCCGGCGGGATTTCTCATCTCCACCTCGTCGTCGTGGGACACGGGCGCGGAGTGGCTGCTCGCGCTCGGCTGCGTTCTGGTGGTGTCGGGGCGGATTCAGCGCGAGCTCCGCCTCTCGAATCAGGACCTGATGGAGGCGCAGGAGGAGTTGCGCACGCTCGCCGATCGCGATGCGCTGACCGGCCTGTACAACCGGCGATCGCTGCCCGCCCTGCTTCGTGCCGTGCAGCCGGCCGGCGCGAAGCTCCTCTTCTTCGACCTCGACGGATTCAAGGGCATCAACGACTCCCTCGGGCACCACGTCGGCGACCTGTGCCTGAAGCGATTCGGTGAGGCGTTGCGCGCGTGCTTCAGGCCGGACGATGGAGTGGTCCGCTATGCCGGCGACGAATTCCTCGTGATCGCCAGCGGGCTGGGATCGGATGCCATCGACGAGCGCGTGGCCATTCTGCGCGCGAAGCTGTCCGAGCATCAGCTGGAGACGCCGCCGATCGGCTTCTCGGTCGGCGTGGCCGAGCTCGCGCCCGGCGGGGTGCCGGATGAGGCACTCAAGGCCGCGGACGCGGCGATGTACGAGCGCAAGATGATGCGCCGCCGCGCGGCGTCGGCGTGATCACCGTTCGCAGGTGAGGGGTGCCGCGCACGAGGTCGTCAAGGACCGCGTCGATCTCCGCAGCGTCGAGGCCGACGCGACGCGTGATCGTCCCCGCCAGCGAGATGCGCTTCGTCCGGGCCAGTTCCATCAGCTCGACGAGCTCCTCCCGGGTGTGATCGGAACAGCCGATGATGCTGCGCTGCCTGACCAGCACGTCGGCGTAAGGGTCGAACTCCAGCGAGCGGAGGTTGATCGCCACGACGACCAGCCGGCCGCCGAAGGCGAGCGCCCGCAGCGCCGTGAGCGTCGTCGGCGCGTGTCCGGCGAAGTCGAGCACGACGTCGATGTTGCGGAGCGCGCCCGCGTCGTCGAGGGGCGTGGCGCCGAACGATGCGGCATGGGCGAGCTTGTCGCGGCGGACATCGACGGCGAAGACCTGGCCCGCGCCGGCCACGCGGGCCAGTTGCGCCGCGGAGACCCCCAGGCCGCCCAATCCGAGGATCGCCACCGACTGGCCGGGGACGGGGGAGGCCAGGCGGAGGGCGTGATAGGCGGTGGCGGTGGAGCACATCATCACCGCCGCTTCGTCGAAGGGAACTTCGTCGGGAACCGGCACCAGGTTCGCGGACGGGACCACGATCGACTCAGCGTAACCGCCGTCGCGCTCCTTGCCGAGCATGTCGCCGTCCGGGAGCAGGTAATGAAGCGCGACGCGCTGCCCCGTCTCCTCGACGACGCCGGCGATCTCATGTCCGAGCGTGAGCGGCAGGTTCACGCGGCCGGCACCGTCGCGGTAGTGCGCGTCGCTGTGGCAGATGCCGGCGGCCTCGATGCGCACGCGCGTCTCGCCCTCTCCCGCCACCGGCTCGGGAAGCTCGGCGTCCTCCAGACGTGATCCGGCACGGAGCAATCGAACGGCGCGCATGCGGGATGTATAGTCGCACCATGCGAGGACTGACCGTCCTTCTGAGTCTGTTCGCCGCGTCTGTTGCGGGAGCCGGCGCCCCTGGCCTGACCACGGTCATCCTGACCCGTCACGCCGAGAAGGCGGACGCGTCGGCCGACACGTCGCTGAGCGCGGCCGGACATGAGCGTGCCAGGGAGCTGGCGCGCGCGCTGAGCGGCACGCCGATCGCGGCGATTTACACGACGCAGTACGCGCGCACTCGTGAGACCGCGGCGCCGGTGGCCGCCGCGGTGAAGCTGACGCCGGTCACGGTCGATGCCGGCGGCGTGATGCAGGACGGTGGGAGGAAGGGGTACGCGGCAGAGGTCGCGGACCGCATCCGCCGCGATCATCCCGGCCAGACAGTTCTCGTGATCGGGCACTCCAACACGACGCGCGACGTGATGAAGGCGCTCGGCGTGGCCGCACCGCCGGTCATCGAGGAAAGCCACTTCGACGACCTTTTCGTCGTCACGTTCATGGAAGGCGCGGAGCCGTCGCTCGTGGCCTTGCGGTACGGAGTGGTGGCCAGGTAGGCAGCGCGCCTACAGCTCCACTCCCGGCAATCCCAGAACGAACCTCGCGCCGAAGCGCTTCGCCGGCGTGAAGCTGCCCCCCTGAACCGGCTCGCGAAGGACGCGCTCGACGGCGGCGAGCGCGCTCGAGACCGTGAGCGCGTACGGCTCCGGAGTGCTCATCGTCATCGTGAGCTCGTTGCCCTCGCTGTCTTCGACACGCCCCCACAGAAACGTGCGCGCCGACTTGCGCATGGCCTGCGTCGGCCCCTGTTTGCGATCCGCGAAGAACCCGAGGAGCGGCCGGAGGGGCGGGCGGGCCAGCAGCGGCAGAAACTTCGCGTAGCGTCGCAGGCGCGCGATGCGTTTCGGGTGCGCTGCCGCGTATACGCGCACATCGGGGATCCCGGTGGTGTGAAACGCCGTAGAGACGTCGCCCCACGGAATCGTCATTGCCATGCGGGCGCCGCAGGAGAACGGGATTTCCCGCGCGTCGTACGCCGGCGGGACGCGGATGATCCGTCCGTCGCGGCGGACCGCGCCGCCCTGGCCGATGCCGTCCAGCATCGTGCGCAGAGTGCCGCGGCTGAGCGTGCTTCCGCGTGCGTAGAACGCGAGCCACAGCTCGGTGGCCGCGGGCATCTTCTGCGCGAGCATCGCCGCCAGACAGTCGGTCGGGACGACATCGAAACCGACGCCGGGCAGCAGCGTCACGCCGCGGCTCTTCGCCTCGTCGTGATGGGCCATGATCGCCTCGAAGACCGGAATCTCGCCGGTGATGTCGAGGTAGTGCGCGCCCTGCGCGACGCACGCGTCGACCATCGGCCGGCTCGTCCGGCTGAACGGGCCGGCGCAGTGAAGGACGAGCGAGATGCCCGAGAGCTGCGGCGCGCCGACGTCGAAGACGCGGCTCTCCAGCCTGAGCTCCGCGGCCAGTGCGCGGATGCGCTCCGCATTCCGTCCTGCCAGAACCGGTGCGAGCCCAAGGCGCGCGGCCTCACGCGCAATCAACTCGCCGGTGTAGCCGTTCGCGCCGTAGATCATCCATTCGCTCATGTTGATGAGGATGGTACGCTCGTCCGTGTGAGGTTCGTCATCACCATGGCTGTCGCATCGATCTCTTTCGCCTGCAGTGCCGGTCCTTCCTCCGCCCCCGCCTCCTCCCACCGCTTCCTGGCACTGGGCGACTCCTACACGATCGGCGAGAGCGTGGCCGAGGCGGACCGGTGGCCCAATCAGCTGGCCCGGGTGCTGCGAGGGCGCGGCATCGCCGTCGGCACGCCGGAGATCATCGCCCGGACCGGATGGACGACCGACGAGCTGGACGCGGCGATCGAAGCCGCCTCCCCGCGCGGACCGTATGCGCTGGTCACGCTGCTCATCGGGGTGAACAATCAGTATCGCGGACGAAGTGCCGGCGAATACCGCACCGGGATCTCCAGGCTTCTGCAGCGGGCCATCGGCTTCGCCGGCGGCGATGCCGGCCGCGTGGTCGTCGTGTCGATCCCGGACTGGGGCGTCACGCCGTTCGCGGAGGGGCGGGATCGAGCGAAGATCGCCGCCGGGATCGACGCGTTCAACGCCGTGAACCGCGAGGAGGCCGCACGCGCCGGCGCGAAATACGTCGACGTCACCGCGATCTCCCGCCGCGGCGTTCCCACGTTCGTCGCCGCCGACCAGCTGCATCCCTCCGCGGCGATGTACGCTGCGTGGACGGAGGCGATTGCGCCGGAAGCGACTGCCGCACTGAAAGCAAGCCGGTGACCGGTAACCGGTGACCGGTAACCGGAAACCGGAAACCGGAAACCGGGCTGGTCACCGGTGAGCGGATGTATGCTTCCCGAGGTCCGATGTCCGACAAGCCGATGGTCCTCGTCGTGGAGGACAACGACATGATGCGCAAGCTCATTGTGGCCGAGCTGGAGAAGGACGGCCGCTTCCGGGTCGCCCAGGCCGGGACGGGAGCGGAGGGGCTCGATCAAGCCGTGTCGACGAACTGCGCGGTGGTCGTCCTCGACATGATGCTTCCCGACACCGACGGCCTCGGCTTCATCGAGCAGCTCCGGATCAAGCGGCCCGACTGCCCCCCGATCATCGCCATCACCGGGGCACCGGCCAGCGTGCTGCCGGACTCGATCATCGAGGCGCCGTACCGCGGCCTGGTGAGCGCCGTCTTCCGCAAGCCGTTCGATCACGCGAAGCTGCGCGAGACGATCGCGTTCTGCGCCGGCGCCTAGTCCCGGCCGAACACCCGCCGCCAGAATCCCTTCTTCTTCTCGGGCTCCGGTGGAGGCGCTGTCGCGGCGGGTTTCCGCTGCGGCTTTTTCGCGGTGACCGTCACTTTCGTCTTGGCCTTGGTAGCCTCGAGCGCCTTCGTTGCCTCGTCACGGCCTTCGACGGCCGAGGGGATGTTCGGATAGCGGTCGAGGAATGCGTCGTACGCCTTCACGCTCTGCTCGTATTCGCCGGCCATGAAGAGCACACGCGCGGCGGCCAGGGCCTCGCGCTTCTGCTCGAACTCACGCAGTTGCGCAAGCGAATGGGTGATGGTGGGGGCGGAGTTGGTCCGCGAGCGGATCGAGTACGCGGCGCCTGACAGCGTGGCGATCATCAGGATGACCGCCGAGAAGAACACGCCGGGCGAGATGCGGCGCCGCAGGATCGGATGGCGCGCCAGACGTCCGAACAAAGGCGTATTGTCCTTGCCACCGGTCACGGCCGTCGAGCTGGGCTGGCTGCCGCTCTCGAGCGAAGGTGCGCGCGCCGCGAGTGTGGAAACGCCCTCCTCATCGATCGGTGCCGCCAGCTCCTCGACGATCTGGTCCACCGTCACGAACTCCTTGCGGATGTCGCGGATCTCGTCCGCGGCGATCGAGGCGGAGGCGATGCGGTCCTCCGGGTTCTTGGCCATCATCCGGATGAGCAGTTCGGCGAGCGGAGGCGGCACATCGGCGTTGATGTCGCCGGCCGGCCGCGGAGTCACTTCCACGACGTTGCGAAGGATGCTCTGCACGTCGGCCGCGCCGAATGCCTTGATCCCCGTGACCATCTCGTAGATCACGGCGCCGGCCGAGAAGAGGTCGGAGCGGCTCGTCACGGCCGTGCACCTCACCTGCTCGGGCGACATGTAACTCGGAGTTCCGAGCATCTCGCCGACGGCGGTGAGGTTCGAGTCGACAGGGCGGGCGATGCCGAAGTCGGCGATCTTGGCGTCGCCGGCGGACGTCAGCAGGATGTTCGCCGGCTTGACGTCACGATGAACGATGCCCTTCGTGTGCGCGAACGCCAGCCCGCGGAGGATGTCCTCGCCGATTCGAAGGGCCTCGTCGAGCGGAAGTGGCTTCCGCTTGCGGAGACGATCGCGGAGTGATTCGCCGTCGACATACTCGGTGGCCATCCATGCGATCGTGTCGTTCTCGTAGCCCGGCTCGTACAACGTGACGATGTTCGGATGCTGGAGCGACCCGCACAACTCGGCTTCGCGCTGCAGGCGACTGTAGAACTCGTTGGCCTCGCTCTCGTCATCGAACTTCTCGTCGACGTGGACCGTTTTGAGCGCGACCCGGCGCCCGATGCGGCGGTCACGGGCCAGATAAACCATCCCCATGGCTCCGCGACCGAGGACGGATTCGACCTCGTAATATCCGTACATCCGCCGCGGTTCGCCAGCCGCTTCAGTCATTGGAACCGAAAATCGTAACAGATGGCCCGATCAGTGCGTGTCGGGGAGGCCGTGGGTGCCGCCGCGAACTTCCAGCCGCGCTCGCTATCGATGCGCGGGAAAGTGCATCGCTACGCCGTTTATGTCCCTCCGGGTTACGACCGGACCGCGGCCTGGCCGGCCGTCCTTTCCCTTCACGGGGCAGGTGAGCGCGGCAACGACGGCACCGCGCAAACTACGGTGGGGATTGGTCCTGCGCTGGCCAGGCTCTCCCGGCCGTTCCCGGCCATCGTCGTCCTGCCG
This sequence comes from Thermoanaerobaculia bacterium, assembly GCA_035544675.1. Lineage (GTDB taxonomy): Bacteria > Acidobacteriota > Thermoanaerobaculia > Gp7-AA8 > Gp7-AA8 > DATKCA01. The sequence goes on along the minus strand of DATKCA010000033.1, from coordinate 30,999 downwards.
CAGTGCCCGCGCAACGACTACTGGTCGATGGGCGCCGGCCGGATTGCCATGCGCGCTCTCGACGAGGTGGAGCAGGAGTTCAGGATCGATCCTCGCCGGGTGGCGCTCACCGGCGTCTCCATGGGTGGCGCCGGGGCGTGGCGACTGGCTGCCGAGCATCCCGATCGATTTGCGGCGCTGGCTCCCATCTGCGGGTGGGCGTATGAAGACGCGGAGTCCGTTGCCAATCGGGTCCGCGCCATCCGGACATGGATCTTCCATGGAGACGCGGACGAGATCGTCCCGGTCGAGGCATCGCGGGCGATGGCGGACGCCCTGAAGGCCCTCGGAGCAGAGGTCCGGTACACGGAACTGCCTGGCGTCGCGCACAACTCGTGGGATGACGCGTATCAGAAGAGCGAGTTGCTGGAGTGGCTCATCAGCCCTTAGGAGGACCAGGGGTGGAGCGCCGCCGGCTCGGCGGCGAGGCTCTGCAGAAAGCCAGCATCGACCAGGAGCTACGTGAATTAGCGGCTCGCCCGCGAGCGTTGTAGACTCGCCGGCCCTGTGATCCCGGCCCACTTCCCATGACCACAGAAGCCACGCGCTCCCTCGACTTCATTCGCGAGATCGTCGAGAACGATCTCGCCAGCGGCAGGCACGAGACCGTGATCACCCGGTTTCCGCCCGAGCCGAACGGCTACCTGCACATCGGGCACTCCAAGTCGATCACGCTGAACTTCGGCGTGGCCGGCGAATACGGCGGCCGCTGCAACCTCCGCTTCGACGACACGAACCCGGAGAAGGAGGATGTCGAATTCACGCGATCGATCGAGGAGGACGTCCGCTGGCTGGGCTTCAGCTGGGGCGAGCGCGCGCTGCACGCGGCGGACTACTTCGACCAGCTCTACGAGTGGGCCGAGCATCTCGTCAGGTCGGGGAAGGCCTACGCCGACAGCCTCAGCGCCGAGGAGATCCGGCAGTACCGCGGAACGCTCACGGAGCCAGGAAGGGAGAGTCCGCATCGGAATCGATCCGTCGACGAGAACCTCGATCTCTTCCGGCGCATGCGCGCGGGCCAGTTCCCGGATGGCGCGCACGTGCTGCGCGCGAAGATCGACATGTCTTCGCCGAACCTGAACATGCGCGACCCGGTGCTCTACCGCATCCGCCACGAGACTCACCACCGGACCGGGGACAAGTGGTGCATCTACCCGATGTACGACTACGCCCATCCGCTGTCCGACGCCATCGAGGGGGTGACGCACTCGCTCTGCACGCTGGAGTTCGAGGACCACCGTCCGCTGTACGACTGGCTCATCGAGAACGTGCCGGTGCCATCGCGTCCGCGGCAGTACGAGTTCGCGCGCCTGAACCTCAACTACACGATCATGAGCAAGCGGAAGCTGCTCCGGCTCGTGCAGGAAGGCCACGTGCGCGGCTGGGACGATCCGCGCATGCCCACGATCGCCGGTCTGCGCCGCCGCGGCTACACGCCGGAGGCCATCCGCAACTTCTGTGAAAGGGTGGGCGTGGCGCGGCGGGAAAACGTCATCGACGTCGCCCTGCTCGAGTTCAGCATCCGCGAGGACCTGAACCGCACCGCCCCGCGCGTAATGGCCGTGTTGCGGCCGCTGCCCGTCGTCATCGAGAACTACCCCGAGGGGCAGAGCGAAGAGTTCGACACGGCGAACAATCCCGAAGATCCGGCGGTGGGAACGCGCCGTGTGCCGTTCTCGCGGACGATCTTCATCGAGCGCGAGGACTTCATGGAGGATCCGCCCAGGAAGTTCTTCCGCCTGGCCCCGGGACGCGAGGTGCGGCTCCGCTCGGCGTACTTCATCACCTGCACCGACGTGATCAAGGACCCGTCGGGGAACGTGGTCGAGCTGCGGGCCACGTACGACCCGGCCACGCGCGGCGGCGACGCACCCGACGGAAGGAAGCCCAAGGCCACGCTGCACTGGGTGTCAGCCGGACACGCCGTCCACTGCGAGGTGCGTCTCTACGATCGCCTGTTCAGGAGCGAGAATCCGGAGGAGAGCGGCGATTTCATCGCCGACATCAACCCGGAGTCGCTCGAGGTGATCGCCTCCGCGAAGATCGAGCCCTCCATCGCCGGCGCCGCCCCCATGACCCGCTTCCAGTTCGAGCGCCTCGGATATTTCTGCGTGGACAAGGACTCGGCTTCCGGCCGGCTGGTTTTCAACCGGACGGCGACGCTGAAGGCGGCGAGCGGTAACCGGTAGCCGGTAACCGGTAGCCGGAAACCGGAAACCGGAAACCGGTAGCCGGAAACCGGACGGTAACCGATAACGCGCAACCTAATCATCTGCTATTATCGTCAACAAATGGCGGTGTGCTGGCGGTGTCCCGGGTGCGGTGAGGTCAGTTGTGAGGACGATGTGAACGCCGAGGGACAGCCGCTGGCTTGCGACCACTGCGAACGGCCGTTCCAGCCGCGCGAAACACAGTGCGCCGTCTGTGACGCCCTGAACCCGTGGTCGCGTCGCGACTCCGTCCACTTCATGTGCCGCGAATGCGGAACGATGCAGACGTTCATCAGTCCCAGGCGAGCCTCCTGAGCGCACGGGCACGGGAGTGAAGTGTTACCATCATTTCTGATACAGCTGGGGAGGGCGTGATGGGGGAGATCAAGCTGTTCCAGATCGTGTACGAAGGCGAGCTCACCGCCGACGTCTCCTACGCGATGCGGCGCCTGGGCGCCGAGCCGAGTTTCGATCAAAGCTGGTACGTGTGGCTGGCCGAGGGCCGTCACGCCGCGCCGCTGATCCGCTACCTGCGATCCCTCGTCCAGCCGGATGCGCGGCTTCTGGTGGCATGCACGCAGTTCACGCAGATGCGCGATTTTCTGCTGGTCAAGCACAGCCTTACCCCCGGCGCCGACTACAGCGAGCTGCACATGGCGCTCGAACGCCTCGGCACTATGCTCGACCTGCCCTTCGAGGCGACCTTCGTCATCCGCTCCTCGGATCGGACCGAGGTGAAGACGCTGGGGAGGGCGCTCGCCGAGCTCTGTCCGGATGACGAGCTGATGGTCACCGGCATCAGCCACGACTGGGCGTACTGCAACTCGGGCGTGAGCCGGATGTTCGTGGCCGCGGAGGCGCAGGCCGCTCAATTCAGAGTGTTCTGAAGTTTTCATCCGACCGAGAGAGCCGGGGATGACAGACCTCGTTGAATCGCCCATACTTGCGCGAATTTTCCCGACGGAGGGCGAATGACGACAGCGGCGGCAGTGGCATCCGGCAGGACCTGGTTCGGTCATCCTCGCGGTCTGGCCACCCTCTTCTTCACGGAGATGTGGGAGCGCTTCAGCTATTACGGGATGCGCGCGCTGCTCATGCTCTTCATGACGGCGGCCATCAGCGAGAAGAATCCCGGCATGGGCATGTCGGTCGAGCGCGCCGCGGCGATCTACGGGCTGTACACGGGGATGGTCTATCTGCTCGCGCTGCCGGGCGGCTGGGTGGCCGACAAGCTGTGGGGGCAGAAGAAGGCCGTGTTCATCGGCGGAATCATCATCGCCGCCGGCCACTTCAGCATGGCCTATCCGAGCGACCCGTCGTTCTATCTCGGTCTGATCCTGATCGTCATCGGCACCGGTCTGCTCAAACCGAACGTCAGCGCCATCGTCGGAGATCTCTATCCCGAAGGGGGAGCGCGCCGCGACGCCGGATTCTCGATCTTCTACATGGGCATCAACATCGGCGCGCTGGCGGGGCCGACGTTCTGCGGCCTCTTCGGCGAAGGCTACAACTGGCACTGGGGCTTCTCGCTGGCCGGCATCGGAATGGTGCTGGGCCTGATTCAGTACAAGCTCGGCGCGAGCTATCTGGCCGGCGCCGGCGAGTTGAGCACGGGCGATTCACCGGAGGTGACGTCGCGGCTCGCCCGGACGTTCTATTCGATCGTGGCGGCGGTTCTTGCCGCGGTTGCGCTGCTCGCATACGCCATGAACACCGGAATGATCCCGCTGACGATTCAGCAGCTGGTGCAGGGATTGGGCTACGGGATCATCATTCTGGCCATTGTCTACTTCGTGTATCTGATCGGCTTCGCCGGTTACGACGCGGTGCAGAAGAAGCGCCTGATGGTCATCTTCTGGCTGTTCATTCTGGCGGCCGTGTTCTGGTCGGGTTTCGAGCAGGCCGGCTCGTCGATGAACCTGTTCGCATTCGATCTGACCGACCGGGTGGTCTTCGGCTGGGAGATGCCGGCGAGCTGGCTGCAGAACATCAATCCGTTTTTCATCATCATCTTCGCTCCGATTTTCGGAACGTTGTGGACGTCGCTGGCTCGCCGAAACGCGAACCCTTCCATCCCCATGAAGTTTGCCCTCGGCCTGGTGGGGCTGGCGGCCGGTTTCTTCGTGCTGGCGTGGGGGGCGGCGAACGCCTCCGTCGACAACAAGGTGTCGCCGGCGTGGCTGATCGTCACCTACTTCTTCCACACAGTCGGTGAGCTGAGCCTGTCGCCCGTCGGACTGTCGTCGATCACCAAGCTCGCGCCGCGCGATCGGGTAGGTCAGATGATGGGTGTCTGGTTTGTCGGAGCCGCGCTCGGAAACCTGCTCGCCGGCCTGTTCGCCGGCCGTCTCGAATCGCTGGCGCCGTCGGCGCTCTTCTGGAATGTGGCTGTCTACATCCTCGTCGCCGCAATCGTGGCGTTGCTGGCGGCGCCATTCGTCAAGAGGCTGATCGGCAACCTGGAGTGAGGCGCTTCTAAAAGGATCCAACCCAGTAGCAAAGCCTCGCTGCCAGGAAGGCCGCATAGTTCCCGATCGCGTATCCGATCAGGGCCATGAGGATCGACACGGGAACCAGAGCCTCGCGGTGATAGGCCGCCACGACAGGCGCTGAAGCAGCGCCGCCGATGTTGGCGGCCGAGGCGATTGCCGCGCTGTGCACGTCGACCTTGAACACCCACGCGCCGCCAAGACAGAAGAGGCCGTGCACGATGATCCAGATGAACGCGCCCAGCAGGAACGCCGGCGCGTCGCCGAGCCCGGCCAGAGAGGCCCGCGCCCCCATCCCGGCCACGAAGACGTAGACGATGGCCATCGCCAACTCGTGCGAGCGCGGCAGCGCCCTGGCCGGAGTGAACGACAATCCGATGCCGATGGTGGTGACGATGAGGACCCGCCACGTCGATGTCGAAAGGATCGGCTCGATCTCCGGAAGCATCGGCGCCATCCAAACGGAGATCGCCGTCGCGCCGAGAGCGATCGCACCCAGATAAAGGAAGTGACGCATCAGAACCGGTTTCTCGGTCTTTGAAGCAGCCTCGGTCTCCGCCGCCGCCTCCATCTGCGCGACGCGATCCTCACTCACTCGCATCCAGCGGTTGAATCGTTCCGCCAGTCCCTTCGAGGCCAGAAGCACCGGCAGCCAGATGACGTAGATGACGTTGTCGGCGAGAACGGCCAGCCCGAACATCTCCGGGGATGTCTCCAGCCCTCCCGCCACCGCGGCCATGTTTCCCGTTCCGCCGATCCAGCTCCCGGCCAGCGCGCCGAACCCCTTCCATGCGTCGGGCGGCAGCCAGCGATGGACGGCGAAGTATCCGATCGGCGCTCCGACCACCACGCCGACGGTGCCCAGAAGCATGACGAAGATGCCCTTGCCCATGACGCGAACGGCGGCGCCTACATCCACCGAGAGAAGAAGCAACGTGATGAACACCGGCAGGCCGAACTGGCTGAGAACGTCGTAGGCGGGCGATTTTGCCGGCAGGATTCCGGTGTTGCTCAAGACGACCGGCACCGAATAGATGAAGAGCAGCGGCGGAAGAAAGTTGAAGAGCTTCCACTTCGTGACCTGCTCGACCCAGAAGAAGAAGGCCGCAACGGCGGCCAGAATCGCGATCACGGCGGCCGGTGATTCGAACATGCCGTTATCCTAGCTCGGATTAATCATTGATGAATCCGAGCTACAGCCGCGAATGACCCTGAATGTTCAGCAAGACGTGCCGCTCGCACCGCTGACGACCATCGGCATCGGCGGAGAGGCGGACTTCTTCGTCGACGCCGCGTCCGTCGACGACGTCATGGCCGCGCTCGACTGGGCCGGTGAGAACAACCAGCCTGTCTTCGTGCTCGGCGGCGGCAGCAATCTGCTGATCTCGGACGAAGGCTTCCGCGGCCTCGTGCTGCACCTCGCCCTTCGCGGAATCGTCGTCGAGGCCGAGGATGAGTACGCGACGGTGAAGGTCGCCGCGGGCGAGCCGTGGGACCCTTTCGTCGAAATGGCCGTGCGCAACCGCTGGGCGGGGATTGAATGCCTGTCGGGGATCCCTGGCTCGACGGGCGCGACGCCGATCCAGAACGTCGGCGCGTACGGCCAGGACGTGAGCGAGACGATCATCCGCGTGGAAGCACTCGATCGCCGGGACGGACGGGTGCGGTCGTTCACCAGTGAGGAGTGCCGGTTCGGCTACCGCTCCAGCCTTTTCAAGAACTACGAGCGCGATCGCTACATCGTTCTCAGCGTGACCTTCCGGCTGCGCATTGGCGGTCCGGCTGCGGTCCGCTATCCGGAGCTGCAGCGGTACCTCGAGGAGCGTGACGCATCGCTCCACGATCTGGCGACCGTGCGGGACGCCGTGATCGCCATCCGCAAGCGCAAGGGCATGGTCATCGATCCGGCCGATCCCGACTCGCGCAGCGACGGCTCGTTCTTCATGAATCCGGTGCTGCCGGCTGGGGACTTCGAGTCCTTTCCCGCGCGCGGGACGGCGCCCCATTTCCCTTCCCCAGAGGGGACCGTGAAGCTCTCCGCGGCCTGGCTGATCGAGCAAGCCGGGTTCGGCAAGGGCTTCGTCCACGGCAAGGTCGGCCTCTCGTCCAAGCACACGCTCGCCCTGATCAATCGGGGCGGCGGAACCGCGCGCGAGGTCGTGGAGCTGGTGAGGATGATTCAGAAAGGCGTGCGCGAGAAGTTCGGAGTAGAGATTCATCCGGAGCCGAACTTCATAGGATTCCAGGTCTAAAAGCTACGGGCTCCCTCGCAGCTTCTCGAACGCCCGGGCAATCGTGGACAGGTCGATGCTGCGCTCCAAATACTCCCACACGGCCAGGACGTCCTCGCGATTGCGGATCTCGCTGGCTACGTACGTCCCTTCCTGCGCGATGGAGTACTTGGCGCGGTTGTACCACTTGAGAGCCTCTTCGGGATGGCTGCGCAGACGCTCCCGCGCGTGCTGCACGAGCAGGAGCTGGTCGGGCGGGATGTCGGCCTCCTGCCGCAGCACTTTCATCACCGGCTGCTTGGCCCGCTCCTTCGAGCGCTCTTCCAGGAGCTGGCGTTTGCGCTCGAGCGATTCAGAGTCGCGCACCACCAGCCCGCGATCGACGAGCGCCTGTAACACCATCGCGAACTCGTTCCCCTCGGTCTCGACCCGGATGCCGGAGTTGTAAAGGAGCTTACCCTGTTCGTTCGGTGTCTTGGAAAGCCGGCTCCACACGGTCAGCGCCTGAACGCTGACGGCGATGTCGCTGCGCTTGAACCAGAGTCGCGCCACCGTCCCCAGCCGGATGGGTTGGGCGTGCTCCGCCATGAGCCCGTCGGCGCTGATGTTGACCACGACGATGCTGGCCGACCCGAAGCTGCCGGTCAGCGGCTCCTTGAGGCTGAAGCGTTCCGTACCGCGGACGTTCTTCACATCCATTTTCTCCGGCGAGTCTATCAGGGCTCCGGGCTCCGGGCTCGGGGCTCCGGGAACCCGGCGCGGCTCGGGAGGCCCGAGGCCCTTGTTAACCATTCCCGCCCCCCAGCCGTATTAGCCACAGCAATGGGAGGTTCCTTTGGGTGAGTTGATCGCAATCTTCGCCATCGTATTCGGCAATCTGATGTTGATCTCCATCGTCGTGGCCTGGTGGCGGACACGGCAGCGGAGGCTGGAGCTTCAGGCCGAAGTGCAAACCAAGCTCATCGAGCGGTTCGGCTCGACTCCGGAGCTGGTCGAGTTTCTCCAGAGCCCGGCCGGCCGGGAGTTCGTGGACGGAGTCCAGACCGGGGCGATGAAGTCCTCGAAGGAGCGAATCCTCACCGGCGTCCGGCGCGCCGTTCTTCTCAGCTTCCTGGGACTGGGGTTCCTGTTCCTCTGGATTTTCTTCGACGAGGAAGGCTTCACCGTACCGGCGGTCCTCCTTCTGGCGCTCGGGGTAGGCCACCTCGTGGCCACGTTCATCAGCTTGGGCATGAGCCGCAAGCTCCTCGCTGAGGAGCCGGCGCGTCACGGGTGATTCATGACCGCGCAGACTCTCGCATTCCAGCTGCCGCTGGCCGGCACGTCGAGCGGCCAGCGAACGCCGATTAGGCCGATGGACGAGGCAAGATTCGAGCTCTTCTATCGCAAGACGGCGGGGAGCCTTTGGGGCTATCTCCACCGCCTGACCGGTGACGCCGCGGCGGCGGACGACCTGCTGCAGAAATCGTTCTTCCGATTCCTGCGCGCGAATCCGGAGCTCGAGTCCGACGACCACATGCGCCGTTACATCTTCCGCACCGCGACCAATCTGGCCCTCGACTACTTCCGCGAGAACAAGCGGCGTCTGGAGCGGGAGCAGATTGCCGAGATGACCAGCATCGGCGGCGCAACGCAGAGCGATCTGCGTCACGACATGTCGCGGGCCTTCTCCGAGCTGAAACCGCAGGAGCGGGCGCTGCTCTGGCTCGCCCACGTCGAGGAATCCGACCACGCCGAGATCAGCGCGGCCCTGGGCGTGAAACCGAAGAGCGTGCGCGTGCTGCTGTTCCGTGCGCGCAGGCATCTCGCCGAGCTGCTGACGCGGCGCGGCATCGGACCGGAGGTGCTCGGATGAGCGAGGGCTGCCGGCATGAGCCTCACATCCGCAGGGCAGCGGCCGAGGACAAGTGGAGCGCGGCGCTGCGGGAGCACGTCGAGACGTGCGCAGACTGCCGCGCCGCGGCCGCGATCGCGCCGTTCATGTCGCGTTTCGCGCGCGCGGATCAGCGCCAGCCCGCTCTTCCGCCCGCCAGCGTGATCTGGGTGAAGGCGCAACTGATGCGCGGCACCACGGTCGTCGATCGCGTCTCCCGTCCTATCAACGTCATGCAGATCGTCGCGTACCTGAGCGTGGCCGCGGCCTGGGCCGGGATGCTGACGTGGAAGTGGGCCGAGATCCAGCGCACCATTCTCAGCTTCGCGCCGTCGCATGTAGCGGAGGGGATCTCCGGCGCCTCTTCCATCCCCATGACTCTCGTGGCCTCGGTCGTCATCCTCGGCTCGGCGACGTTCATGCTGGCGCTGCACACGATCCTGGCCGAGGAGTAGGCGTCTAGAACGTGGCCCACATCAGCACGCGCTTGTACGTGTAGAAGTACGGCGTGTGGTCGCCCAGGCGCTTCATCAGCTCTCTGGTGTACAGCTCCAGGAACTCGGGATAGCGCGTGCCCAGCCGTTCCTCGTAATCGGTGAGCAGCGCGCCGCGCACCCACTCCACCACATCCGAAGACGCCGGCAGCTCGTGACCGTAGACCTGCATCCTCACCTGCTGCCGCTTGAATCCGAGGTGATGCAGCAGCGATGAGTATCTCTCGAGCGGGAGGATGTGGTCGGGCCTGGCCGCGACCCCGAGCTTCTGCGCGATCTCGGCCGCCGTGCAATGCGAAGGATGGTCGTCGTTGGCCGGCATCTGGATCGCCATCTGCCCGCGCGGCGTCAGAAAGCTGACCAGCCGCGTGAACAGCCGCTCGTGATCGGGGACCCAGTGCAGCGCAGCGTTCGAAAAGACCAGATCGAACGGGCGGTCCGTGACGAACGCCTCGATGTCGCCCTGGGAGAAACGGAGCACCTGATTGGCGAACGTCCCCGACTTGAGCAGCATTGTCTCCGAGTTGTCGATCCCCATCGTCTCCTCGGCGCTCAGGTGATCGTGCAGCTCGCGGGTCAGCTCGCCCGTACCGCAGCCGAGATCGACCACGTGCATCCTGGGCCGGTGCTCGATGAGCGACAAAAGGTCGAGGAACGGCTGGCGCCGCTCCTCCTTGAATCGCTCGTATTGATCAGGCGCCCACATTCGCGGAATGGAGCGCCGGTCTCCTCACCGGCGCCGGGCGGGTGAGGACACCCGCCCCTCCATTGTCTTCGATCACCGCAGAGAATCCCAGTTCATGATGGCGTTCATCACCAGCGCGTAGGAGCCCTGCGTGTTCATCCGCCACATCGGGTTGTTGGCGAAGAGCAGCACGTGGCCGCGACCGCGCGGCGCGGCGATGACCACCGGCTTGCCGGCGATGTCCTCGCCACCGTCGAGCATGCCCGACAGCGGCAGCTCCTCGGCCTTGGCGGCAAAGCTGACGATCACGCGCGGGCGATCCTCCGGCCGCGGCAGATACGCTTCCACGTTCCACGGCGCATCTTCGGGAAGCATGAAGCCTTCTTCGCCGGGCCCGGGCTTCGGTCGCTCCGGCAGCTCGACGTATCCACGGCCCTGTGGAATGTCGGGATCGTTCTTGCCCCCCCGGCCGCTGGGTCGGGAGTCGCGGACCGGCGGCTCGTTGCGATATCCGACGGTGAAGATCGGCGATCCGGAGTAGTACACCGGCAGCTTCTCGTCGTATCCCCAGGCCACCGGACTCTTTTTGTCGGTGACGGTGGCGCTGACGATCGTTCCCGGCGCTTTCAGCTTCGTGGAGGGCGTCACGCGGACCCAGCGCACCAGCCCGTAGTCGATCGCCCACACCGCGGTGTCGCGCACGGTGATGAGCAGGCCGCCGTCCTCGACGAATCGCGTCAGCGCCGCGACGCCGGAGAGTCCCAGGCCCGGACGCATGTCGTCGGTCTCGTCGATGCCGCCGAGGTTCGGAGTGAGCTCGGTCTTCTTCCAGGGAAGGGGAGGACCGGGGGGCAGGCCGTTCACGATGTCGCCGCCGCCGCCGACGGGCGGGAAGATGATCACGTCGAAGCGGTCGCGCAGGTTCGCGCCGGTCCCCACGTCCTGCGTGCAGATGTACGTGTAAGGAACTCCGAGGCTCTCCAGGCCGAGGCGGTACCAGCCTTCGTCCTGGGTGCGCAGCCAGCTGTGAAGGAGGGCGATGCGCGGGGCGCGGAGGTCGCGCGTGCCCACCTTCGGCATGGCGTCGAGCGGCGTCGCTCCGGCCACCGTTCCCTCGACGATGACCGTGCCGGGCGGGAACTTCCTCCCCTTCGACGTGAACTCTTCCTCGGCCACGGACATCTTCGCGCTCGGGTTCGCGAAGCGGAGGCGGGCCAGGGAGATGTCGGCGGCGTTCTCGACCGCGTGGAGACGCCCGCCGTCGATGGCCAGGGCGGCCGTGGCCGGAGGAGTCCACGGCTTCATCGACACCTTCAGCACCTCGGCGTTTGCGATGCGGCGGACGTCGACGTTCTTCAGGTATCCCAGCGTCCAGCCGGTGTCGTCGTACACCCGCTCGTCGGGGCGGACGTACTGCACGTCGAGGAGCGTGTCGGCCAGGCGGCTGTACGGCTGGTCCATCCGGATCACGTAGCTGCCTTTCGCGAAGCTGACCTTCTCCTCCTGCTTCTCCTTGTCTTTCGGGGGCGGCCACCCAGGCGCCAGACTGAACGCGGCGTCGGCGACGTGAATCTCGATGCCATGGCCGCTGAGCACCGTCAGCAGCTCGCGGACGTTGCCCTGCCGCTTCTGCGCGCCGTCGATGACGTACGCGGCCGGCCCTTCGTTCGCCGCCTTGGCCACAGAGCGCTTCGACAGAGTCCAGAACTGCTTGAGGAAGTGCTCGCGGTTCCTGGCCATGTCCGACAGCGCCAGGAGGACGCCGCTCTGCGAGAAGTTGACGTTGTTGCGGAGCGACCATCGCACCTGCGCCAGCGGAGGATTGGGCCGGTACCAGGCCCGCTCGCTGGCGTCGCGGACGATGCGCGTTTCAGTAGTTGGCCAGCGGTTGCCGAACGTCTCGTAGAAGCGGCCGATCGTGTTGTGGCCCATCCCGATCCAGAACATGTAGTTGGGAGCCCAGCCGTCGTAGAAGCCGTGCGTCCAGATGCCGGGGAGCCCGCGCTGCGTCAGCTCGTTGACCTCGTGATAGGCCATGCGATGCCACTCATCGATCATGAGCGGATCGAGCGCGGGGTTGTACGGCCCGGTGCCGGTCGACGCATAGAGGAACGGTATCGACTCGTGCAGGTCGTGGATCACCTGCGGATGAAAGTCGAAATAGGCTTTCATCACGTTGCGGCTCAGGTTCAGCGCCAGGCCGATGTTGTCGCGATTGTTGTCGTGAGCGACGTAATGGCCCCAGTAGATGAGGGGCGGCGTGGGTACGTTGGGATTGGCCTGCCGGTAACGCCACAGGTCCACCATGCGATTGCGCCCGTCCACTTCCAGGACCGGCGTGAAGAGCGCGATCACGTTCCTGCGGATGTTCTGGATCAGCGGCGTCTCCTCGACGGCCAGCCGGTACACCAGCTCCATCAGCATCTCCGGGCTGCCGGTCTCCGGGGAATGCATCGCCCCGGTGGCGTAATACATCGGCTTCCCCTCGGCGATGAGCGCCGCGGCATCGGCATCGCTGATCTTCCGGGGATCGCTGAGGCGCCGGGTGATGTCCTTGTAGCGGTCGAGCGCGGCCAGGTTGGCCTCGTCGGACACGGCCACGAGGATCATCTCCCGCCCCTCTTCGCTCTTTCCGATCGGGAACACTCTCACGCGGGGGGTGGCCGCCTCCACCGCGCGCATGTAGCGGTAGACGTCCTCCGCGTAGGTCAGGCGGTTCTCGGCGCCGGCGATGTAGCCGTGGAACCGGAGGGGCGAGGGAACGCGGTCGGAGGCGGGCAGATGATCGACGAGGTCGGTCATGAACTGCGGCCCGGTCGTGAACGCGCGAATCTGCTTCGTGTATTCGTCGTCTACCGGCTGGGCGACGAGTGTCGTGGCGAAGAGGAGCAGGGTCAGTAGTCTTTTCATGATTCTCCTGTCACATCAGATCATTCCATTCCGCAGGACATCCGCGATGTCCTTGACCACCTCGGTGGAGTTCTTGCCGAAAGGCTCCGGGACGTTGAATAGGATCTCGATGGTGAAGTAGCTGAAGAAGACGCGCATCGTCAGCATCACCGCGGACACGGCCGGAACGCCGGGACGAAGCTGGCGCTGCATCTTCTCCAGCATTCCGTTCTCGGCGAGCACTTCCGCGAAGTGGCGGGCCATCTCGCCGTAGAACTTGCGGATGTGCGTGCCGTCGAACTCGAGCATGTCGACGTAGATCAGCGTCACGTACTGGCGGAACTCCACGATGCTGTCCCGCGCCGCGAATCCAAGCTGCTCGAGGTTGTCTGGAAAGTTGCCGGCCAAAAGGGCGCGGCGGAACGGGAAGCGGCGGCTGTCGGCGATCTGCCACAGCTCGTCGAGCAGGGCGTTGAAGATCGCTTCCTTGTCCGGAAAGTGATGGTAGAGGCTGCCGGTGGAGAGACCGGCCCTCCTGGCGATGTCCCGCACGCTGGTGGCGCGGTATCCGTGTCGCGAGAAAAGCTGCAGAGCGACGTCGAGCACCTGCCGCCGGCTTCGTTCCGACTTCTCTTCCCGCTGCATGGAGCGGCGTTAGGCTAACTCATCTTTGCATCTATAATCATCAGAAACCACGGAGGGATCACCGTGGCTTCAATCAGCGCCGCCGACACGGCCTGGCTTCTCGTCTCCACCGCCCTCGTCCTCCTCATGACCCCGGCCCTCGGTTTCTTCTACGGGGGCCTGGTGCGTGCGAAGAACGCTCTCAACACGCTGATGATGAGCTTCTCCGCGGCCGGGTTCGTGGGGCTGGCCTGGGCGTTCTTCGGTTACTCGATTGCGTTCGACGGCGGCACCGCGAACTTGTTTCTGCGCGGCATCGGCCTGGAGGCGAGAGGGACGATTCCTCACCTGCTGTTCTTCGCCTACCAGGGAACGTTCGCCATCGTCACGGCGGCGCTGATCTCGGGCGCGATCGTCGAGCGGATGCGGTTCGGCCCGTACCTGGCGTTCATCACCATCTGGTCGCTGGCGGTGTACGCGCCGGTCGCGCACTGGGTGTGGGGTGGCGGGTGGCTGTCCAGACTGGGAGCGCTCGACTTCGCCGGCGGCACGGTGGTGCACATCAACGCGGCCGCCGCGGCGCTGGTGTGCGCGCTCGTCGTGGGAACGCGGAAGGACTACGCGCGGCAGGCCATCCTCCCGCAGAACGTGCCGTTCACGCTGCTCGGCGCCGGGCTGCTCTGGCTGGGCTGGTTCGGTTTCAACGGCGGGAGCGCGCTGGCGGCCAACGGGATCGCCGTGCTGGCATTCGTGAACACCATGCTCGCGCCGGCGGCCACGCTGGTGGTCTGGACCATGCTCGATCTGATCCGCAACAGGAAGGCCACGGCGGTCGGCGCGGCCACGGCCATCGTGGTCGGACTGGTGGCCGTGACGCCCGCGGCCGGCTTCGTCGGGCCGCTCTCCGCGATCGCCATCGGCGCCCTCGCCGCCATGCCCAGCTACTACGCGCTGCTCTATCGCGCCCGGACGCGCCTCGACGACTCGCTGGACGTCGTCGCCGCGCATGGTGTCGGAGGCATCGTCGGCGCGCTGCTGACGGGAGTGCTCGCCGAGACCTCATGGAACCAGGCCGGAGTCGACGGCAGCCTGCGGCAGCTCGGCGTGCAGGCCCTCGCCATCGTGGCCACGATTCTCTACAGCGCCCTCGTCACGCTGGTCATCGTCAAGGCCATATCCCTCGTGTCGCGCCTGCGCACCGACGCGCGCGAAGAGGGCATGGGCCTCGACTTCACGCAGCACGGCGAGGAGGCCTACAGCCGCGGCGAAGGGGCGATTCTGCTGCTGGATCGGAGGGGTGAATGAAACTCGTGGTCGCGATCATCAGGCCCGACCGGCTGTCTCAGGTCCTCGAGGAGCTGTTTCGCGCCAACGTGGCCGGCCTCACCATCAGCCGCGTGCAGGGACACGGCGGCGAGACCGAGCGCGTGGAGACGTATCGCGGGACCACGGTGAAGATGGAGCTGTCGGACAAAGTGCGCATCGAGATCGGCGTGTCGGACCACTTCGTGGAGACGACCGTCGCCGCGATCGTCAGCGGCGCGCGAACCGGAGACGTCGGCGACGGCAAGATCTTCGTGATGCCGGTCGATCGGGTGGTGCGCATCCGCACCGGCGAGGAGGATCGGGCGGCGGTCACGCCGGTGGGCGTGCCGGCGGGTTAGTCCTTAGTCGTTAGTCGTTAGGCCTTAGTCCTTAGTCGTTAGTCCTTAGTCCGTTGGGCGAATCGTGTCGGGTGCGATCTCCCAAGGACTAAGGACTAAGGACTAAGGCCTAACCCACGAGGCGTAGATTTTCTTGACGAGGCGTGTACGCTGCGGTCTGTGATCCACGCCATGGTTCTCCGTGAGCAGCGCAAGCCTCTGGAGCGGGCCGAGGTGCCGATGCCGGAGCGGCGGGAGGGAGAGTTGCTGATCCGCGTGGAGTGCTGCGCGGTGTGCCGCACGGACCTGCACGTGGTCGATGGCGATCTGCACCATCCGAAGCTTCCGCTCGTTCCCGGCCACCAGATCGTCGGAATCGACGTCGAGAGCGGACGTCGCGTCGGCGTGCCCTGGCTGGGCTGGACGTGCGGCACGTGCTCGTACTGCAGCGCCGGCAAGGAGAACCTCTGCGAGAACGCCGAGTTCACCGGATACACGCGCGACGGCGGCTTCGCGGAGTACGTCGTGGCCGACAAGCGCTTCTGCTTCGCCATCCCGAAGGAGTACGAGGCGGAGGAAGCGGCGCCGCTGCTCTGCGCCGGCCTGATCGGGTTCCGGGCCTGGCGTTTTGCCGGCGATGCGCGGCGGATCGCGTTCTACGGATTCGGATCGGCGGCGCAGATCGCCGTGCAGATGGCGCGGGCGGAGGGGCGGGAGATCTTCGCGTTCACCCGCGAGGGGGACGCCGCGGCGCAGTCGTTCGCGCGCGAGATGGGCGCCATCTGGGCGGGCTCGGTCAGCGAGAGGTCGCCGCGCAACTTCGACGCGGCGGTGATCTTTGCGCCGGCCGGAGAGGTTGTGGTCGAGGCCCTTCGCGCCGTACGGCGCGGCGCGCCCGTGGTCTGCGCCGGAATCCACATGAGCGACATCCCGGCGTTCCCGTACGAGCTGCTGTGGGGCGAGCGCTCGATCCGTTCGGTGGCAAACCTCACGCGGCAGGATGGTGAGGACTTCTTCCGCACCATCGCCCCGCTCAACATCAAGACCAGACGCAAACGATATCCGCTGGAGAAGGCCAACGACGCACTGCTCGACCTCCGGCGCGGCGCGCTGATCGGCACAGCGGTGCTGGCTCCATGAAGGGCCGCGGCGCCAGCTGGAATCCGCAGAATCGTTTCGAGACGCTCGCGTACGTCCTCGACGACGACGCGGTGCCCGATGAGAGCGCGCCGGGCACGATCTACATGCGCGATCCCACGCGCACGATCATCGCCCGCAACGACAGCCCCGACGTCGGCTTCGAGGCCAGCATCAACCCTTACCGCGGATGCGAGCACGGCTGCATCTACTGCTTCGCCCGTCCCACCCACGAATACCTCGGCATGTCCGCCGGCCTGGAGTTCGAGACCCGCATCCTGGTCAAGGAGGACGCGCCGGAGCTGCTGCGCGACGAGCTGAATGCGAAGTCGTGGACTGCAGAGACCATCGCGGTCAGCGGCGTGACCGACGCATATCAGCCGATCGAGCGGAAGCTCGGAATCACGCGCCGGTGCCTGGAGGTGCTGGCCGATTTTCGCAATCCGGTGGTGATCATCACCAAGAGCCATCTCGTCACGCGCGACATCGACGTGCTCAAGGATCTCGCTCGCTTTCAGGCGGTGCGCGTGTTCGTCTCCATCACCACGCTCGATCCGAAGACCGCCAGCGTGATGGAGCCGCGCGCGGCCACGCCGGCGCTGCGCCTCGACGCCGTCGCGCAGCTCGCGGCGGCGGGCATTCCGGCGGGCGTGATGGTGGCACCGGTCGTCCCGGCCATCACCGAGCACGAGATGCCGGCGATTCTCAAGGCGGCCAAAGAGGCAGGCGCGCGGTGGGCGGGATTCGTCGTGCTGCGCCTGCCGTGGGCCGTGGCCCCGCTCTTCGAAAAGTGGCTCGAGGAGCACTATCCCGACCGGAAGGACAAGGTGCTGAACCGCGTGCGCGACATGCGCGGCGGGAAGCTCTACGACGCGAAATGGGGCGTGCGCGGGCGGGGAGAGGGCGTGGTGGCCGATCACATCGACACGCTGTTCGACGTGACCTCCCGCCGGCTCGGGTTGAACCAGGACGAGAGCGAGCTGTCGGTCGCGTCGTTCCGGCGGAGGCTGGCACAGGGGTCGCTCTTCGGATGATCCCTTAGAGGTGACTCATGAAGACGATCTTCGAAGGTGAGCGGGTTCTCGTCATCGAGCGCGACGGCTGGGAGTACGTGGAGCGGAAGAAGGGGAAAGAGGCCGTGGCGGTCATCGCCGTGACGCCGGACCGGCACGTCATCCTCACCGAGCAGTTCCGCCAGCCGGTGAACGCCCGCGTCATCGACTGGCCGGCCGGTCTCGTCGGCGACGAGGGCGGACATGCCGATCCGATGACGACGGCACGCAAAGAGCTCGAAGAGGAGAGCGGATACACGTGCACGCATCTCGAGCTTCTGGCGCGCGGTCCATCGTCGCCGGGCATCACCTCCGAGATCGTCGGCTTCTATCGCGCCCATGGCGTGGAGAAACAGGGGAAAGGCGGCGGGGTGGGCGGCGAAGACATCACGATCCACCTGGTGCCGGCCGGCGGTCTGCGGGAGTGGCTCGTCCAGCGCGAGAACGAGGGCAAGCTCATCGACCTGAAGTTGTGGGGCGGCGCATATTTTCTAGCGGACGCGTAGCACGATCTTTCCAAAGTGCTCGCTCGACTTCATGAGGCGGTGCGCCTCAGCCACTTCCTCGAGCGGCATCACGCGGTGAATCACCGGACGGATCCGCCCGGCCTCGAGATCGGATCCGAATCGCTTGCGGAACGCGGAGACGATGGCCGCCTTCTCCGCCGCGGTGCGTGAGCGCAGCGTCGAGCCGATGATCTGCAGCCGCTTCGCGAGCAGCGAGAGCACATCGACTTCCGCGGCGCGCTGCCCTCCCATCGATCCGATGACTACGACGCGGCCGCCCGTCCGCAGAGTCCGCAGGTCGCGCGGCAGATACTTCGCACCGATGTGATCGAGGGCGATGTCCACTTCGCCGGCGCGCTCGGCAAAATCCTCTTTCCGGTAGTTGATCGCCAGGTCCGCTCCGTGCTCGAGACATCGCGCGCACTTGTCGTCCGACCCGGCGGTAACTACGACGCGCAGTTCGGCGAGTCTTGCCAGAGTCGTTGCGGCCGTCCCCACGCCGCTGCCGCCGCCGTGGATCAGCAGGGTCTCTCCGGCCCGGGCTTTCCCAAGCTCGAAGACATTCAGAAACGCGGTGAGAAACGCTTCCGGGATCGCCGCCGCTTCATCGTCGCTCGCGGCGTCCGGCACCGGAATCGCGGAGCCGGCATGTACGACCGCTTCTTCCGCGTAGCCACCTCCCGGCAGCAATGCCATGGCGCGGTCCGCCACCCGCCACCCGCTCACGTTCGATCCGACCTCGATCACACGTCCCGCGCACTCCAGCCCGAGGATCGCCGATGCGCCGGGTGGCGGGGGGTAGTGGCCTTCGCGCTGGAGAAGGTCGGCGCGATTGACGGCCGTCGCGTTCACCGCGATGCGGATGGAGTGGCGGTCCATCGGCGGCGCTTCAGCCTCGCCGATGCGGAGGACGGATTCATCGCCGAAACGATCGAATATGACAGCGCGCATTCTCCCCAGTGGAGCGCCGCCGGCCCGGCGGCGTCAAGTGGAGCGCCGCCGACCCGGCGGCGTCAGGGGCGCTCCGTTTGTGCAATCATCCCCGGCGCTTGACCGACTTCGTAGTCTCCTGCCGCGAGCTTCGCAAGTACTACCCCGACGTGAAAGCCGTCGACGGGCTGGACCTCTCCGTCCATCGCAACGAATGCTTCGGCCTCCTCGGACCGAATGGAGCGGGCAAGACCACCACGATCGAGATCCTGGAAGGTCTGACCAGGCCGGACAGCGGCACGGTGGAGATCTTCGGTATGAACTGGCGCGAGTCGGAGCGCGAGCTGCGCGAGCGCATCGGCATCTCCCTGCAGGAGACGCAGCTCAACGAGAAGCTCACCGTGTACGAGACGCTCAAGCTCTTCCGCTCGTTCTACCGCCGCGGTCCCGCGCCCGATGACGTGCTGCGCGAGCTCTCGCTCGACGAGAAGCGCAACTCACGAGTGGGCAGGCTCTCCGGCGGTCAGAAGCAGCGTCTGGCCGTGGCGTGCGCGATCATCGGCGAGCCGGACATCCTCTTCCTCGATGAACCAACCACCGGGCTCGACCCGCAGAGCCGTCTGCAGCTGTGGGAGGTGGTGACGCGGTTCCGCGCCAAGGGCGGCACGGTTCTCCTGACGACGCATTACATGGATGAGGCGCACCGCCTGTGCGACCGCATCGGCATCGTCGACCACGGCCACCTCATCGCTCTCGGCACTCCCGCGGAGCTGATCGCCAAGCTGGAGGCAAGGAACATCATCGAGTTCGCCAGCGACCCGGCGATGGACGCCGCAGCGTTCGAAGCGGTGCCGGGATTTCACGGATGCTCCCGCCGCGGCGACGCGTGGTCGCTGCGCGTCGACTCGCTGGCCGGTGCCGTTCCTGCGCTCCTGGCCATCGTGGAGCGGAACGGGTCGAAACTCCGTACGCTCTCGACACACGAGGCCACACTGGAGGATCTCTTCGTCTCGCTGACCGGCAGGGAGCTGCGCGATGTCTGAGCCGCGAGGGGCGCTGTACGAGCTGACCGTGGCGCGCTTCAAGGAGTTCCTGCGGGAGACCGAGGCGATGTTCTGGGTGTTCGGGTTCCCGCTGCTCTTGACGCTGGCGCTCGGATTCGCGTTTCGTGAGAAGCCGCCCGATCGCATTCCTGTCGGCGTGGCTGCCGGGCCGAAGGCCGGGCAGCGCGTGGCCGCGCTGGCGAAGTCGCCGGCGCTGCAGCCGCGGATCTACGAGCCCGCGGCCGGCCGCGAAGCGCTTCGCCGCGGAAAGATCTCGCTCTTCGTCGAAGGTGACGAGGCCCCGGTCTATCGCCTCGATCCGACGCGACCGGAAGCGCGAACGGCGCGCGTCGAGGCGGATGGCGCGCTGCAGAGCGCGGCCGGCCGGCGTGACGTCTTCGCTTCGCGTGACGAGGTCGTCCGGGAACAGGGCTCGCGCTACATCGACTTCCTCGTCCCCGGGCTTCTCGGCATGAACCTGATGAGCACGGGCATGTGGGGCATGGGCTTCAGCGTCGTCAACGCCAGGATGAAGAAGCTGCTGAAGCGGCTCGTGGCCACGCCGATGCGCAAGAGCGACTACCTCATCGCCCAGTTCCTGTCACGCCTCGTGTTCCTGGTATTCGAAGTCACGGTGCTGGTCATCTTTGCGTGGCTCGTATTCGGAGTGTCCATTCACGGATCGATCGTGGTGTTCGCGCTGATCTGCTTCGTCGGAGGCACGGCCTTCGCGGGTCTCGGCCTGCTCATCGCGGCCCGGGTTCGCACGCTGGAGGCGGTCAGCGGTCTCATGAATCTGGTCATGGTGCCGATGTGGATCTGCTCCGGCATCTTCTTCTCGTACGAGCGATTCCCCGAAGCGGTGAAGCCGATCATCCGCGCGCTGCCGCTCACCGCGCTCAACGACGCTCTGCGCGGGGTGATGAACGACGCCGCGACGCTTGGCGAGGTTCTGCCGCAGCTCGCCAACCTGGTGGTCTGGACGCTGGTCAGCTACATCGTCGCGCTGAAGGTGTTTCGCTGGCAGTAGGGGTCCTCCACAAACTCAGAAGGAGATCACCAGTCCCACGGTTGTTTCGCCCTGATACAGGTCGCGGCCGAACTCCCTGTTGCAGCGGAAGCAGTCGTCGTCGCGGTCGTCGAGCGAGGTGAAGTACCCGCGCGTCTCGACGCGCAATCCGACGTTGCGATTGAGCGGCACCTTCACGCCGACGCCGGCCGACATGGAGAAGCGCGTTTCCTGACTGAGACCGGGTGTATTGATGTCGAGGTTGGCGACGCCCGCGCTCAGCACGATGAACGGATTCACACCCGCGCCGGTCACGAACGGGAACTGCACGCCGGCGTGGTAATACGTGACATCGAAGTCGCTCACTCGCTCATTCGGGTCGAAGAGACCGCCGCCGAACTGCAGATACGTGTTCTGCCGGTTGGCCATCAGCTCGAGCTTCGCGTCGGAGAATCCGAGGGGGATGCCGAAGTGGACGCCGAAGTTGCCGCCCCCGGCGATGTCGAAGTCGTCGCGGAACCCGGTCGTGTCGCCGTACAGCGTCCCGCCCCAGCGATAGCCGCCGAACGGAGTCAGCTCGAACAGGTCGCGGTCGTATCGCCGGTCGCGGCGCTCGCGCTCGCCGTCGCGCCAGCGATCGCGGTCACGATCGATCCCCTGCCCGAGAACAGCGGTCGAAGAACAGAGAAGAATGGCCAGGATGATGAGCTTCCGCATGCGTGAACCCTCCAGTTGAGCGCTTCCCAATACAATCGGCGCACCATGAAGATTGCCACCTGGAACGTCAACGGAATCCGCGCCCGCCACGAGCAATTCGCATCCTGGGTGGCCGCTGAACAGCCTGACGTGATCTGCCTCCAGGAGATCAAGGCGAACCTCCAGCAAGTGCCGCAAACCTGTATGACTGAGGGATATACGTGTTACTGGCACGGCGGTGGAGGGTACTCCGGCGTGGCGATGCACGTGCGCCACTCGTTCGCGCCGGCGGTCACCTTCACCCACCCGGCCTTCGACCACGAGAACCGCATCGTGGAGGCTCAAATCGAGGACACAGTGTTCACCAGCGTGTACGTCCCGAACGGCGGGAAGGACTTCGACGCGAAGGTCGCGTTCGTGAACGCTTTGATTCAGTACGCCGCCGGCATCCGCCAGCGGGGGTTGAAGCTGGTCCTTTGCGGCGACATGAACATCGCCCGGACGGACATGGACGTCCATCCCAAGGAGCGGAAGCCGCGCGCGATCGGGCAGCTGCCCTTCGAGCGCGAGCTGCTGGAGAAGCTGATCGCCCAGGGTCTGGTCGACGTCGGCCGCGCGCTCTATCCCGACGACGAGAATTACTTCTCGTGGTGGGCGCCGTGGCGCAACCTGCGACAGCGCAACATCGGCTGGCGGCTCGACTACGTGCTGGCCAGCGAGGAGATCGCGCGCCGCGCGATCTCCTGCCCGTCAATGCGTGAAGTCGGCACCAGCGACCATGCGCCGGTCGTGGCGACGTTCACTCCGTGAGGTCTCTGTGTCCTCTGTGACTCTGTGGTGATGCCCCGGGGGGATGATCACCACAGAGTCACAGAGGACACAGAGGCTCACAGAGTCATTACTCCAGCACTACCAGCACGACCCGGCGGTTGGCCGCGCGTCCCTTGGCCGTGCGGTTCGGCTCGACCGGCAGCGTGTCGCCGTACGAGATCGTCGACATGCGGTTCAGGGCGATCGTATGCGTCCGCGAGAGATAGCGGCGCACCGAGTCGGCGCGCTTCTGTCCCAGCTCGTCGTTATAGCGCGAGCCGCCTGTGTCGTCGGTGTGTCCCTGAATCTCGATGAAGTACTGCGTGTCGAGTCCTTTCACCCGTGTGGCGAACTCGGTGAGAGCGTCCTGCGCCATCTTGTTCAGGTCGTACTCGTCGGTTCTGAACTTCACGCGGTCTTCGGTGAATGCCTGCTCGAAGACCACTTTGCCCTTGGCCAGGACACCGGCCTCCTGCGCCCGCCGCAGCGCCTCACGCGATTCCTGGCTGAGCTGATCGATGCGGACCTCGGTCTGCTGCTGACGCTGCTGGAGGTCTTCCACCTGTCCGGCCACCGACTCGATCTTTCGATTCGTCTCAGCCTGTACCTCGGAGATCCGGCGGTCGACCGTGCTGGTCGTCGCGCACCCTCCGAGGATTGCAGCCACCCCGGCTGCCAAGAGAGCACCTCTCATGATTCTCATCAACTACCTTTCCTTTCATTGCGTTTTGCCTGGCGTGATGGCGGGCGGCCGCTGCTCTGGAGCGGCGGCTCGGTCCCGTTGTAGCCAGCGCGGACGCGCACGGAACGTACGCGGCCCGCGGTTTTCAATGCGATTTTTCTGTACTTGACCGGACCCTTTCCGGTGGGAGCGAAGCCGATCAGATACTGCGCGCGGAGGTTCCGGTCCATGACGGCGGCCGCAACCGCGAACTGCTGGGGCTTCGTTCCGAGGAACAACCTGCCCCCCGTCTCGTTGGCGATCTCCTCGAGCACGTCGAGGTCGGACAGCTCCTCGCTCACGCGCAGCCCCTGCCGCCTGGGGCGGTGCTCGGAAGGCTGGCGGAGACCGAGTGCATAGATCGGAACGGATACGCCCTCGAGCCTGGCCGCCAGTTGCAGCCGGGTCAGACGCGAGGCGTTGTCGATCCCGTCGCTGAGCAGGATGATGGCCCGGGTCGGGTTTTTGCCGAGCTGGCTGCGAGCGGGCATCGTGGCGATGGCGTCGAAGAACGCGGTTTTGCCGTATGTCTTCACCTGCTCGAGAGCGCGCAGCACGACGTTGGCGTTGTCGGTGAAGGGGACGACCTCGTTGGCCTGCCGGTCATCGAACACGTACAGCGAGAAGTCGTCTCCCGGCTTGCTCCTGGAGACGAGGGTCCGGATGGCCGCGCGCGCCGCTTCCATCTTGCCTGACAGCGCCATCGAGCCCGATCCGTCCAGGAGGATGGTGAACGACACCGGCGCGTTCATCGACTTCTCGAACAGGTCGCTGGCCACCGGTACGCCGTCGACGAGCAGCGACACATCCTTCGCCGTGAGGTCGGTGATCGGAATCCCCTTCGATCCGAGCACCGTGAAGGGGACCATGACGTAGTTGACCGAGACTGTTTCGCTCAGCTCCACGTCGGACGACTGGGCGAGGGTAGTCGCTGAAAACACGAGTAGAAGGAGTACGCCGGCCGTAACACAACGCTTTGTCATGCGGTGAGGCACAACGATTCCGTACAGCTATGCGATTTCAATACCTTCTCATCGGGACGAATTCAGGGTCTTCCTGATGACTTCGCTCCCAGCGAAGGAAATCGTAGTAGCCGCAGTGGGGTCTGTCCGGGTACTCATGGCAGACGCCGGGGCGGGCGTCGTAGACGGTGCACCGGCGCTTCTTGGTGTCCAGGAACATGCAGACAGTGCCGAAGATCTGGTCTTTCTGATGGCGCAGAACCTGCTCGCCATCCACGGTTTTGGTGAACCGCGTGGCGGCGGTCTCGGGATCGATTCCGAAGTGACGGGCCAGCCGGTTCAGGTCGCGTTTGGAGACCGAGATCCGGTCGTAACTGCAGCAGTAGGCGGGGCACTTGGAACAATCGTACTGCAGTTTCGGCACTGCCGCGGTCTCTGTGGTCATCGATAGGAGAAGTGTACTGGCATTGCCTTGGCTTCGGAAGCTGAATTGATTGATCCGCGCGGCTGTCGTCTTCCTCTTCGCGAGTGCCTGCTGCACGTCGCTGCCCGACGCTGCTCCGAAGAACCATGGAGCGCGGGTGCACTCACCCGCGCCGTTCGGTGTCGACGCGGAGCAGCACGTCTGGCGCGACGAGAGACGCGGGCGTGACGTCCCGGTCAAGATCTACATGCCGCGGGAGCCCGGGGATCCTTCGCAGCTCAGGATGACACGGCGGCATGCCGTGATCTTCTCCCACGGCATCGGTGAGGATCGCGATTCCTACGAGTATCTCGGGCAGGCGCTCGCAGAGGCCGGCTTCGTGGCAGTGCACATCACGCACGCGGGAACGGACCGCGCCATGCTCGAGCGAGGCTACCGCCATCTCTATCGCGCCACGAAGGAGCGGATCAACTGGGTCAACCGGCCTCTCGATGTCTCGTTCGTGATCGACCAGCTGCCCCACGTCTCGCGCATCGCGGTGGCCGGTCACTCCGCCGGCGCGTTCACCGCGTTTGCGGTCGCTGGAATGCGACTGGCCGGAGGTGAGTCGTTTCGAGACGAGCGCGTCCACGCCATCGTTCCGATGTCCATGCCGCGCATGGACGGCATCTTGGCCGCCGATGGATTCGCGAACATCGGTGTGCCCGTGCTGAACATGACCGGAACGTGTGACACCAGCCTCATCTATCGCACGTGGCCGAAGCACCGGCGGATTCCGTTCCAGTCCTCACCGGGCGGGCCTCACTACCTCATCACGATGGAGGACGTGAACCACAGCACGTTCTCGAATCGGCGGGACGAGCGCCACGCTCTGATCGCGGAGCTGACGGTTCTCTTCGTGCGCGCCTTCCTTCTCGACGAACCGGATGCGAGAGCGTGGTTCAATGACCCGGGCCGGGGGACGATCGGGCGCACGGAGCTGACTCTGGAGCGAAAGTAAACCATGGACCACGCCGTCTCACTCGTTCAGGCCTACCTGCAGCTCAACGGATACTTCACGTCGGCGGAACATCCGATCTTCGTCGGCGCGGGCCGCGGCGGATTCCGCACCATGACGGACGTGGACATTCTCGCGTTCCGCTTTCCGTCGGGCGCGCCGGTTCCGGCCGGCCGCAAGGTGCCCCAGAGCATCGACGTGAGCGACATCGATCCAGGACTGGGTGTCCCTCCCGACACGATCGACACGATCATCGGCGAAGTGAAAGAGGGGCGGGTGGGGATCAACTCCAGCAACCGCGACCCGGCCGTGCTGAAGGCGGTGATCAGCCGCTTCGGCAATTCGGCGGAGGAGAACGACCGCGTCGTCGAAGAGCTGCTGAACACCGGGAATTCCGTGCTGCCGTCCGGATACGTCGTGCGGCTCATCGCATTCGGTGCATTTCCGCCCGGATCGCAGGTTCCCCCCTGCCGCATCATCAGCCTCGGCCACGTGCTCGAGTTCCTGCAGGACTACGTGCGCCGGCACTGGAGCATGCTGCGCCACCTGCAGTTCAAGGACCCGGCGTTCGGGTTTCTGATGACGCTGGAGAAGGCGCGGCGGGGTGGGGCGGGGCGGCGGGGGGAGCGGGGGGTGGAGGTGGTGCCGGCGGTGGGGAAGGAGCGGGTGGCCAGGCCGCGGCCTCCCAAACGAAGGAGATGAGTGGAGCGCGGCGCTCCACCGGCGGCACTACTGCTCGAACTTTGCGGCCAGATGGCTGTTGTCGCAGAACGGCTTGTTTCTCGACTGGCCGCAGCGGCACAACGCCATGCGCGAATCTCTCCGCACCTCGGTTCCGTCGACGTTCTCCAGCGTGATGTCGCCCTTGATGTAGAGCGGGCCTCCTGTTACGAGTGAGACCGAATCGGATGGTGGTGGCACTTCTTCCGCGCCGCCGTCGCGCCGGACGTAGTGCAGTGCGCCGGTCGGGCAGCGCTCGATCGCATCGGCCAGCGGCTGCGGCGACGAGTTGGCGGGATTGATCCACGGCTTCGCCGTCGGGTCGAACACGGCGGGCAGTCCGGAAACGCACTGCGCGGCATGAATGCACAGCCGCGCTTCGAAGTAGACGTCGATGCCGGGCGCGGAGTACTTGCGGCCGCGCGGCTCCATATCGCGACCCCAGGTCACGACGCGATTGCGGCCGGCTCGCTTTGCGGCGTACAAGGCGCGGTCGGCGGAGTGGATGAGCGTCGGCGCGTTGTGCTCGTCGCCGTCGGGCATCGCGGCGGCGACGCCGACGCTGATCGTCAGCTCGCCGCCCGTCGGCGAGCTCGGATGCGGAATGGCCAGGGTGGCCACTCGGGCTCGGATCGTCTCGCCCACGCGGGTGGCGCTCTCGGCGTCAGTATCGGGAAGCAGGACGGCGAACTCCTCGCCGCCGTATCGGGCCACCACCTCGCCGGCACGTTGCACGGTCTCGCCGATCGCCGCCGCGACGCGGCGGAGACACTCGTCGCCCGCGGGATGCCCGAGCCTGTCGTTGTAGGCCTTGAACGAGTCGATGTCTCCGATGACCAGCGCGAGCGGGCGCCGTGCCCGGGCGGCGCGACGCCATTCGATGCCGAGCATGTGATCGAAGTGCCGGCGGGAGTGGATGCCCGTCAGGCTGTCCAGCGCCGACACCTCGTTGAGCTTGTCGATCATCTGCGCGAGATTCGTATTCGCGAACTGGACGTCCCGCTTCTGCTGCTCGAGCTGCAGCTTGGCCGCGGTCAACTCCTCGTTGGTGCGGAGGATCTTCAGCGCGCCGGCGATCTGGTCTGCGAACGCCTCGAACGCGATCACATTGGCCGCGCTGAAGACGTCGGCCGAGGGGCTCTCCAGATTAAGGGCTCCCAGAGTCTCACCGCGAAGGCGGATGGGAACGACCAGCTCGGCGGTGACCGTCGCGCTGGTGCGCTCGTATTCGGGGTCGGCCTCGACGTCGCGCACCAGCTGTGTCCTGCCAGTCCGGAGACAGCGGCCGGTGATTCCCGCCGTGAGCGGCCACCGGTTGCCGGGGCGCTGCGACGTCGCGCCGGCGTCCGCGGCACGGACGTACTCCTCCGTCGCCGCGTCGTAGAGCCTGATCGCGGCGATCTCCAGCTCGAAGTGCTGGTAGACGTATCGCACCACGCGATCGAGGAACTCCCTCAGGTTCGTCGCTTCCAGCGCGGTGCGCGAGACCTCGCTCATCATCTCCATCAGCCGGGCCCGCCGCTGCAGCTCACCGTAGAGCCGCGCGCTGGCGATGGCTCCGGCAATCTGATCGGCCACGGTGAGGAGCAGGGGCAGCTGGTCGTGAAAAGCGGCGGCGCGTGTGCTCTCGATGTTCAGGATGGAGACGAGTTGCCCCTTGTGCATCACCGGCACGCAGATCTCCGACATCACGCCGGGCATGATGTCGATGAACGCGGGGTGAAGGCGGACGTCGTCGATGACGATCGGCTCGAGGCGCTCCGCCACTTCACCGACCACGCCGCTTCCGAGGTCCCAGTGAAAGCCGGCGTGAACCACCGTCGGCACGGAGGTGGTCAGCGCCTCACAGACGAATCGATGGCGCTCGGGGTCGATGGAGACGAGAACGACGAGTTGCCAGTCGAATGCGCGAGCCAGCGCATCGGTGATCCGCTGCAGCATCGGCCGGAGCTCCAGATCGAGCGTGGCGATGCGAGCGATCTCGTTCAGTGTCTCGAGCTGTTTCGCGTGCGCGTCCTAATCCCGGAGCGATTGTACGCCGCTGCCACCCTCCGGCTGTGAGCTCGAAGCTGGAACCGGCGCAGCGAGCCGGCTCTCCCTCCGAGAGCTAAGAGCTGACAGCTGAGAGAGATCCGGGCTAATCCGTCAACTTCTTCATCAGCTCGTTGATCTGGTTGTATACGCCCCTGACGGACCTCTCGATATCGCGCGTGGACTCGTCCGGAAGCCGGCTGGTGGTGCGGATCATGTCGAGAATCTCGTCGCTCGCAAACATGATGTCCGCCAGACGGTCCAGGACGCGCTCGCTGAGCGGAAGCTGGATTGCGGTGACCGGGTCGTAGTCGAACTTTAAAGTACTCACTCAACGAGGAGTGATTGCGCACACTGCTTCCCTACCCTGATCCCGGTGACGATTCGCGGTTTCGTGACCGGGATCACGCAAAGCGCCGTGTTCCGTTATTCTCCACCCGCAGGAATAGACCCTCACGACAGGAGAACGAATGAAACGATTGGGATTGATTTTGCTGGCCGCGACGCCTCTGTTTGGGCAGAGCGCACTTCCCGCACCCGTTCGCCAGGCCATGGATCTCTTCAGCGAGGCCGCCATGCGCGCGCACGTCCGCTTCCTCTCCAGCGATCTGCTCGAAGGGAGAGGACCGGGGAGCCGGGGCGACGCGATTACCACTCAGTACCTGGCCTCGCAGTTCGAGACATACGGGGTGAAGCCCGCTGGCGACAACGGGACGTTTTTCCAGAAAGTGCCGCTGGTCGGCATCACGCTCGACGGGGGGAAGAGCTCCCTGAGCTTCACACGGGCCGGAGCGCCCGCGATGGGCCCGCTGAAGCATCTCGAGCAGTACGTGGGGGGAGATCAGACGCAGCGAGAGAGCAGCACGCTCGACTCCGAGGTCGTGTTCGTCGGTCATGGTGTCACGGCGCCGGAGTACAGGTGGGACGATTACAAAGGCCTGGACGTGCGAGGCAAGACGCTGATCATGCTCGTGAACGACCCGCCCGCCACGGCCAGCGAGCCCGATCTCTTCAAGGGCCGCGCGCGCACGTATTACGGACGCTGGACGTACAAGTTCGAGACCGGGACGGTGAAGGGCGCACAGGCCGTCTTTCTCATTCACACCGAGGGCGCCGCCGGCTATGGCTGGCAGGTCGTGCGCAACTCGTGGGGAGGAGAGCAGTCGTATACGCGTGTCGGGCCCGATGACCCGGCCCTTCGCATGGCGGGCTGGATCACGGAGGCGTTTGCGCGCGATCTGTTCCGCGCCGCCGGTCACGATCTCGATGCGCTGACCCGCTCCGCGGGATCGCGCGACTTCAAACCTGTGCCCCTCGGATACCGGCTCACCGGATCCCTGACCAGCACGGTCAGGCCGTTCGAGACCCAGAACGTCGTGGCCCGGATCGACGGCACCGACGCGCGGCTGCGCGAGGAGGCCGTCGTCTACACGGCGCACCACGACCACATGGGCATCGCCACGCCCGACGAGAGAGGCGACACGATCTACAACGGCGCCATCGACAACGCCACCGGGACCGCTCTGCTGCTCGATCTGGCGCGAGTGTGGTCGCGCTCGGCAGCGCCGAAGCGCAGCATCATCTTCGCCGCGGTCGCGGCCGAGGAGCAGGGGCTGCTGGGGTCGAAGTGGTATGGGCTGAATCCTACGGTTCCGGCGGGACGCATCGCGCTGAACCTGAACTTCGATAGCATCTATCAGTTCGGCAGAGTCCGCGACGTGACGATGATCGGCGCGGAACGGACGACGTTCTTTCCCACCGCGCAGCGCGTCGCCGCGGCGATGGGGTTGACCATCGTTCCGGATCAGAATCCCGAACAGGGCTACTACTACCGCTCCGATCACTTCAGCCTCGGCAAGGTCGGGATCCCGGCCTTCTCGGTCGATCAGGGTCAGACCGTGGTGGGCAAGCCTGTCTCGTTCGGCGCGGACTACGAGAAGGAATACCGCGACAAGCGCTATCACCAGCCCGCCGACGAGTTCGACCCGGCGTGGGACTTCTCATCGTCCGTTCAGATGGGAGAGCTGGGCTTCTGGCTCGGCTGGGAGGCGGCGAACGCCGCGGAGATGCCGAACTGGGTGGTGGGCGACGAGTTCCGCGCCATCAGGGACAAAAGCCGCAGATAGTCTGGTGGGGCGCCGCCGGCCCGGCGGCGCCCCCACCAAACGCCGCCGAGTTCGGCGGCGCTCCACACTACGGCGCCTGGCCCGGATCGTTGATCGCGAACACGTAGATCTGGTCCGCCGAAACGTTGTCGACATTCGAGGCATACGCGACGATCGGCGCGCTGGCGTCGAAGGTGACGGCAAGCGCCGCGCGATCGCTCACGTCGACGCCGGGGAAGAACGTTCCGATGGAGTTCTGCCGGTGCGACAGAGCGGCGAGGTCGACGGTGCCCTGGCCGAGCAGCGTGCCGCCCGCGTCACGCAGCTCCAGGCGGACGTTGACAGTGGAGTTGTTGGGATTGAAGAAGCCGACGTTGGTGCGCGACTCGGCATTGTTGGCGAGCTGCGCGAGGACGCCGCGGCGCAGGCCGTCCGAGCGTCTGACCGCCGGCACGAACTGACCGATCGTGCCGGCGTTGCGACCGCGGCGGTCGTCGAAGATCGTCGAAGAGACGACGAGCTCGCGGGCGCTCGTGACGCGCAGTCCGCCGGTGCCCTGGGGAACGTTCAGTCCGGACGGCCCGGCGATGTCGTTGAGGACCGCCGTGCCGCGCGGCGCGATGTCGACGGCCAGCGACGCGGACGGGCTGCCCGGCGCCGCGGTGGGGAAGTACTCGAC